>CALGNF010000114.1 GCA_937958685.1 uncultured Caryophanales bacterium
GATCGTATTCGGTGACTGGAGTTCAGACGTGTGCTCTTCCGATCTGACTCGTCAAGTGTGATCACGATTGCCGAACGTTGGTATTTTTCCGCCAGCTTTTGGGCGCAGATGCCGATGACGCCCTCATGGAGATCCTCGGAAGCGACGACGATGACGGCATCGCTTGGATCAACCATGTTTTCACAAAGCTTGACGGCTTCGGCAGTCAGTCCCTTGCGGTTTTCGTGGTTTTCCTCAATCTGTTTGATCAACCTGTCGATCTCGGCCTCCGCTTCGCTCACGAGCAGTCTGACGGCGTCGCTCGCCTTGCCAAGGCGACCTGAGCTGTTGATCTTGGGTGCGATTTTGAAGGCGATCGCCGTTTCGTTGATCAGGTCCAAGTTGGAGGAAATTACCAATTTTTTAAGTCCCAGATTTTTCGTCTTCCGCAACTGCTGCAAACCGAGATTGACCATCGCCTGGTTTTCGTCCACCAAAGGCATGAGATCGGCGATGGTACCGATCATCACGAGATCATAAAGGTCGCGGAGCGGATCTCCGGCAATCGCCGTTGCCAGTTTATAGGCCGTCATCACGCCGGCGATCTCCTTGAAGGGATAGTCTGGACTGAGTTTGGCGTGGATGATGGCGTATGCTGATGGCAACTTGCCTTTGTCTTCATGGTGGTCGGTGATGATTGTATCGATCCCTGCTGCCTGCAGTTGGGCGACCTCATCGATGGCGGTGATGCCGTTGTCGACTGTGATCACCAGACCGGCGCCGCTCGCAATGATTTTCCCGACAGCCCTGAGATTCAACCCGTAGCCATCTTGGAAGCGGTCGGGGAGATCATAATCGACATTGGCTCCCAAACGCTTCAGCGTGCGGTACAAAACAGAAATCGCGCTGATTCCGTCACAGTCATAGTCTCCGAAGACAAGGATCTTTTCCTTGTCCGTAATCGCTTTCTTCACCCGGTCGACAGCGCGTTTCATGTCCTTGAGCAGCCAGCAGTCGTGCAACGATTCCTCGCCCATGGAAAAGAAATGTTCCACGTCGTCGATGCCGCGGTTATGCAGAATATGTTTGAAAATCGACGCGTCGTCGACCAACCCGTCAACCATCAGTTTCCAGTCGTATTTGGGCTTGATCATGGTTTCACTTCCTTTCTATATGGATATCTGGAAAAATGTAATGGCTAGAAACGGCAGCTGATGTCTAGGCTGGCATAGGAATGGGTCAGCATCCCGACGGAGATGTAATCGACTCCCGTCGCTGCCACTTCCGCGATCCGGTCCAGCGACATGTTCCCGCTAGCCTCCAGTTTTTTTCGGCCTTGGTTGCGCCGAACACATTCGCGCATCGTATCCAAATCCATGTTGTCGAGCATGATCACGTCGCAAGCGGTGGCGAGCGCTTCCTCGAACATGGCGAGAGTCTCGACTTCGACTTCAATCTTGATTTTCGGATTGACCTTGGCCCGAACGCGGCTCACAGCCTCGCTGATCGAACCGGCTGCCTTGAGATGGTTATCCTTGAGCATCACCATGTCGGAAAGGCTCATTCGATGGTTTTGCCCGCCGCCGTGCCTGACGGCCAGCTTTTCGAGCACGCGGAGCGTGGGGGCTGTCTTTCTGGTGTCGAGGATCACCGCTTTGGTCCCGACGGTCTCGGCCACGAATCTGCTGGTCAGGGTGGCGATTCCCGACATCCGCTGAAGGATGTTCAAAGCGACTCTTTCCGCCTTCAGCAATGATTTCGTCGGGCCGTCCACAAGCGCGATCACGTCTCCGACTTTGACGGCGTCGCCATCGTGGACGAGCGGGGAATAATTAAGTTTGCGGTCGACCGCCCGATACACTTCTCTGATGACTGTGATCCCCGAGATAATCCCGTTCTCTTTGGCGATCAGTTTACCGTAAGCGACTTCCCGGTCAAACAGGTACTTCCCGGAAATATCGCCCTTGGGCATGTCCTCGCGCAAAGCGTTCTTGATGATTTTCCTGACCTGTCTCATCATTGATCCCCCAAATCAAGGTTCAGTTGCCTGCCGGCGTATCTGTGGGTTTCCTTCTTGTACAATTTGACCCATTTGGCGCTTCGGCCCTTTCCCAGCGGCCGAATCTTGTTCTCGTCCTGCAGGCGCTTCAATGTCCGGTTGATCGTCGAATCGGAGATGAAGGGATGCTTTAGCCGGACATCCTCCTTCTGGAAAACCTCCGGAAGCTTGTCGATCGTGTTTTCGATATAGTCAGACTTGGAGATTTCCAGCTTCGATTCGTACTCGTAATCCCGAGCATAGTCTTGAAGATCGAGATAAAGGTTGTGGTAGATTCTCAGCATGTAGCGCGTGAGCGGCATGATTTCCGCGAAGCCTTCGCTCCAACCGAACCGGGTTTTATCGATAACGCCGCGAAATTCGTCGAGGTTGAGACAAATCTTCGCGAAAAAAGACAGGTAGCGGGATGCAAGCAGACCTTCCTGCAGCATCATGATGTAGAAAACCAACAAGGCGATGATCTCGTTTTCCGCAAACTTGTAAATCTGCATGTTCATGAAATCCACAAGAAAATTGAGGTAGAGGAACAGCGGTTCATAGAGGTTCTGCTTTTTGATCTCCGTGAGTTTCGCGATCAGTTCCTCAAGCTGTTCCCGGAGCGAGACGCTCTCCGCCGCCAGCAAGGCGGGCTTGTGACGTTCCTGTTTGCGGTATTGGAGTTTCTCCGGAGGCAGCACGTTCTTGAACAACAACTTCGTGAGATCGTTGATCTCCGTCACATTGAGATGGAACGGTTGGCTTCCGGGACCATGGATCATCTTGAAGACGGCGATGATGTTTTTGAAAAGCATTTCCCCTTTGTTCTTGGGGACGGTTGACTCGAGCCTTAGCGAGCGCAGACGTGATTCGGGAAGCTTGTAGGCAAAGAAGAAAGCGCGATAAAAGGCCAACGCTTCCTGATAGGCGTTTTGTTCGCTGATGCCTTGGGCATCATCCTTGAAGAGATTCAGATAAAAATCGTTCTTCCCCATTTGATAGTAGAGTTTCAATGTTTGCATGAACACGTCGTTGGGTATCGGGGTTCGCGAAAGGTTGCGGATACAATTCATGGTTATCACCAGTCAATATTATATCATCAAGAGCGTCATTGAGACGATTTAACAAAAAAAAACATCCCAATATTCTCATAAACAGTATCATCAACACGGAATTTGACTATATTATCAAGAAAAAGCGGCACAGAGCCGCTCTGTATCTCTCCGGGCTATTCACCGAAAAACGCAGCGAGCTCCGCCAAACTCATAAACGATGTCTCCCAATCCAGCCAGCCCTCATACCAGGATTGGTCTTGAAGTTCGGCAAGCGTGGCAGGAGTGCCATAGGCATTGGTCAAAGCAGAAGGTGCGGCCACATAGTGGAAGGCGTTGGTGACGGTTGTTGGCTCGTTGGCGAAGGCGGCCAGCGAATCAAGCACGGCAACCTGGTCAGCCTGTGATGTCATGGCTATCTGGCCGGTCGCCAGAATGTTTTGCCAATCACCGTTCCAACTTTCACCAATGAACATCCCGGCAAGCAACTTCGTGCCCGCCAGCGATAGATTGCTGATGGCGATGATGTCCTCATACACACCATACTGGGAAAAACCGGCAAATCCGCCGACAGAGGCCTGGATCCCGGCAATCGTGACTTCCACGGTGGTGTTGGCAAAAATGGTCGAGAGGGGAATCTGAGAATCGGTCACGATCGCTTCATAGCCTATTAAGAGCCCGCCGTAATGATGACCGACGACGCCGCCGGCATAGATGCGGTAATTTTGGGCGGTAACCCGGATGTCGGCCTCCACAACCGCGCGCTCGACACGGGAATTGTGGATTTTTCCCGCCAGGCCGCCGACATAGACAAAGTTCTTGCCGTCAATATCAACTGAACCGCTGGCGCTTACTCCTGTGATTTCATTGGCAACAAACGCGTCGGCGGTCATCGTTGAAGTCACTTTGGCGACCACTGCGCCCACGAGCAGTCCGGCATAGGTGTTGGATGTGTTGTTCACAAGGGTGATGGTCCCACTGACGGCGACATTGTCGACATCACCGGACAGATAACCCGCCAAGCCACCGGCATATGTGAGGAACTGGGCGGTGTAGGCAATCGTAAAGTCGCGGATCTCCAAATCGCTCACGCTGCCGGACAGGTGGGCGAACAGACCATTGAACGAGGTGTTCCGCTGGGTGATCGTCAGATTGGAAAGCGTATGATTGTTGCCATCGAAAATTCCCAGATATGGTTCTTCAAATGATCCCAGCGGCGTCCATTCGATCCCTTCCAGGTCGAGATCCTGCATCAATCGGTAAGATTTGTTCATCGCGAGACCCTGCAGGTCAGCGATGCTGTTGATTTCGATGAAGTTCTCGGTATCGACGGTCGTCGGCGTGGTCACCGTCGTTGTCGGCTGAGTGGTGCCACAGGCGATCAAGCCAGTACCCAGCAGGATCGCGATTAGGGTTATCATGGTTTTTCTCATGGGTTTGCTCCTGTCCTTTTTGTGTGCCGGAAATCTAGAAAAGCGTTTCCTGAATCATGACTTCATTATCATCTTCTGCTTCAGGTTCGGCCGGTTTCGCACTGCTTTTGATGATCTTCTCCAGTTCGAAGATCACGTCCTTCTCGAGTTCGTCTTCCTCGTCGACAGCGTTGTAGTCCTTGTTGGCATGGAGTTTGTAGAGAATCCGGTTCGCCACATCCGGCGTATTCTTGTCCAAAAGCAATGCTTCGGGCTGAGTCTCTTTTTCCATATAGGGAATGCCATGTTCGTACCGGTCCGGTTTCAACTCTGAACCCTTGATGACCAGGCACTCATCCTTGGCGACAATCCGCAACGACACGTGCTCCTTCAGCCGAAAGATGTTCTCGGCAATGAAACCGCGGAATTGATAGGGATTGGTCTTGACGCTCTTGAGAAACAATTTGCCCTTGGCCGGCCGGTGCGAGGTTTCGATGTTTTGCACATACTCACGCTTGATCGCCCCGCGATTGGTGAGCATCAGAATCTCGTCCTTGTGGAGGGAGGAAACGTAGCGCGCCCCGATCAGGATGTCGTCGCGTAGGTTGATGCCTTTGACGCCTCTGGCATTCAAACTCTGGATCGGGACTTCCTCGTGGAGGTATTTGAGCACATAGCCGTTTTCGGTCACGAGTACGACATGGGTGTCATAACCTTCGCGGAGATCAACCGATACGAGGGTGTTGATTTTCGAGGCCGGCATCGCACTGTAGGTCTTGTTGAGGCGGATTTGTTGGAATTCAGCCAGGGGGACATGCTTGATCGTGCCCTCCTCGGTTGCCAGCAGAACAGTCCGCTCGGCATCGAACTCACCTACGACGATGAAGTCGATGACTTCCTCCTTGTCGGTGAGAGGCGCGAACAAGCCGATGTACTCGCCAAGATCGCGCCATTTGGCGTCGGGGATCTTGAAGACGGGAATATTGATGTAGTTGCCGAAATTGGTGAAGACCAGCAAGGTGTCGCTGGTGTTGACTTCCGCCTGTCTTAACACCCTGTCGTTTTGTTTCAAACCGGGTAATCCGTTCGTGGCTTGGAAGGACTTCAGCGATGACCGTTTGAGATATCCGTCGGTGGTCAGGACGACGATGACATTCTCGTGCTGGATCAGCGCCTGCTCGTCGATTTCGATCTTCTTGATCTCCTCGCGAATCAACGTCTTGCGCGGTGTCTCATGGCGTTCGATCAGTCTGGTTGTCTCTTTCTTGATGACGTTTTCGAGTTCCTTCTCGTTTTGCAGGATGCGGTTGAGCGCCGCGATCTGTTTGTCAAGCGATTCCGATTCCTGGCGCATCTCATCGACATCGGTGGTCGAGAGTCGATAGAGTTGCAAGGTGACGATGGCGTCGGCCTGGGCTTCGGAAAAAGTGAAAGCAGCCATCAGTTTGGCGATGGCGTCCCTTTTCCCCTGAGAGCTGCGGATCAGGGTGATGACCTCGTCGAGGACATCGACCATCCGCACGAAGCCTTCGACGATGTGCCGGCGTTTTTCCGCCCGGAAGAGCTCGAAATTCGACCGATTCCGGACGACTTCCTTCTGGTGCTGGATGTAACTGTCGAAAATTTCGATCAGGGTCATCTGACGCGGGGATTTGTTGTCGATGGCGACCATGTTGTAGTTGTAGGTGACACTGAGATCCGTGTTTTTATACAGATACCCGAGGATCACGTCGGCACCGATCTCTTTTTTGATGTCAATGACGATCCTGAGCCCCTCGCGATCCGATTCGTCCCGGACCTCGATGATGCCGTCGATCCGGCGCTTGAGTCTGATGTCGTCGATCTTGCGCACCAAATCAGCCTTGTTGACCTCGTAAGGGATCTCGGTGATGATGATCTGCGTTGGTTTTGTCTCGGCCTTGCTCTTGATGACGATTCTGCCACGTCCGGTGGAAAACGCCTTTTCGATCTCGTCGATGCCTTCGACAATGGCGCCTGTGGGGAAATCGGGGCCTTTGATGATTGTCATCAATTCAGCGATGGTCGCATGTGGCCTGTCAATCTTGTAGATTACCGCTTGCAGGACCTCATTGAGGTTGTGGGGCGGCACATTGGTGGCATAGCCGGTCGCCATGCCCATCGAACCGTT
>CALGNF010000115.1 GCA_937958685.1 uncultured Caryophanales bacterium
GACCACCGAGATCTACACTCTTTCCCTACACGACGCTCTTCCGATCTACTAAGACGACAAGCTTGGCAATGTTGGTTTGCCTTTCTGATAACGGAACAACCGCAAACACCACCAGCGACTGCAAGATGATCGCCACCATGGGATTGATCGTCTTATAGATGTTCAACGCTGGCATCAGGAGATTCACGCTCTTGATCATCGCGGCTAGAAAACCGATCAGGATGATGTCGATTCGGTTAGTCGTTGCCCTGCGGGCACGCAAGAGGATGAACATGACGAGCGGAAACATCACGCTTCCGGCGATCAAGGCCGGCAGAAGGTGCAATGCATAGCCAAGGGTGGCTTCGATGATACCCCAAATGGATCCGAAAACCAGGATGACGCTCAGACGCTCGCAAGCTGCTTTTCTCATTTTTCTACACGCTCCTTAATAAGCATTTGTCTATATATTCTTTCCGGAGTGAACGGCAAGGCTGTCATTCTGATCCCGAGCGCGTTATGGATGGCGTTTCCCACCGCTGCCGGCGGGGTATCGATGCCGATTTCGCCAACCGATTTCGCCCCGAACGGCCCGGATTCCTCGTAACTGTTTGCGAACTCCGTCGTCAGGTTGTTGATGTCGACCCGCGTGGGCACCATGTAGTTGAGCATATCGCTGGAGACCAGCTTTCCCTTGGCGGTATACTTGACTTCCTCAAAGAGTGTCATGCCCAAACCTTGGACGATTGCGCCCTCGACTTGTCCCTGGGCCAGTTTCGGGTTGATCGTCGTGCCGCAATCCACGACGCTGACGTAATCGAGGATCTTGATCTCGAATGTTTCCTTGTCAATCTCTAGATCGACGAAACCGGCCATGAATGGCGGTGGTGACTTGTGGCCGACATAACTGGCCGTCACTGAAAGTTGCTTCTGCTCATGGGAATAGGTTATCTGGTTGGAAAGGTCCTTCAACGAAATTTCTTTATGGGATAGGCTGTCTCTGAACATGTCGCCGTCAAAGCCGATCTTGGTCTCTTCGGTTCCCAAAATCCTGGCTGCCTCGACGATCATCGCCTGTTTGAGTTTTCTGGCGGTGTTCAAGACGGCATTCCCGGACACGAAGGTCGTACTGGAAGCATAGGCTCCGGTATCGAAGGGCGTCAAATCGGTATCCGACGAATAGACGATCACCTTCGCTACGGTCGTTTGCAGTTCCTCCGCCGCAATCTGCGTCAAGATCGTGTCGCTGCCCTGACCGATTTCCGTGGCCCCAACCATCAGGTTGTAGCAACCGTCGTCGTTGAGTTTGATTGTTGCCGCCCCCATGTCGATATAGGGAATGCCACTACCCTGCATGGCGATCGCCATGCCCACGGCCTTGACCTTCTCCCGGGTTTCGTCATAACGGGGATACTTTCGCTCCCAACCGATCAGTTCCTTGCCGCGTTTGAGGCAATAGTCAAGCTTGCAGGTGTCCATGATCATGGCGGTGCCCTCGGTGCCTTCGCCCATGATGGCGAAGATCGGCGAGGTCTCGCCCTCGCGCATCATGTTCATTTCCCGGAGGAGGATCGGATCCATGCCGAGTTTCTCCGCGAGGATGTCGATCGCCGATTCCAAGGCGAAATTGCCTTGGATCGCGCCATAGCCGCGGAAAGCGCCGGCCGGGGTGTGGTTTGTATAGACGACCTCGCCACCGAAACGGACGGCGGCAACCTTGTTATACAGCGGCAACACCTTGGACCCTGCGACCATGAACACGGTGAGCGCGTGTTCGCCATAAGCTCCCGTATCGGAAAGAATGTGACAGTCGATCGCCTTGATCATGCCGGTCTTGGTCGCCCCCATCCGCATCGTTATCCGCATCGGATGGCGTGAATAGGTCGATTCGAAGACTTCCTTGCGGCTGAAGACGATTTTCGAGGGTTTGCCGGTTTTGTAAGTGACGTAGCTCACGAACATTTCGCCGTGCAGAGCCTGTTTGCCGCCAAACCCGCCGCCGACCCGGGGTTTGATCACCCGGATTTTCGCAAGCGGAATCCCCAACGCCTGGGAGATGATCCGCCTGATGTGGAACGGGGTCTGCGTGGAGCTGTAAATGACCAGCCGGTTTTGGTAATCGATCCGGGCGTTGGCGGTGTGCGGTTCGAGCATCATGTGGGCTTGCGCCTGGGTGTAGAAGGTTTCCTTGATGGCCACGTCGCAGCCCTTGAGCGCTGTTTCGACATCGCCCACCTCCATCCGATAGGCGGCCGCCTGGTTGCGCTTAGGCGCAAAGCCCGTGGGGAACATCTCATGGATCTCCGGTTCGGGATGAATGATTTGGCTGTTGTCCAACGCCGTCTCGAAGTCAAGCAGCGGTTCCAAGACTTCATACTCGACCTCGACGAGTCTCAAGGCCTCTTCACAGATCTCCTCACTGATCGCCGCGACAGCGCAGACCTCATCCCCGACATAGCGGACATACTCGTCAAGTACGAATTTGTCATGGGGGGAGGGTTCGGGATATCCTTGACCCGCTCTTGTGAACGGCACACGGGGGAAGTCACGATAGGTAAGGACCAGTTCGACTCCGGCGAGCTGTCTTGCCCGTTTGGTGTCGATCAGCTTGATCCTGGCAAATGGATGAGGGCTCCTCATGATTTTGATGATGAGGGAGTTTTTCTCGGCGTAATCGTCAGTGTAGCCTTTTCTTCCCATCATCAAACCCTTCCCGTCGACGGAGGGGGTGATCGTGTTTACGGCTTTCATGATAGGTCCTCCAGATAGCTTCTGATCGCCTTTTCCTGGCCGATATAACCGGTGCAGCGGCAGAGATTGCCGACGAGATACTCCCGGATCTCCTGATCCGAGGGATTCTTGAGTTCCTTTTTCATCGCATAGACGGTGAGCGCGAGCGCGGGATTGCAAAACCCGCACTGGTCGGCTCCCTCCCGGCCGAAATGGTCGCTCAACTTGTCCGCCTCTTTTTGGATACCTTCGATTGTCGTCACCTCATGATTGTCAACGGCAACGGTGAGGATCGAGCAGGAAGGTACGGGCTTGCCATCCAGCAGCACGGTGCAGACACCGCAACTCGTCGTATCGCAGCCGCGCCTGACAGAGAGAAAATCGTTTCGGCGCAAGGTGTCGGCGAGATACTCTCCGGCTTCAACGTGAAAGGCACGCCATTCATTGTTGATGAGCAGGTTAACTTTCATCGCTGTTCACCGCCTTCAGAAGTCGTTTACTCAGGACATAGGCGAGATGCCGGCGATATTCCTTGCCCGCCTTGAGGTTGTCGCCAAACGCCAGTTCCTCCGTGACGAGTCTGGCTGCTTGCTCGAAGACCTTTTCCGTGAGATTGGCGCTTTCGTTGAGATATGCCATGGCTCGCTTGGCCAAGACCGGGCCTTGCGGGCGGGATCCGAGCGCGATCGTCGTCGTCGCCCGTGTCTTGACGATCGCGAGATTAAGGATGGCGAAATCCAGCCTGGTGCGGGCGACCTTGCGAAACGCGGAATGGGCGTTATCCTTCTCAATCTTGATCCATAGAAGGATATCTTTCTCCGGGCGGTGCAGAAGTAGGTAATCCGCAAGCGCGATCTCGCCCCTGGCATGGAACACCAATTGTGCGTTCATTGCCAAAAGGGCTGTCAGGATGTCCGAGAAGGAGAATCTGCCGACGATGGAGCCGCCGATCGTCGCGATGTTTCTCAACGAGACACCCATCACGTGTCTGGCGGCATCCCTGAGAAGTCCTCCCTGCAGTTGGGCAATCAATGGCGATGTTTCGATTGCCCGCAACGTGGCTTTGGCGCCAATCAGGACCGCCTCTGGTTGTTCCGCGATCGCTTCGAGCCCCAGTCCGTCAAGAGTGATCAGCGTCGTGATCTCTCCCGGTGACAATTTCAGCCATGCTCCACCACCCATAATCTGATTCTGGGGATTCCTCATAAGGGTCTCATAGGCGTCGGCCAGCGATGTCGGGCGGTAATAATCCAGTACTTTCAAGATGATCGTCCTCCTCCAAATCCGTTTTCCATATCGATCAGATCGTGGATCGTATCCACATCCAGGATGACGCCTTCGTCATCAACGACCACGTCGGTGATGGGGTAGCGATCCCGGAATTGCTTGAGATTGCCGTCATCGGGCTCCGCCAGCAGAAGAGGCTGCAGTTTTTCTTCCAAAAACAGCGGATGGCCTCGCCTACCCTGAAAGACCGGAACCCTGACCAGCCCAGTTTGTGCCAAAAGCGCTACGTATGTCCGTGGTGATACCAGGGGATAATCACCCGGGATGATGCATAGATCACCTTTTGCGGCTTTCGCTCCGGTTTTGACGGAAGTGAACATGCCTTTAGCATAGTCGTTGTTGCACACGACCCGAATGTCTTGGTAGGAAGCGAGAAAAGCGCTGATTTCCTGGTGATAATGGCCTGTGACGACGACGATTTCGTCCACAACGGTTCGCAGCGTATCGATGACATAGGACAACAAGGGTTTGCCACGGAATGTCATCAGCAGTTTGTTGGTGGCCATGCGGGAGGAAGTTCCTCCTGCCAGAACGATCCCGGATACCATCCCGATACCTCCATGAGTGTGGCGAATAGCTGACGCTGGCAAACTGGGGCGCCTGTTGAAACACGTGCGATTTTGATTTTGTAAATTAAATTATACCACTTATTCAGGCCTTCGGCTATGGAGTATGGGAAATCTGCCATGAAAAAAACGGGTTAAACCCGTTTTCACATTCTTCCCCCGATCACCTTGATGTTATGGGGGTCTTTCACGATGATCCTTTTGTTTTTGCGGATGTACTCAGATCGGAAGAGCACACGTCTGAACTCCAGTCACCGAATACGATCTC
>CALGNF010000116.1 GCA_937958685.1 uncultured Caryophanales bacterium
AGATCGTATTCGGTGACTGGAGTTCAGACGTGTGCTCTTCCGATCTCTTGGACTACACCTTGAAAACCGGCGACATGGTCGAGATCCGCACAAGTCAAAACGCGGTGGGTCCGAACGAAAACTGGCTCAAGATCGCCAAGACCTCGAACGCGAGAAGCAAGATCAAGAACTTTCTCAACAAGCAAAAGCGCGATGTCCTCGTCGAGCAAGGCCGGCAGGACTTCGAAAAGGAAATCCAGGCCAAGCACGTCCAGATCGTGCTCACCGACAAGCTGGTGAGCGAATTGTTCGCGAGCAAGGGCGTCAAGACCGTCGAGGATTTCTACTTTGAGATCGGCAAGAACATCATTTCCCCAATCGGCGCACTCAACCTGATCAGCGGCAAGGACACGCTCACGGAAGAGGAATTGCTCGAGAAAATCAACCTTCCCGAGGAAAAAAGGCTCCAAAAGCAGCGGACGCTCCACAGCGACATCAACATCATCGTCGAGGGTTTGTCGAATCCGTCGGTGAAACTTGCCAATTGCTGCAATCCCGTCCTTGGCGACGACATCGTCGGCTATGTCTCGAAAAATACCGGGATCGTCGTCCACCGCCAGCAATGCAAAAACATCACCTATTTCGACAAAGCCCGCCTGATCGATGTCTTCTGGGGTTCCAACATGACCAAGAAATACGAGACAAGCATCAAGATCATCGTTCAGAACCGCGACAACGTCCTGGCCGAGATCATCAATGCGGCGACTTCCTCCAAAGCGAAGATCAACCAGGTGAGCGCCCAAACCAACAAAGTCAAGGAAGGCATCATCCGCATGCGCATTGAGATCGGCAACGTGTTGGAACTTGACGGTGTCATCGCCAACATCCAGAGAGTCAAGGGCATCTATTCGATCGAAAGGATCTGTTGAGATGAGAGTTGTTGTGCAAAGGGTCGCCGAAGCAAGTGTTACAATCGAAGGCTCACTCAGATCGGAAGAGCGTCGTGTAGGGAAAGAGTGTAGATCTCGGTTGT
>CALGNF010000117.1 GCA_937958685.1 uncultured Caryophanales bacterium
AATGTGACGGCGACCACCCAGATCTACACTCTTTCCCTACACGACGCTCTTCCGAGCTCAGAGCGCTGAGGGCTACGATTGCTCTTTGGGCGTATTCCGTGCGCTCGAGCAAACCCTCCTCATTTTGGCACAGACGCCGAAAATCCATTCCCAAGAGTGCCGATACCTGGAGATAGCGCTTCGCAAACGCCGGATACTTGACATAGAAAGCCTCACCCATGCCGGCGGCCTGGCTGCCTTGTCCGGGGAACAAGATCGCAACTCTCATAGGATTTCCAGTCCGTTCTTGTATGCTTTGACAGGAAGGAACATGGTCTCGATGATCGCCTTCACCGGCCGGATGTCTTTGATCAGGCCGGCGATCTGCCCCGCCATGAAGGATCCAGTCTCCAGATCCCCGTCAAAAACGGCGCGGCGGAGTGATCCCAAGGTCATTTTCTCGAGTTCCTCCAAGGACACGCCCTGGTTCGCCAGGCGGACATATTCTCTTGCCATCGGGTTCTTCAATACACGCACGGGAGCTCCTGTCTGGCGTCCGGTGACGATCGTATCGATGTCCTTGGCCTTAATCACCATTTGTTTGTAGTTGTCGTGGACGCAACACTCCGAGGCCACCAGAAACGCAGTTCCCACCTGAACGCCCTTAGCGCCGAGGGCAAAGGCCGCCAAAACACCGCGATAATCGCCGATGCCACCGGCGGCGATCACGGGGAGATCAACCGCATCCACGACTTGCGGGATCAGGGCCATCGTCGTCAATTCGCCGATATGACCGCCGGCCTCCTGGCCTTCGGCAATCAAGGCGTCGGCACCGGCTCTTTCCATGCGGACGGCCAGCCCGACGCTCGCGATGACGGGGATGACGATGATCCCGGCTTCTTTCCATGCGGGAATGAATTTGCCGGGGTTGCCGGCTCCGGTCGTGACGACCGGAATCTGTTCTTCAATGACCAAACGGGCGATCGCTTCGGCGTGCGGACTCATCAGCATGATGTTGACGCCGAACGGTCTGTCGGTCATTTGTTTGCATAAGCGGATTTTCTTCCTGACAGTCTCATAATCGTCACCGCCGGCGGCGATGATCCCGAGGGCGCCGGCGTTGCTGACAGCCGCTGCCAGATGCTGATCGGCGACATTGGCCATGCCGCCTTGGATCAGGGGATAGGTCGTGCCAAGCAATTCATTGATGTTTTTCATACGTCCTCCTAGATTGTCAAGAGACATGCGCCCCAGGTGAGGCCGGCACCAAAGCCGACAAGCATGACCTGATCGCCGGAGTCGATCGTCTCGGAAGCGAGCAGTTCATCAAAAGCGATCGCAATCGAGGCAGCCGAGGTATTGCCGTATTTCTCGATGTTGACATAAAACGATTCCATCGGGAGCGCCAGGGCTTTGGCCGCGCTTTGGATGATGCGGATGTTCGCCTGGTGCGGCACGACCTTCTTGATCGTCGACTTCGGCAGTTTGGCATACCGCAGTAATTCCTCGATACAAGGCCCGACCGCCCGGGAGGCGAACTGGTAGACGCTTTGGCCGTCCATGCGGACATAGTCGTCCACATAGAGGATCTGCTCGGGATCGGGTTTGGAATAGACATTGAAGAATGCTCGTTTGCCCTTGTCTTTCTCGAGAATGACGGCTCCGGCGCCGTCCCCAAAAAGAACACAGGTGTTGCGGTCATGGTAGTCGGTGACCTTCGAGATGATCTCGGCCCCGATCACGAGTGCGCTTTTGTAGGCGCCGGAGCGCAACATCGCCTCGGCGACGTTCAAAGCATAGATGAAGCCCGTGCAGGCAGCGCTGACATCGAAGGCAATGATGTTGGCCTGTTCCAATCCCAGTTTTGCCTGAACTAAGGAGGCCACGCTTGGGCTCTTGTAGTCGGGAGTGAAAGTGGCGACGATCACCAGATCGATCTTGGCTTTGTCATAATTTGCTTTATCGATCGCTCTCCGTGCGGCTTTGCAGGCCAGGTCGGAGGTTCTTTCCTCGAAAGCGATATGCCTTTCCTTGATGCCGGTCCGGGAAGTGATCCAGTCGTCGGAGGTGTCGACGATCGTCGCCAGGTCGGCATTCGAAAGGACAACGTCTGGAACATAGCTTCCGGTCGCAACGACTTTCAGATAACCTTTGTGAACTGCCATGATCAGTTGTTTCCTTCCTGATATTTGCCAAAGGCACGGAATTTCGCCGTCCTTTTCTTGAGTAGCGTCTCAGAATCAAGCCGCTCGAGTTGCTTGAGTTCAGCCAACACCGAGCGTTTGAGCGAGATGATGGGGGCATCGTTGTCAAGGTGCCAGCCGCCGCCGGGTTCGGCAATGATTTCGTCGGCGATGCCGAATTGTTCCAAGTCCTGGGCCGTCAGCTTCATCGTGTCAGCGATCTGGGGCGCGAGGGAGGCGTCCTTGTAGAGGATTGCGGCGAACCCTTCGGGCGAAAGAATCGAATAGGTGGCGTTTTCCAACATGATCAGGTGATCGGCGATGCCGATGGCGAGCGCTCCTCCCGATCCGCCTTCGGATAAAACCGCCGCGATCAAAGGCACCTTGACGGTGAACAGAAACCGCAACGAGGAAGCAATCGCCTCGGCCTGGCCCCGCGCTTCCGCATCGATTCCGGGATACGCTCCGGGGGTGTCGATCAGGAAGAGGACGGGCCGATGGAATTTCTCCGCCTGCCTCACGAGCCGCATCACTTTGCGGTAGCCTTCGGGGTGCGGCATGCCGAAATGGTTCTTGATGCGCTCTTCGAGATTGGTGCCTTTTTCTTCGGCGATGATCGTGAACCGGCGATCGGCGATCGTGCCGATGCCGCCGATGATGGCATAGTCATTGCTGAAGAGACGGTCGCCCTTGAGTTCCACGAAATCGGGAGCCAAGGCGGCGACAACGCTCTTTGCTGTTGGTCGTTTGGGATTGCGGGCCAGTTGGACTTTGTCCCAAGCCCTCGAATTGGCTGTCATCTCAAGCCTCGCAGGCATGGAATGCCAGAAGTTTGCCGATCATCGGTTTGACTTCCCTGCGGTCGAGCACGATGTCGATCATTCCGTGCTCAAGCAGAAACTCCGAAGTTTGAAACCCCTCAGGAAGATCCTCCCTGATTGTCTGTTGGATCACCCGTTTGCCGGCAAACCCGATCAGGGCTCCTTTTTCGGCGATGATGATGTCTCCAAGCATCGCAAAACTGGCGCTGACGCCACCAGTCGTCGGGTGGGTCAGCAATGAAAGGTAGAACAGGCCGGCCGCGTTGTGCTCAGCAAGCGCCGCCGCGGTTTTGGCCATCTGCATCAGGGAGAAGATGCCTTCTTGCATGCGCGCCCCCCCCGAAGAAGAAACGATCACGAGAGGCAAGCGCTCGCGAACCGAGGTTTCGATCAGCCTGGTGACCTTCTCACCGACGACGGAGCCCATCGAGCCCATCATGAAGTGGCTGTCGAGCACGCCGATGCAGACCTTGTGGCCGCTGATCTTGGCAATGCCACCGACGAAGGCCTCGACCTCGCCGGTCAGCTCCTGATTCTGTTTGACCTTGTCTTCATAACCGGGAAAATCCAGAGGATTGAGAGAATGCAGATTGTGATCGAGTTCGTTGAAGGAATCTCTCTCGACCAACATGCCGATCCGGTTTCTGGCGGTAAGTGGGAAATAGTTGCCGCATTCTGGGCAGACATACGCATTTTGCATCAAGATATCGCGATGGATCGACCGCTCACAAAACGGGCATTTCAGGAACAGGCGTTCAGGAATGTCCAATTTGTGGGAAGCGATCTGTTTTTTCCGGTATTGCTTCTGAAAGCGGACGACGCGGTTGCGATGATCATCGAGAAAGTTGGCCATCTAGTTCCTCCCTTACCGCCCGCATCACAAAGGTGGTGTCGTAGTTGCCCTTCACAAAAACGGGATTGTGCATCATGACGTACAAGAAATCCATATTGGTCGTGATTCCATCAATGACAAAACCTTCCAACGCGACCCGCATCTTCCGGATCGCATCCTTTCTGGTTGGGGCATTGACAATCACTTTGGCGATCAACGAATCATAATAAGGCGTGATGGCGTAGCCAGCGTACACATGGCTGTCGACCCTGACTCCCGGACCTCCTGGGAAAATGATGTTGGCGATTGCTCCCGGGCAGGGACGGAAATCCTCGTACACGTTCTCGGCGTTGACCCGGCATTCGATGGTGTGTCCCTGAGGCTTGAGATCGCTCTGACGGAATGACAGGGGATTGTCAAAGGCGATCAGGAGTTGTTCCTTGACCAAGTCGACCCCATAAGCCATTTCGGTGACCGGATGCTCGACCTGGATCCGCGCGTTCATCTCGATGAAGAAGAATTTGCCGTTTTCGTCCAAGAGGAACTCGACGGTGCCGGCACCGCGATAATCGATGGCTTTGGCGATGCGGAGGGCGGCTTCGGCCATCTGTTGCCGCAAAGCCGCGTTCACGATCGGGGAAGGCGATTCCTCGATGACTTTCTGGTTGCGGCGCTGCATCGAGCAGTCGCGCTCGCCCAGATGGACGATATTGCCGAATTTGTCGGCGATGATTTGAATTTCCACATGCCTGGCATTCTCAATGTATTTCTCGATGTACAAGCCTTCGGTACTGAAATTGGCTCGTGCTTCCATCTGGGTCTTTTCGAATCTCGGGATGAAACTTTCTTCCTCCCGGATGATTGTTATTCCCCGGCCGCCACCGCCGTTTTGGGCCTTGAGCAGGATCGGAAAACCGATCTTGCGGGAAAAAGCGAGCGCTTCGGACGCCACTTCGATGATAGTGTCGCTGCCTTCCAAAATCGGAACATTGTTGGCCTTGGCAATCTGTCTGGCCCGGGTCTTGTCGCTGATCAGGGAAATTGTCTCCGCCTTGGGGCCGACATACATGATCCCGCACTCCTCGACGATTTTGGCAAAGGTGGAATTTTCGGCCAGAAATCCATAACCGGGATGGATGGCGTTCGCTCCGACCGCCACCGCGGCCGAGATGACGCGATGGATATTGCCATAGGATTCCAGACTGCGCTCGCCGCCAATGCAGATGGCTTCGTCAGCAAGTTTCACATGCAGGCTGTTCTCATCGATGGTGGAATAGACCGCGACCGTCCGAATGCCAAGTTCCTTACAAGCCCTGATAATCCTCAGAGCGATTTCTCCACGATTGGCGATCAGGACCTTATGCGTCATGTTCGATCGCCAGCAGTGCCTGATCGAAGCCCACGGCTTCTCCGTTCTTCGCCAGGACCTTCAGGATTCTTCCGGAAATCGGAGCCTTGATCTCATTCATCGTCTTCATCGCCTCGATGATGCACAAAACATCGCCTTTCTTGACGATGTCACCGACGGCGACAAAAGGCTTGGCCGCTGGCGACGAGGCGGCATAGAACGTTCCTACGAGCGGACTCTTGACCACAAAGCCCTCACAACCGGCTTTTGGCTCCATAGCCCTCGTTTCGCATTTAGCGCTGTTTTGATCGGTGGCTGAGGCCGCCTTTGTCAGTTTGAGCTTGAGATCGGCCATTTCGATTTCGATGGATGTCAGCGATGTTTTTTCAAATTCCTTGATGAAAGCGAGGATTTCTTCGATGGTCTTCATGTTTCCTCCTTGGCGTCGGCTAAAACCCGGCAATCACGAACGGGTGTTTACTTGCCTTATAATAAAAAGTAGACGATCGCATCGTCTACCTTCGGTGCAATCATTGGCTTTTCTCGATGAATCTAAGCAAGTCTCCCACCGTTCTTAAGTTGTTGGCAGATCGGAAGAGCACACGTCTGAACTCCAGTCACCGAATACGATCT
>CALGNF010000118.1 GCA_937958685.1 uncultured Caryophanales bacterium
GACGATGGCTACAAATCCGTCGGCATCACCATTCTCAAGCAGAAACTGATACGCTATGGCGAGGTGGTCCTCGTGGCGCCCCACCATCATATGTCGGGAGCGTCCGTCTCCCGGATCTTTTGGAACGAAGCGGTCGTCCATCGGCATTCCGAGACCGAGTACAGTGTCGAAGCGACGCCTGCGGATGCCGTCTCGTTCGCCCTGCACGGCCTCGGATATGTTCCCGATGTGGTCGTTTCCGGCATCAACAACGGTTTGAACCTGGGTTCGGACACCGTTTACTCCGGCACGGTGGGAGCTTGCATGGAAGCTTTGAAACACCATGTTCCGGCGATCGCGTTTTCCGCCGATTTCAACCACTTCGGACCCGCTGAGCATGATTTGGAGGCTGTGATGGACTATATCATTGCCCATCGCCTGTTGAGTTCGGAGTACTTGCTCAACGTCAACTTCATCGGCCGGAAGTATGCCTCATCCCACGGAATCGTCATCACGGATCTCGGTTTTCGTCCCGAAGAACACTATTACGTCCGAAACGACAACGGCACTTACAAGAATCGTCGCCGCTTCGCTGCCTTCACACCCAAAGAAGGGACTGATCTTTGGGCCGAAGCGGAAGGCTATGTCTCGATCACACCGCTCAAGTTTGCCAATCAGACACCCCGGGGGCTAGAGGAACTCCTAGAAAAGGTGAAACACCTTGGCTAAGAAAACCAAATTTTGGCTGTTTCTCGGTTTCTACCTTTTGAACTGCCTGTTTGTTTGTCTTTGGATCGCTTATTGGACGGAAAACATCATGGTTGAGGTTCTGCTGGCCGTCTACCTGTTGATCCTGACGGGCTTTTTCTCGTATGCGAACAGGAAGAGGCGGTGAACAAAAGATGACTATCGCCAGCAACGTATCTAGGATCTTGGCGGAAACCAAGGGCGCGCAAGTCATCGCGGCGACGAAGTATGTCGAAGCGGATGCCATTCGCGAGCTTTACGCCGCCGGCATTCGCGATGTCGGCGAAAACCGCGTCCAGGACCTCCTGAGGAAACAGCAACTGCTTGCCGATGTGCCGCTATCATGGCATTTCCTTGGTTCCCTGCAGACAAACAAGGTCAAGGCGATGATCAATCAGATCGCGATGCTGCACTCGCTCGATCGGATCAGTTTGGCGGAGACGATCCAGAAACACCGTCGTGAGACACTCCCCTGCTTTGTGGAAGTCAATGTCGCCGAAGAGCGCACAAAAGCGGGAATTTCCCCGGATAATCTCCTCGATTTCTGCCGAAATATGGTAAAATATGATAAAATAGTCATCGTCGGTCTGATGACGATGGCGCCGCTCACTGACGATAGGGCGCTGCTGCGCTCGGTTTTCACCCGCCTGGGCGCTCTGCGCGACAGCGTGAGCGGACTCCACCTTTCCCACGCGCCTTGCACTTTCCTCTCGATGGGGATGTCGAACGATTACCGGATCGCGCTTGCTTGCGGCGCCACGCATCTGCGGTTGGGTACGATCTTATACAGAAACGGGGAATGATTATGGCATTGTTTGGCAAGAAGCCGGTCGTTGAGGCGACTGATGTCGCTTTCGAGGATCTCAAATTTTACCGGGTTCAAGATACCTCGGCGATTTATGAATATGCGGAGATGATCATGCACAGGCTGCCGATCGTGCTCAATTTCTCGGATTGCCTGATCACCGAGGCGAACGAGGTCCTGATGTTCCTGACGGGCGTTCTATACGCCTGTGACGGTGAGATCGTCAAAATCCAGGACAAGATCTACCTGATGGCCCAAAAGACCGATCTCAAAGGACCGACGCTGCAAAAATTCATCCACGACTACCAGAAACGGTAACTGATGTCACCCATCCTCCTGGAAATCCTCCGCTACGCCTACTGGGTGCTCACAGTCTATTTCTATCTCATGTTCGCCACGATCATCATCTCATGGACACCGCTTCGCACTTCCCGTCTCTACGGACTATTGGAGCGTCTGACCTCGCTGTACCTGCGGTATTTCCGCGGCTGGATCGTCATCGGCGGCACCCTCGATCTGACACCGATGCTTGGTCTTGTATTGTACCAATTGCTGCTGACGCTGGTCGCGGGAGCGCTCAGGTGACGAATAGGCTTGCATTCACCATTGTTCTGCTTTATAATATACATAATCTCATATGAACGATGACTGGGACCATGCTTGACACAAGGATCGTTGCAGAGAGCCTGTGGCTGGTGCGAACAGGAACGAGATCGGAAGAGCGTCGTGTAGGGAAAGAGTGTAGATCTGGGTGGTCGC
>CALGNF010000119.1 GCA_937958685.1 uncultured Caryophanales bacterium
CACCGAGATCTACACTCTTTCCCTACACGACGCTCTTCCGATCTGGCCGTTCCAAGTATGGAGCGAAACGACCGGCTCCGGCAAAGAAAAAATAACAAGGTCAAATAAGGTTATTCCAATGCATATATCATTTCGAAAGGAGGAGACACCTTATGCCTCGTAAAGGAAGAGTTGTCAAAAGAGACGTCTTACCGGATCCGATCTACAACTCGAAGCTGGTCACGAAGCTGATCAACAGCATCATGACCGACGGCAAGAAGAACCTTGCCCAAAACATTCTGTACAATGCGTTCGAGCGCATCAGAGAACAGACGGGAAAAGTACCTCTCGATGTTTTCAATGAGGCGCTTAACAACATCATGCCAGCCCTGGAAGTCAGAAGTCGTCGGATCGGCGGCCAAAACTACCAAGTTCCGGGCGAAGTCAGAAGCGATCGCCGCGTGACTCTGGGACTCAGATGGCTGGTACAATACTCCCGTTCCCGTCATGAAAAAACCATGGAGGAACGGTTGGCGAAAGAAATCATCGACGCCGCCAATGGCGTCGGCGCATCGGTCAAAAAAAGAGAAGACATGCACAAGATGGCCGAAGCGAACAGAGCCTTCGCGCACTACCGCTTCTGATTCAAGGAAAGGGATTAAACTATGGCACGTGAATTCAGTTTGGACAAAACGCGCAACATCGGCATCATGGCGCATATCGACGCTGGCAAGACGACGACGACGGAGCGGGTTTTGTATCACACGGGAAAAATCCATAAAATGGGCGAGACGCATGATGGCGCCTCGCAGATGGACTGGATGGAACAAGAGCAAGAACGTGGCATCACCATCACTGCAGCTGCGACTACAGCATTCTGGAAACATCACAGAGTGAATATCATCGACACCCCTGGCCACGTTGACTTTACCGTCGAGGTCTCGAGATCCCTCCGTGTGCTGGATGGTGCCGTAACCGTTCTTGATTCCCAGGCGGGCGTCGAGCCCCAGACGGAGACCGTCTGGCGGCAGGCGAACGAATACCATGTTCCGCGGATCGTTTTTGCCAACAAGATGGACAAGACGGGCGCGGACTTCATCAATTCGATCACCTCGATCCACCACCGTCTCGGCGCCAAGGCCGAGGCGATCCAATGGCCGATCGGTGTCGAGGAGAACTTCCGTGGCATCATCGACATCGTGGCGGAAAAAGCCTACCTGTTCGACGGTGAGCCCGAAGAGAATTTCGTTGAGACGGAAATACCGGCCGATCTTCGGAAAATTGTCGCCGCCAGACGGACGAAACTCATCGAAGTCGTCGCCGATTATGACGAGGAACTGATGCTTGCCTATCTCGACGGCGAGAAGATCACCGTTGACATGCTCAAGGCTGCCATCCGCAAAGCGACCCTGACAGTCACTTTCTTTCCGGTGCTCTGCGGATCGGCATTCAAGAACAAGGGCGTCAAATTGATGCTCGACGCTGTCATCGACTACCTGCCGAGCCCGATTGAGGTGCCGCAAATGACCGGCATCGACAAACACGGCAAGGAAATCACCGTCGTCCATGACGACAACAAGGAATTCGTCGCCCTGGCCTTCAAGGTCATGACCGATCCTTTCGTCGGCCGGCTGACATTCTTCCGCGTCTATTCCGGCGTCGTCGAAAAGGGCTCCTATATCGTCAACACCTCCAAAAACAAAAAAGAGCGGCTGGGACGCATTCTCCAGATGCATGCCAATCACCGGACCGAGATCGACAAGGTCTATTCCGGTGACATCGCCGCCGCCATCGGTTTCAAGGACACGACAACCGGCGACACGCTTTGCTCGGACAATATCAATGTGATCCTCGAGTCGATGAAATTTCCCGAACCCGTCATCTCGGTGGCGATCGAACCGAAAACCAAGAACGACCAGGACAAGATGGGCATCGCCCTCAGCAAACTCGCCGAAGAAGACCCGACCTTCCGCACCTACACCAACTCCGAAACGGGCCAGACGATCATCTCGGGAATGGGCGAGCTCCATCTGGAGATCATCGTCGACCGGATGCGCCGCGAATTCAAGGTCGAAGCGAGCGTCGGCGTGCCGCAGGTGTCCTACCGGGAAACGATCCGCAGGGAAGCATCCTGCGAAGGCCGCTTCATCCGCCAATCCGGCGGCAGAGGCCAATACGGCCACGTTTGGATCAAATTCGAACCGAATCCCGGCAAAGGCTACGAGTTCGTCGACAAGATCGTCGGCGGCGTCGTCCCGCGGGAATACATCTCCGTAGTCGACAAAGGCCTGCAGGACGCGCTCGTCGGCGGCATCATCGCCGGCTATCCCGTCCTCGACATCAAAGCCACCCTCTACGACGGCTCGTACCACGAAGTCGACTCCTCGGAAATGGCGTTCAAGATCGCCGCATCGATGGCTCTCAGGGAAGCGCGCACCAAATGTGCCCCGACCCTCTTGGAACCGATCATGGTCGTTGACGCCGTCACGCCGGATGTCTACATCGGCAACGTCATCGGCGATCTGACTTCCAGAAGAGGCCGGATCGAAGCCCAGGACATGCAAGGCAACGCCCAAAAGGTGACCGCCAAGGTGCCCTTGAGCCAGATGTTCGGCTACGCGACCTCCCTCAGGTCGAACACCCAGGGACGCGCGACCTACACGATGCAGTTCTCCCATTACGAAGAGTGCCCGAAAGCGATCGCCGAGGAAATCATCAACAAGCGCAACAGCTAAAGGGCGCAAACACGCCCCGTGCAAGATATCTATTGCATTATTGGTGAGATTGTTATACAATAATATCGATTAAGCGACCAATAAAAAATTAAGGATAAAGGAGATTACCACAATGGCAAAAGCTAAATTTGAACGGACAAAACCGCATGTCAACATCGGCACCATCGGTCACGTCGACCATGGCAAGACCACGTTGACCGCAGCGATCACGATGGTCCTTGCGAAACAGGGCCTGGCCCAAATTAAAGACTACGCCTCCATTGACTCGGCACCGGAGGAGAAGGCCAGAGGCATCACGATCAATACCGCCCACATCGAATACGAAACCAAGAGCCGCCACTATGCCCATGTCGACTGCCCGGGACATGCCGACTATGTCAAGAACATGATCACCGGCGCCGCCCAGATGGACGGAGCCATCCTCGTGGTGTCCGCCGCCGACGGCGCGATGCCGCAGACCCGCGAACACATCCTCCTGAGCCGCCAGGTTGGCGTGCCGAAAATCGTTGTCTTCCTGAACAAGGCCGACATGGTCGACGATCAGGAACTCATCGAACTTGTCGAGATGGAGATCCGCGAGCTTTTGACCGAATACCAGTTCCCCGGCGACGAAACGCCGATCATCGTCGGCTCCGCTCTCAGAGCCATGGAAGGCGACGAGGAATGGCAGAAGAAAATCATCGAGCTGATGCAAGCCGTCGACGACTACATTCCGCTTCCCGAGCGTGAAGTCGACAAGCCCTTCATGATGTCCGTCGAGGACGTCTTCACGATCACCGGGCGCGGCACCGTCGTCACCGGCCGTGTCGACCGCGGCACCGTCAAGGTCAACGACCCGGTCGAGATCGTCGGCATCAAACCGACGAGAGCCACCGTCGTCACCGGCGTCGAGATGTTCCGCAAACTGCTTGACTTCGCCCAGGCCGGCGACAATGTCGGCTTGCTGCTTCGCGGCGTCGCGAGAGAGGAAGTCCAACGCGGCCAGGTCATCGTCAAACCGAAGTCGGTCACCCCGCACACCAGATTCACCGCCCAGGTTTACGTCCTGAGCCATGAGGAAGGCGGCAGACACACTCCGTTCTTCTCGAACTACCGTCCGCAGTTCTACTTCCGCACGACCGACATCACCGGTGTCATCGAGCTCGAAAAGGGTGTCGAAATGGTCATGCCGGGAGACAACACCACGATGGTCGTCGAACTGATCCACCCGATCGCTCTCGAACAGGGCACGAAGTTCTCGATCCGTGAAGGCGGCCACACCGTCGGCGCCGGATCCGTCGTCCAAATCCTCGCGTAAGCAAATCATCAAGGGATGCCTAGCATCCCTTTTTTTTGTCTTTGATTGGCTGATGCGGGGTTATATGATATAATTTTAACGGTATCCACCAAGGGACGAAAGAGGTAGCGACATGGAAAAAACGATCCAAAACATCAGGTTTCTCGGCCTTGACATGATCGACAAGGCCAACAGCGGCCATCCCGGGATCGGCCTCGGCGCCGCTCCGGTCTTGTATTCGCTGTTTCAATATCATCTGAAAGCCAATCCGCTGGATCCCAAGTGGTTCAACCGGGATCGCTTCTTTCTGTCCGCCGGCCATGGTTCGGCGCTGATTTATGCCTTGTTGCATCTTGCTGGCTACGATCTTCCCGTAGAAGAGTTGCGGCGCTTCCGGCAATTGGGTTCGATGACTCCCGGGCATCCCGAGTACGGACATACCCCGGGAATCGAGGCCACGACCGGCCCCTTGGGCCAGGGACTGGCCATGGCAATCGGCTCCGCCATCGCCGAGAAGCACCTCCGCCATGCCTTCGGCAAGCCCGACCACCCGATTGTCGACCACTACACGTATGTGCTCTGCGGCGACGGCGACCTCCAGGAAGGTGTTGCCTTGGAAGCCTTGAGTCTCGCGGGGCATCTTGGTCTCGAACGGTTGATCGTCTTGTTCGACTCCAATGACATCCAACTCGACGGACCGACAAAAAACGCGGTCTCGGAGAATATCCGCGCCAAAATGGAAAGCGTCGGCTTCGAATACCAACACGTAGGCGACGCCAACAATGTGATCGAGGTATCGATCGCCATCGAGAAGGCCAAACAGTCGGCCAAGCCATCATTCATCGAGATCAAGAGCATCATCGGGTACGGCGCCCGCAACCAGGGCACGAGCGCGGTCCACGGAGCCCCGCTCGGACCGGAGGAGACTTTGCGGATGAAGCGGGCGGCCGGATATCCGGAAACCTTGTTCTGGATCGACCCGGAAGCCGTCGCCGACCTGCAAAACCGTTTTGGCAAACGGGGACAGAAGGCCGATGCCCAGTGGCGGGAAATGCTCGCCGGCTATCAGGCCAGATTTCCCGAGACAGCCGCTCAGCTCACCGCGATCATCGATAACCGCATCGATGTCGATTATGAAAACTTGTTGCCGGCGGAGCCAATCGGATTGAAAGAAGCGACCCGCAAGGCGATCGGCAAGGCCGTCGCCACGCTCTCAACCGCCATCCCGGCAATGATGGGCGGATCCGCCGACCTGGTGGCCTCGACGCACGTCAAGGGCGCCGACGGCAACTTCACCAAAGACAACCCCTTGGGACGCAATCTCAATTTCGGCGTTCGCGAGCACGCGATGGCCGCGATCGTCAACGGCATGACACTCCATCACCTGCGCGCCTTCGGCAGCGGCTTCTTCATTTTCTCCGACTACATGAAACCGTCGATCAGGCTGGCCGCGCTGATGAAGATTCCATCGATGTTCCTCTTCACCCATGACTCGGTGGGAGTCGGTGAGGATGGCCCCACGCACCAACCAGTCGAGCAGTTGGCGATGTATCGCTCGCTCCCGGGACTGGTCGTCATCCGTCCCGCCGACAGCAATGAAACCAAAAACGCGCTTCGCTTCGCCCTTTCCGCCAATCAAGGCCCGACACTCTTGGCCATGACCAGGCAGGATGTCACCGTGATGCACGAATCGACATATGAGCAGTTGGCAAAAGGCGCTTACGTCGCCCGGGACCTGCCCGATTACACAGGGATATTGATCGCGACCGGCAGCGAGGTCAACCTGGCGCTCAAGGCCCAAACGCTGCTTTGGGAACAGCACGCCACCGCCGTCCGCGTCGTCTCGATGCCCTCGATGGAGTTGTTTCTCAGACAGCCTAGTGAGTATCAGGAACTCATCCTGCCGCGATCGATTCAAAAAAGGCTTGCGTTGGAAATGGGCGCACCCGGGTTGTGGTACCGGTTCACGGAGAACATCATGGGCATCGACTCCTTTGGCGTCTCCGCCAAGCTCCAGGACGTTCTCGAACACTTTGGATTCACCCCGGAAAACGTCGTCAAGACGTATTTGCAGATCAACTGAGAAGGTGGATCCCAATGCTGATTGATTCCCACGTCCATCTCAACGACGGCTTGCTTTATGACAGGCGCGATGAAATCATCAGGGACGCAGCGGCCGCCGGCGTAACGCATTGCGTCTGCATCGGGTACGACCGCTTTTTCTCCGAACGGGCGATTGCGATCGCCCATGAATACGAAAATATCTACGCGGTGATCGGGTTTCATCCCAGCGACATCGACAAGGTCACGGATGCGGATCTCGAGTGGCTCAGGGACAGAGCCCGGGATGAAAGGGTCGTCGCGATCGGCGAGATCGGACTCGACTATTACTGGGACAAATCATATGCGGAAAAACAGCGGGAAATGTTCCAGAAACAGATTGCGATCGCCAATGACTTGAAGTTGCCGATCGTCGTGCACATGCGCGAGGCCGCGCTCGACACTTACCAGATCATCAAGAACCACAAGCGTCAAGATCTCAAAGGCGTGATGCACTGCTATTCCGGAAGCGTCGAACAGATGCGTTTGTATCTCGGACTCAACATGAGGATTTCGCTCGCCGGGCCGGTGACATTCAAGAACGCCCGCGTGAGCCGTGAGGTCGCTCGCGAGATTCCCCTCAGCCGCCTACTGATCGAAACCGACGCGCCCTATCTTGCTCCCCATCCGTTCCGCGGCAAACAGAACGAACCGAAACACTTGCCGCTGATTGCCAGGGAAATCGCCATCATCAGGGATCAATCACTTGAGGAGATAGCTCGTTCGACAGCGGAAAGCACTCGGGAATTGTTTGGTTTTTGACTTTGCAGGCGGAACTAAACCGCCTGCTTTTTCGCCTATGTTCCTTGTGGTCGAGACGCCGTCATGCACCCTTGGCTCATACCAGTCGCACGCCTGTGTTATTTGTTCAGACACGGCCGGTTTTACTTGTAAATGCTTCGGGATTGTATTACAATATTCCGTGTTAGGAGATGATGGACATGGGACTCACAGCAGGGATCATCGGCTTGCCCAACGTCGGAAAAACGACGCTTTTCAATGCCGTGATCAAGGCAAAAATGCCGGCAATCAACTATCCGTTTGCGACGATCGAGCCGAATGTCGGCGTTGTCGAGGTTCCCGACTGGCGGATGGAGAAGCTAGTTGAGATCTATCATCCGCGCAAGGTCGTCTACACCACCTTTGAACTGACCGATGTCGCCGGGCTCGTGCGGGGTTCCTCCAAAGGCGAAGGCCTCGGCAACCAATTTCTCTCCTATATCCGCAACTGCGATGCCCTCTGTCAGGTCGTTCGGTGTTTCATCGACCCCGATGTCATCCATGTCGAAGGCGATGTCAATCCCCTGCGTGACATCGAGACGATCCAACTGGAACTGATCTTCGCCGATCTCGAGGTCGTGGAGAAACGGCTGCCGAAAATCCAGAAGCGCGCGCAGATGAAACTCGACAACGAAGCGGTCGAGGAGTATGAGATTCTGGAGAAAGTCCAGAAATGCCTGCTCGACCAATTACCGATCCGAAGTTTGAATCTCACAAAAGCAGAACTGAAAGTCATCAAGAACTTCAGTTTTCTGACCGCCAAGCCGATGCTGTATGTCTGCAATGTGGCCGAAGACGTGGTGATCAATCACTCCGAAAACGGATTTGTGAACGACATCAAGGAACTAGCGGTCAGGGAACACGCTGAAACGGTCATTTTCAGCGCCAAGATCGAACAGGAGCTATCAGAACTGTCCAGCGCCGACAAACAGGCGTTCATGAACGAGCTCGGCATGAAAAATTCGGGACTTGACGACCTGATTCGCAAGAACTATGAATTGCTTGGTCTGGAAACCTTTTTCACCGCCAGCGAAAAGGAAGTGCGTTCCTGGACGTTCAAAAAGGGCATGAAGGCCCCTGAATGCGGTGGTGTCATCCATTCCGACTTCGAGAAAGGGTTCATCCGCGCAGAGACGATCGCGTTTGCGGATCTGCTGGCGGCGGGATCCGAGACCAAAGCCAAAGAACTGGGCAAATACCGTCTTGAGGGGAAGGAATATGTCGCCAGGGATGGCGATGTGTTCCACTTCCGCTTCAATGTCTAGGGGGAACGCCTTGGCAAACAAGGCCAAACAGAACCGCTTTCGCGAAACCTACATCTATTTCAGCGCCGAAGGCGAGAACCCTGCCGAAGCGATAAGGACAATTGAGAAACAACATCCAGGCGCCCGCCTCCTCACCAGCGAGACTTCCGGCGAGACCCTTATCACCGTCGAGGCTTCGGAGGAGAACGAACTTGTCTTAACCAGCAAGGCTTTGCTAGAGGATCTGGGAAACAGAATCATCGCCGGTCCGGACGAGACGCTGCCGGCAGCTTTCTTCGCCGCCTTGACCGCCAGGAACTTCACTGTGGCGCTCGCCGAATCGATCACCGGCGGGATGATCGCCTCGCGGATCCTCGATCAGCCCGGAGCCTCCCGCATCCTCAAGGAAGCCTATATCGTCTACGGCGAGGATGCCAAGCAGAAGATTCTCCGGATCGATCAGGAGATCATCCGCGAACACGGTGCGGTAAGCGCGGAGTGCGCTTGGGAAATGGCGAAAAATCTGGAAATCATCAGTCATGCGGACTTGATTGTCACAAGCGCCGGCTACGCGGGTCCGACGGGCGGCACGCCCGCTGATCCGATTGGCACCGTCTACTTCGGATTCGGGATTTTTGGAAACCGGGAAACAGTCAGAAAGCGGTTCTCCGGATCGAGGAATGTTGTGAGAAGGAAAGCCAGCGCCTATGCTTTGGCGTACGTGATAAGCAAATTGCGAAATGAAGGTGAGGAACGAACATGAGCAAACGAACCACCTCTTTCGTGGCGCTTATGGGAATGTATCTGGTAGCGCTTGCGGCCGGCATCGCGACATATGCCCTTGTCGCTTCGATCATCATCAGCCCCTTGTGGCGGATGCTGGCGGCTAATATTGTCGCAACCATCATCATCTGGGCTTTCGGCCTGGCGGTCAAAAACGCCAGCACCTACGACCCTTACTGGAGCGTGGTTCCGCCGGTCATTGTCACTGCCTGGATCCTGATCCTCAAAGTCCAGCTGAACTTTGCTGTCGGGCTGTTGCTTTTGGGCATCTGTTTCTGGGCGCTTAGGCTAACCTACAACTGGCTCATCAACTGGTCCGATTTCTCGCATCAGGACTGGCGCTACACGATGATTCGCGAGAGTAAACCGAAACTCTGGTTTCTGTCCAACCTCTTTGGCATCAACTTGATGCCGACAATGATCGTCTTCGTGCAACTGATCGCCGTCTATCGGTTCCTTGTGCGGGAACCTTCCGTCAACTTCCTGATCATCCTCGGCTTTATGATCATCGTCGGCGCGACGATGATCCAATTCATCGCCGACAGGCAGATGCTCAGATTCCGGCTGGCAAACGCCGGCAAAAAACGATGCATCGACGAGGGTTTGTGGAAGTACTCGCGCCATCCGAACTATTTTGGCGAAGTCGCCGTCTGGTGGGGTGTTTGGATCATGAGTGCCGGCGGCATCGGCAACTTCGATTTGCATGTCATCTTCCCGATCTTGATGACAATGCTCTTCCTCTTCATCAGCATCCCGATGATGGAGAAGAAGATCATCGCCTCCAGACCCGAATACGGCGAATACCGCAAACGCGTCTCCTCGCTGATACCTTTCTTCCCCAGAAAAAGCGAAACCAACAATTAGCGAAAGGCAGACCGGCTTGCCGGTCTAGGTAGATACTCAAGTGACACTATGGAATCGTAACTTCACGATCCTCACCATCGGGTCGTTCATCTCCGCATTCGGCAGCGCCGCCGCGGGGATCGCCTTTGGCATCCTGATTTTTCAAAAGACCGGATCACCCCTGATCCTGGCCTTTTTCACGATTGCCAACGTCATCCCGCGCATCATCACGAACTTCGTCATCGGGCCGTTCATTGACCGGCATTCGCGGCGAAACATCATCGTCGCCATTGACTATTTCTACGGCTCCTTCTTCCTGATTCTGGGACTTGTGCTTTATTCAGGATACTTCAACGTCGCCCTTTTCACCGTTATCGCGGCACTTCTTGGCGTCATCGACACCACCTATCAGACGGCGTTCATGAGTCTCTATCCGGAGGTGATCACCCAGGGATACCATTCGAAAGCTTACTCGATCTCAAGCTTGATCTGGCCGATCTCGGCCGCGGTGATGGCCCCGGTCGCGGCTTTTTTCATCGAGAACTACACCAACGGTGTCGCCATGCTCATGCTTTTCAATGCGGCAACATTCTTCATAACGGCGACGATCGAGTTGCTGATCAAGGTCGAGGAGAGACTGAATCAAAAAATCGTTCAGGGACCGCAGTTTCTCGCTGACCTAAAAGAAGGTATCAGTTATTATAAAAAAGAAAAGGGCATCTTGGGGATCGGTATCCTTTTCGCCGCATTTTCCTTTGTCTATGCTTCTCAGGATCTGCTCAGGATGCCGTATTTCGTGGCTTCGGAGATCTATACGATCCAACACTTTTCCTTTCTGATCAGCGCCTCGGCGATCGGCAGAATGGTGGGCGGCATCATCCACTACCTATTCAGATATCCCAAGGAGAAGAAGTTCCTGATTGCGGTGAGCGTCTACATCACTGTCGAGATCCTTGGCGCGACCATGCTGTTCTATCCGGCCTTCGCACTGATGATCGTCGCCAGTTTCGTCGTCGGTTTGCTCAGCGTCACCTCCTTCAACATCCGCATGAGCGCAACGCAAGTCTATATCCCGAACGACATCCGCGGCCGGATCAACTCCACCCAGCAACTGATGTGGAACTTCGGGGCGATCCTGGGCGCCCTCATCATCGGGATCGCCGCCGAATACGCCGGCATCGATTACCGCTATATCATGATGGCAGCCGCGATCGTGAGCATCTCCGCGATCTTCCTGATCCCGATCAGGATGAAGAACGAGTTCAAGAAGATCTACAACGTCGACGTTTAAGTATCTGCGAAAACCGAACGATACTTATTATAGACAAATAATATATCATATGATATAATAACTAGCCGTGAGCAATCTCACAGCCTTGCTGCGCGAGCAGCCATCAGACCATAAGGAGGGAACAAAATGAGAAAATACGAGATCATGTACATCATTCGCCCGACTGTCGAACAGGAGGCCCGAGCGGCGCTGATCGCGGAACTTAACGCGATCCTCACCGACCGTGGCGCGGAAAACCTGACTGTCAACGAATGGGGAATGCGCGATCTGGCGTATGAAATCTCTGATTTCAGAAAGGGCTATTACGTGGTTATCAGTGTCATGGCGACACCGGAAGCAACCGTCGAAATGGACCGCATCATGAAAATCAAGGAAGACATCATCCGCCACATCATCATTTCCAGAGAAGAATAAGGCCGGGAGGCGATAGCAATGTTGAACAAAGTCGTTATGATCGGAAGAATGACCAGGGATCCCGAGCTTCGCTTCACGGCGAACAACATCCCCGTGGCCTCTTTCACAATCGCGGTCAACCGTCCGTTTGCAAGTTCGAGCCAGGGCCAAGGCGAAAGCACTGCCGATTTCTTCAATTGCACCGTCTGGAGAAAATCGGCGGAAAACGTCAGCAAGTACTGCAACAAAGGCAGTCTTGTCGCTGTCGAGGGCCGCTTGCAGACGCGTGATTACATGGACGAAAAGAACAACGTGAAACGGTATGTGACCGAAATCGTGTGCGACCAGGTCGTTTTCCTCGATCCGAAACCACAATCTGACAACTATCAGTCCCAAGATAAGACCAAACGTGATGAGGCCGACACCCAGATCGACATCATCGAAGACGATTTGCCATTCTAATATCGAGGAGGAAATACCATGTATACCAGACCACAGGGACAAAGCGATAAGCCTACGGGTTTTCGCGGCGGCCGCAAACGCAACCGCAAAAGATGCTATTTCACGGATAACAAGATCAGCTATATCGATTTCAAGGATTACGAATTGCTGAAGAAGTTCATCTCTGAAAGAGGCAAGATCCTTCCCAGGCGCGTGACCGGCACCAAGGCATACTACCAGAAGCATCTGGCCGTCGCGATCAAGCGGGCCCGTTTCATGGCGCTTTTGCCGTTTGTCAAGGAGTAAAGAGCAAAAAGACTCATCGAGTCTTTTTTTCTTGTCATTTGGCATTTGCTTGGCAATTATGATATAATTGTTGTGATTTCACGAAAAGGGAGTGCGCCCATGAGCAAGCGGAAGCTGATTCTGCTGATCATCGCATCAGTGGTCATTTTCGCCGCCGCCACCGTCGGCTTCATCATCATCCTCAACCATCTCGGCCTCGGTTATGCTTTGACCTATACCGGGATTTTGATCGTTTTCGCAGCGATCATTTTCGCCTTTTCCCTTTCCAACCGCAAGATCAGGGCCAGAATGCAGACCTTGCAACAGAAATTCCGGGAACGCAACCTTCTCGAACGCAGGCTCATAAGCAGCGAGGATGTCGCCTTCAACTACCTTCCCGTCGGAATGATCATCTATGATGACAACAACCAGATCGTGTGGGCCAACCATTTTGCCAAGGAGTGCTTTTCGAACGTCCTGATCGACCGCAAGCTGAGTTTGTTGCACGAAAATCTTGGCAAAAGCGTCGAAAAGCGGGAAACCAAGTTCATCATCAACGTCTACGGCAAAGATTATGAGATCATCCATTATCCCAAAAACAAAGCGCTCTACCTGTTTGAAGTCACCGAGAGGGAAGCCGGCAAACGGTTCCTCAAGGACAACCAGGGCGTCATCGGCGTCCTCAGTCTCGACAACTTCAGCGAAGCGACGCAAAGCCTTGATTTTCAGGAAAAGGCAAGCCTCCAAGGCAAGTTTCTCGGAGCGCTAGATTCCTGGTGTTCCCGGCATCAGATCCATTTCGTCAACCTGCGTCCTGAAAGATCGGTCGTCTACCTCAATCGCCGCCAACTGAACGAATTGATGGAAGACGAATTCCAGATCTTGGACACGATCAGCGAGATCGCCAGCACCAACGAGATCAGGGTCACCCTCTCGATGGGGTTGGCCGCCCACGAAAAGCCGGCGGACATCTTGGGCGAATTGGCCGAGGAGGCGCTCAAAATCGCTCTTGGCAGAGGGGGAGACCAGGTTGTGGTCAATCTGGAAAACCAACCGCTCAAGATTTTCGGCGGCAAAAGCAACACGATCGAGAAACGCACCAAGATTACGGCGAGGATCAATGCCCGTGCGGTGAGCGACTTCATCGCCAAGCATGACCAGGCGTTGATCATGCCCCATCGTTCCACCGACATCGATGCTTTGGGAGCCGCGATCGGCGTGTTGGAAATGGTGCTGGCCCAGCAGAAGAAAGCCAAGATTGTCCTGGACTTCGACGATATCGACCAGACCTGTCAAAAGGTTGTGAACATGCTCAACCGCGAGTACGTGAAACTGCTCGAATATTTCGTCGACCCCGAAGAGGCGCTCGATACGCTCACTCCGGAGACGCTCGTGTTCGTCGTCGATCACCACAGCCCCACGCAGTCGAACGCCCCCAGGCTGTTCGAAAAGACCAAGAACATCGTCATCATCGATCATCACCGCCGACTCGACAACATCCTGACCGATGTCATGCTCACCTATCTTGAACCGTATGCTTCCTCTTCCGCCGAACTCGTCGTGGAAATGGTCGAACTCTATAACTTTGAGATCGATATCAGTCCTTTCGAAGCGACGATCATGCTCGCCGGCATGATGATCGACACCAACAATTTTTCCTATCGCACCGGCGTCAGGACCTTCGAGGCGGCAGCGACGCTGAAACGCTTCGGCGCCGATCCGTTCAAGGCCAGACTGATTCTCAGAGAATCGCTGGATCATATCAAAACCAAGTCGAACCTTGTCAACCAGGCGAAAATCATCGACAATGTCTTTGCCATCGCCCTGTTGCCAAACGAAAGCAAGACCGACCGCGTCCAGCTGGCCAAAACAGCGGACGAGTTGCTGGAAATCGACAACATCATCGCGGCCTTCGCGATCGGCAACATCGGCGGCGGCATCACCGCGATCTCCGCAAGAAGCGTCGACAAATTCAACGTTTCCGTGATCATGGAGCAATTCGGCGGCGGCGGCCATCTCAACAACGCGGCGGCGCAAGTGGAAAAAGAAACCGCCGAGGAGATCGCCAAAAAGATCGAAGCGCATCTCGAAGCGACTTTCAAGGAGGAATGGACCATGAAAATCATCTTGACCAAAGACGTCAAGGGCAAAGGCAAGAAAGGCGATGTCATCGAAGTCGCCAGCGGCTACGGCAATTACCTGCTGACCTCCAAACAGGCAATCGAGGCTTCGGTGGCCAACCTCAAGGTTCTCGAGGAAGAAAGGGAGACCGCCAACAAGCAGGCTTCCCTCGAACTCGCGGCTGCCAAGAAGCTGAAAGCTGACATCGAAAGCCAGCCGATCAAACTGTATGTAAGGATCGGCGACACCGGAAAACTATACGGTGCTGTTAGTTCAAAACAGATTGCGGAAGAATACAAAAAGGTATATAATATCGATATCGACAAACGCAAGATTCTTCTGGATGACAACATCCACTCCCTCGGGGTCCACAAGGTCCCGATCAGGTTGCACAAGGATGTTGTGGCGACCATCGATCTCCAAGTGTTGGAGGAAAAAGCGTAGGAGGAGTCCATGGAACGAAAAGTCCCACAAAATATCGAAGCCGAACAGGCGGTCCTTGGTGCTGTCTTTTTTGACCAGGCCTCGATGAAGACGATCGTTGACAAACTCCAGGAACAAGATTTCTTCTCTCCCAACCACCAGGTTATCTTCCGGGCGATGAAAACGCTGTATCAGGAAGCAATCCCCATCGATTTCACCACCCTGACCGACAGGCTGGAAAATCATAACCTCCTGGTCAAGTCGGGCGGCATCGAATACATCACCGGACTGATCGACGCCGTGCCCTCGATTGCCAATCTCTTGAACTATATCAATATCGTCAAGGACAAATCGGTCCTCCGGAAAATCCAGGAATCCTGCCGCAAGATCATCGACGGCTCCTATGTCACGGACAACACCCCCGAATTCATCGACGACGTCGAGAAAGAGATCATCGGCATCACCAAGGAGAAACGCACCAGCGACTTCAAGGCCGTCGGCGAGATCGCCGACATCATCGTCGAGAAGATCGCCGAACAGGCGCAGATCGGCTCGTCCATCACCGGACTCGACACCAAGTATTACGATTTGAACAAATACACCCTCGGGCTGCAGCCATCCGATCTGATCATCATCGCCGCGAGACCCTCGATGGGCAAGACGGCGTTCGCCCTCAACATCGCCTTGAACATCGCGAAACTAGCCTCCAAGCCCCATGTCGCCTTCTTTTCCCTGGAAATGGGCGTCGACCAGCTGGTGATGCGGTTGCTCAGCTGCCAGTCGCAGGTCGACAACTCGCGGATGCGGCAGGGCAAGATCTCTTCCCAGGAATGGGAAAAGATCAACTACGCAATCAGCACGCTCGCCAATCTCAACCTTTATTTCGACGATTCCGGCACCGTCAAGGTCACGGACCTGCGCAGCAAGTGCCGGAAACTGAAGCAAGACGACAAACTCGACCTCGTCATCGTCGATTATCTACAATTGCTTTCGGGCTCCGTCTACAACCAGGCCAACCGCGTCCAGGAAGTCTCGGAGATCAGCCGGGTCTTAAAGGAAGTCGCCCGCGAACTCAAAGTTCCCGTCGTCGCCCTGAGCCAGCTGTCCCGCAGCGTCGAGCAGCGCAAGGAGAAGAAACCAGTCATGGCCGACTTGCGTGAATCCGGCTCGATCGAACAGGATGCGGACATCATCCTGCTCATGTATCGCGAGGATTACTACGAGCACGAAACCACCAAGAAGAACCATGTGGAGATCAACATCGCCAAGAACCGTTCCGGCACGATCGGCGATTTCGAACTGCTCTTCAACAAGAACGTCTCCACCTTCAGCAATCTCAGCCCGGCCGCGGCCGAGGCGCATGCTGAAAAACAGTCCTGGGACGAATAACCGTCCGGCTGTTTTTTTTGAAAATCACCACCCGCAAGGAGAATCATCATGATCACAGACAGACTCGACGTCATCGAGACGCGCTATAGCGAAATCGACAGGCAGCTTCAGGACCCGGCGGTCTCAACCGACATCCGCAAGGTCAGGGAGTTGTCGAAAGAATTGCGCTCCCTCGAGAAAATCGTCAAAACCTACCGCGAATACAAAAACCAGGTCCGCCAGATCGCGGCGCTCAAGGAGATGTACCGGGATCCTGATCCCGAGATCCGGAATATGGCCGAAGCGGAACTGCAAGCCGTCAGCGAAAACAGTGCCGCGCTGGAAGCCGAACTGGAACTGCTCCTGATACCCAAGGATCCCAACGACGAGAAGAACGTCATCGTCGAGATCAGGGGCGCAGCCGGCGGCGACGAAGCCAACATCTTCGCCGGCGACCTCTTCCGCATGTACGCCAAATACGCCGAAGCCAAGGGATGGAAACTGGAGACCTTGTACGCCGACCCCGCCGAAAACGGCGGTTTCAGCCAGATCGAATTCATGGTGAGCGGCGAAAGCGTGTATTCCCTCTTGAAGTACGAATCCGGCGTCCACCGCGTCCAACGGGTGCCGGCGACCGAATCGCAAGGCAGGATCCACACCTCGACAGCGACCGTCCTCGCGCTGCCAGAAGCCGAGGAACTCGACTTCGAACTCGACATGGCCGACGTCAGAGTCGACACCTTCTGCTCTTCCGGACCCGGCGGCCAATCGGTCAACACGACCAAATCGGCCGTCAGGCTCACCCATGTGCCGACCAGCACCGTCGTCCAATGCCAGGATGGCAAGAGCCAGCACGAGAACAAGGCGCAGGCGCTCAGAATCCTCCGCTCGCGGCTCTATGACAAGATGCTGCAGGAGAAACTGGCGAAAGAGGGCGAGGAGCGCAAAAGCAAGATCGGCACCGGCGACCGTTCTGAAAAGATCAGGACCTACAACTATCCCCAAAACCGTGTCACCGACCACCGGATCAACTTCACGATCCAACAACTGGACCGCGTCATCGAAGGCCGGCTCGACGCCATCGTCGAGGCGCTGGTCGCCGAAGAGCAGAAGCGCAAGCTGCAAGGCGACCTTTAAGATGCCGACATACGAAGAAGCGTTGCGCGAAGCCAAAAAACGCTTGCGTCGCCAACAAAGGGAAGCCACGGCTGCGGAGATGCTCATGCTTCATTTCGCCCACCTCGAGCCGACACAATTGTATCTTTGTTTCCAAGATACCATGCCCGCGGCCGATCACGAGAACTTCATGGAAGGGCTCAGACGCCATCTGGAGGACAACCTGCCGGTCCAATACATCATGGGCTATGTCTATTTTCTCGGTCACCGGATCGCGGTCGACCAGGACGTCCTGATTCCCCGGTATGAGACCGAGGAACTCGTCGAACAGGTGCTCCTCCGCTACGATGATTATTTCGCCACCCGGCCGACAAGGCTGGTCGATATCGGCACCGGTTCGGGATGCATCGCCGTGGCGATCAAAAAGGAAGCACCCGAAATCGAGGTTTGGGCAACGGACATCAGTCCGAGGGCGCTCGCCATCGCCCGCAAGAACGCGGAGAGCCTTGGCGCCGAGATCACCTTTCTCGAGGGCGACCTCCTGATGCCGCTTGCCGGCAAGACCTTCGACATCATCGTCGCGAATCCGCCGTACATCCCCCAAACGGAGACGGTGGCCCCCATCATCTACGACAACGAACCCCATCTCGCCCTGTTTGGCGGCGACGATGGCTTGGACTGCTACCGGCGGATCATTGAAAATGCCGGTGCCCATCTCAACGACCGGTTCCTGATCGCTTTCGAGCACGCCTATGACGCCGCCCCCAGGCTGCATGAATGGGCGCGCGAGCACTTCCCCGGGGCCGAGGTCACCACAATCAGGGACATGCAGGAGCGCGAACGGATGACCTTCATTTTGAAGACGTAATATATATAAGGATGTTTCCCTACCGGAAATATCTTTTTTTTCCCATTAATATTGGAAATATTAAGAATCTAACGTCCCGAAAACCTCACAATTTTTTCAATTTAAAACGATTGACAAGCAAGACGGATGACGTTATATTTATTAACATGGAAAGAGGTATCGGCATGAGTGAAAAACTGGTGATCGTCGAATCACCGTCGAAATCAAGGACGATCGAACAGTATCTCGGCAAGGATTATGTGGTGAGATCATCCAAAGGCCACATCCGCGACCTGGCGATTTCCGGACCCGGCGGGCTCGGCATCGACGTCAAACGCGACTTCAAACCCGAATATGTCGTCCTTCCGGAAAAGCGGGACGTCGTCAGGGAGCTGAACAAAGCCCTCAAGACCGCCAAGGAAGTCTATCTTGCCACCGATCCCGACCGCGAGGGCGAAGCGATCAGCTGGCATCTTTCGGATGCGCTCGAGATCGGCAACAAACCGGTGAGACGCGTGGTTTTCCACGAAATCACCAAGCCGGCGATCCTCGAGGCTTTTCAAAACACCAAATCCATCGACATGGATCTCGTCTCCTCGCAGGAGACCAGAAGGATCCTCGACCGGATCATCGGCTTCAAACTCAGCAAACTCCTGCAAAGCAAGATCAAGTCGAAATCGGCCGGCAGAGTCCAAAGCGCCGCCCTCAAACTGATTGTCGACAGGGAAAAGGAAATCGACAGATTCGTCGTCGAGGAATACTACGACGTCTTTGCCCAGTTTCCCGATTTTGAAGCCAAGCTGGCAAGATACCATGACAAGCCCGTCAAGAATCCGCCGCTCGCGAAAGCCCAGGCGATCCTTGCCGCGCTGGCACCGGAGTTCACGGTCCATTCTTGTGAAACCAAGCGGCGTTTTGTCTCCAGCAAGCCGCCGTTCATCACCTCGACGCTCCAGCAGGAAGCCTCGCAAAGACTCAACTATGCCGCCCAGAAAACAATGCAAATCGCCCAAAGACTTTACGAGGGCGTGCAAATCGGCACCGAAAGCATCGGTCTCATCACCTATATGCGGACCGATTCCGTGCGGATGTCCCAGCTGTTCGTGAATCAAGCCGAAACCTACATCCTCGACAATTTTGGCCGCAACTATCTTGGCCACCCCAAAAAGGACGATACCAAAAACAGGATCCAAGACGCCCATGAGGCGATCAGACCCACGGATGTCAACCTATTGCCCGACAAGATCAAGGCTCATCTCTCCAAGGACGAACTCCAGTTGTACAGGCTCATCCATTCCCGTGCCGTCGCTTCGCTGATGAAACCGGCCCTCTACGACCAGACGACGATCGACCTCGACAACAACGGCGCCCGTTTCCGTTCCACCGGCAGCAGTCTCGTCTTCGACGGTTATCTCTCGGTCTACGGCAAGTACGAAAGCGAAGACACGGAAGCCAAGATCCTGCCGCACTGTCTCGCCGGCAAGACACTTGTCGCCACCAAAATCGAAGCCAAGCAGATGTTCACGGTGCCGCCCGCGCGTTATACCGAGGCGAAACTGATCAAAGAGATGGAAGACCTTGGCATCGGTCGACCCTCGACCTACGCCCAGACAATCCAGACGCTGAAAGCACGCAAATATGTCAATGTCGCCGAGAAAAAATTCGTACCCACCGAGCAGGGGCGCAAGACCATCGCGAATCTGGAAAACCATTTCCATGAGTTCATCAGCGCCGACTATTCCAAGAAGATGGAGGAGATGCTGGATGCGATCGCCATCGGCGAAGACCAGCAACTGAAGGTCATCAGCGACTTCTACGCCTATTTCAGCCCGCTCGTAGATGTGGCCTTCAAGGAACTCAAAAAGGAAAAACCGCGGGAAACCGGCGAAACCTGTCCCGTTTGTGGCTTTCCGATAGTCATCAGACAGGGACGTTACGGCGAATTCGAGGCCTGCGGGAATTTTCCCGCCTGCCGGTATGTCAAATCCGACCCCAAGCGGGAACAGACCAAACCACTCGATACGAAAGTCAAGTGTCCCAAATGCAATAAAGGGACTTTGATCGTCAGGGTCGCTTCCCGGGGGAAAAACAACGGCCACCGCTTCCTGGGGTGCAGCACTTACCCCAAATGCCGCTACATTGCGCCCTTTGAGGCGATCGACGAGGTTTGTCCGCTCTGCGGCAAGCCGCTTGTCAAGGAAAAGGACGGCCACATCCGCTGCGTCGACAACGAAAAGTGCGGCTTCATCGTCGAAGACTAACTCGGTAACCATCAGAACGCTTGGCCAGCCGGCACACCGGCTGCGCGAGGCGTTTTTTGCGGGAATATCCTTTCCCCTCACCCGTGGTTATGTGTTATAATACTAGCAGTTAGGAGCGAACCGTCAGATGGGCCTATTCCAAAAATTGTTCCAAAGCCGGGAAAAACGCATTGAGCGCGAGAAATACAAGATCGGCATGAAAAAAACCAGAACCGGCTCGCTTTCTTCCCTCAAGGAAGTGCTTTTGACAAGCCGGAAGATCGACGACGCCCTCTTCGAAAAACTCGAAGAGATCTTCATCATGGCCGATGTCGGCGTCGGCACCGTCGCCAAGTTCATCGACTCGCTCAAGACGGAGGTCAAAAAACAAAGATGCGAGACGACAGAAGCGTTGGCAATGCTGATCGTCGACACACTTTTCGACCTCTATCTGAAAGGCGAAATCATCGACACCAACATCAGGTTCAATCCCAATGGCGTGACGGTGATCCTCTTCATCGGCGTCAATGGTACCGGCAAGACGACCTCGATCGGCAAACTCGCCCACAAGCTCAAAGCCGAAGGCAAATCCGTGATGATGGCCGCGGCCGACACCTTCAGAGCCGGCGCCATCGACCAGCTCAAGGTTTGGGGCGAACGCGTCGGTTGTCCGGTGATCGCCAAAAGCGCCGGCGCCGATCCCTCGAGCGTGATTTTCGACGCCATCCGCGAAGCCAAGCGGAACGCCACCGACGTGCTCCTGATCGACACCGCCGGCCGCCTGCAGAACAAGGTCAACTTGATGAAGGAACTCGACAAGATGACGCGGACGATCCAGAGGGAACTCGGCGCGACTCCGTATGAGACCTATCTGGTGATCGACGCCACCACCGGTCAGAACGGCCTCAGCCAGGCCCGTATCTTCGGCGAGGTCGCCCAAGTCTCGGGGATCGTGCTGACCAAACTCGACGGAACCGCCAAGGGCGGCATCGTGCTTGCGATCCGCGAGGAACTAGGCATTCCAATCAGCTTCGTCGGGCTCGGGGAAAAAATCACCGATCTCGACCATTTCGATATCGAAAACTACATCTACGGCCTGTTTGCGGACTTTTTTAAATAGGGGGAAACCATGGAACAATTGCAGGAGAAAATCAGGTATCACCAGCTTTACGACATTTATGGCGCTTTGCTTACCGACAAGCAGAGAGCCTATTTCTCGTATTACTATTTCGACGACTACTCGCTGTCCGAGATCGCCAAGATCATGGATGTGAGCCGCAACGCCGTCCATGAACAGCTCAAGACCGTCACCGGATTCCTTGATTACTACGAGGAAAAACTGCACATCCTGAAACGCCGGGACAAACGCCAGCAGCTTTTGCGAAGCGCAAGCGGACAATTAACGAAGAATCAACTCGTCGAACTTCTCGGCGAGCTGGAAAAGATCGAGGGATACAATGGCATTTGAAAACCTGACCAGTCGTTTCCAGATGGCGTTTCGGCGCCTGACGGGCAAAGCCAGACTGAACGAGACCGACATCGAGGAGATGCTCCGCGAGGTCAGACTGTCCCTGCTCGAAGCGGATGTCAACTACAAGGTCGTCAAGGAATTCACCGACGAGATCAGGGAATTGGCGTTGGGTGAGAAGATCCTGAAAGGACTCAATCCCGGCCAGCAGGTCGTCAAGGTCGTCAACGATGAACTCAAACGGCTGATGGGCTCCGAGGCCGAGCCCCTGAAATTCGCGGACAAGGGTCCGACCGTCGTCATGCTCGTCGGCCTGCAAGGCACCGGCAAGACGACGACAGCGGCCAAACTCGCCAGTCTCATCCGCAAGAACCATGACCGGAAACCCCTGCTCGTCGCGGCCGATATCTACCGGCCTGCAGCAATCGAACAGCTCAAGACCGTCGGCGCCCAGCTCGGGATCGAGGTTTTTGAAAGAGGCGACCGGCAAAAGCCGGAAGCAATCGTCACCGAAGCGCTCGCCCATGCCAAAAGCGGCGGTTTTGATTTTGTCGTGATCGACACCGCCGGCCGTCTGCACATCAATGAGACGCTGATGGACGAGTTGGTTGTGATCAAGCGCATCGTCAAGCCCGAGGAGATCCTCCTCACCATCGACGCCATGACCGGCCAGGACGCCGTCACCGTCGCCAAGGCCTTCAACGAAGCTCTGCAAGTCACCGGGTGCATCCTCACGAAACTGGATGGCGACACCCGTGGCGGAGCGGCGCTGTCGGTTCGGAAAGTGACGGGCGTGCCGATCAAATTCGCCGGCACCGGCGAAAAACTGACCGACATCGAAATCTTTCATCCTGAGAGGATGGCCTCGCGGATATTGGGGATGGGCGATGTCGTCACCCTGATCGAAAAAGCCACCGAGGAAATCGACGAGGCGGAAGCGATGTCGATGATGGAGAAGATGCTCGCGGGCCAATTCAACTACAACGATCTGCTCAAACAACTGAAGATGATCAAACGGATGGGAGCGCTGTCCGGGATCCTCAAGTTTCTTCCGGGAATGTCGGCGCTGGCCAACTCGGAGAAGATCGACGACAAGCAACTCGTCTACATCGAGGCGATCATCCGTTCGATGACGCCCGCGGAGCGTAAGCAACCAGAACTGCTTGAACGCAGCAGTTCGCGCCGCCGCCGGATCGCCGAGGGTTCCGGTCGCAGTTCGACCGAAGTCAACCGCCTGATGGCAATGCTCGAGAAACAGCAGAAAATGATGAAGCAGTTCGCTTCGATGTCCCCGCAGTCGATGGAAAAGCTGACGGATAGGATGCAAGATCCCCAAGGATTCATTCCCAAAAAGAAGTGATACAAAAAACATCGTCCGGCCGGATGATGTTTTATTTCAATAATTGAGAAATGATTTCAGAAAATCGGCCACCGCGTTTTCTTTAGCGGTTTTATCCAAAACAATATCGGCCACCGCCAGCAATTCCGGATGGCTGTTCCTGACGGCGACGCCCAAGGCGGCGTATTCGAGCATCTCGATGTCGTTGTGCCCGTCGCCGATCGCGATCACATCGCCCTGGTCGTAGCCGAGATACTCGGCGACGTGGCGCAATCCCTTGCCTTTGTTCGATTCCGGCGTGAAGATCTCCACGATCGAGTCGTATTCGCCCTTAAGATCCCAGATCCGCGACAAGACCTCACCGTTGTATTTCGCCCGCACATAGTCGGCGATCTTCTGTCCTTGTCCGGGTTTCCCGATGATGATGAAGCCGTTCGGGTCATCCACCAGCGTATCCATCAGGTGGCCGACCTTGATGAGGGAGGCGCCACCAACATGCAAGAGCGGTTCGATCGCCTTTTCCTCCCGGAACAAATAGATCGCGTCCTTGACTTCGCTGAACGCGTTGCGGATATGCTCGACGTTGCTTTCGAAGATGTCGATGATCGCTTCCTTGCGGATCGTGAAATTGACTGTGGGAAACCCCGCATCCCCCGGATGGGTGATCAGACCGCCGTTGTAGTTGATGATCGGCGTGTCCAGGCGGAACCGCTCGTAGGCGAATTTGGAACTTCGGTATGGACGCCCCGTCGCGATCACGATCCGGTGGCCATCTTGTTGCACTCTGAGCAAAAAAGCGCTCAATTCGTCGCTGATGGTATCGAAATCATAAAGGATCGTCCCGTCAAGATCGAGGGCTATCAGATACTTTCTCATCGTCTCACCTTTTATCATTATCTCACAGCGCGCCGGAATTGGCAATTGATAACTTGTTGATTATTGGCCGTAGATAAGATATAATTTTTATGATAGCGAGGTGGATCCCCATGGTCGGAAGACTGCTGGCGGGATTTGGACAATTGCATGTTCTGGCTGTCACCTGGCCCGACATCCGGAATTTCATTCTGGGGATGTTGACTGGGTTCGTGCTGCTGACGCTGTTTCTCGGTTATTTCCTGGTCACGGGCCGAAGAAACCGGAAAAAGATCTTCTTGAGCAAGGAAACCCCGCTCGCCGACCAGACAGTCCGGGCGATGGTCGAGGCCAAGCAGAAAGAACTCGTCGACACTGTCAAATTCACCGACAACGCCTACTTCCGGGTGGCGATCGACCTCTCGATGGAACTGATGCAGGAGATCGCCCATTACTACTTTCCGGAATCGAAGTATCCGATGTACGAGTTGTCGATCCAGGAGATCCTCGACCTTACCGAATACGTGACGAAAAGGATCGAGAAGATCGTCGACGGCAAGATCATCAGGCATTTCAAGAATTCGCGGATCTCGACGATCGTCAACATCCTCGAAAAGAAAAAAGCGCTCGACAATTCCAAACTGATGAAACTCAGCCGCAAATACCAGGTTTCCAAACTGTATTCGGCCACCAGGGCGGTGCTCAACTACGCCAATCCGATCTACTGGTTCCGAAAACTGACGATCAAGCCCTCGGTCACGCTCGTGACCAAGGAAGTCTGCAAGATGATCATCGAGATCATCGGCGAAGAAACCAACAAGATCTACAGCAAGAAACTGTTTCAGGATCCGGACGACGAAGACCAGATTGTAGCCAAACTCGGCGACCTTGCCGAGGCAGTGGTCGAAGCCGAGCCGGAAACCAAGGAATAGGGGGCCTCCCATGAAACGCAAGCAACGGAAACTGCCGGAGAGGATCGTGCCGGGTTTATCCCGGACCGAAGACACCCGGACGTTCTACATTCCCCAGATCACCAAGCTGGCGGACAAGGAAACGCTGAAGCAGAAATTTGTTTCACCGATTTTCGGCAAGTCCGTCAAAGACGAGATCATCGTCCCCAACGACCGCAAATTCTACGGCGACATCGACAAGAAGTACGACGCCTTCCGCAAAGACAAGAAACTGACCAAAGAAGAGGCGAAGCGCCGCTATGGCAATTCCTATTACGAATTCCTGAGCGTCAACAACGAAGACATGCGCAAGATCCACAGCAAGGAACTCGCCGTCGAGGATCTCCTCAAACGCAAACAGGAAAAACCAGTGGAGGAAGCCACCGTCAAACCTTCGGCGACGGAAGTCCCGCTCGACGACTTCTTCGCGAAAGCGAGGGAATTCGAGGCGGAGACCGAAAAGGGACACGAGGTCGATGAGGTTCTGCACGACATCAAAAAAGCCGGTGAACTCGACAGCGACCGGTTCGGTCCGATCGCCGAGGAAGAGGACATCTTGTACCAAGAGGATACTCCCGAGCGCAAACCGGACCAGATACGACCGGTTTTCGCCGATGATTTCGAATACCGCGAGTACGAGCCCGCAAAGGCCGAACCGGCAGTTGACCATGATCTCGGACAGCCAAAACCCGCAAACCTTGGTTATGAGGGATACTTGCTACCGCCGGTGGAACTGCTCCGCAAGAGCCGGGAGAAAACCGATGTCGAACCCGAATGGGTCAAGCACAACATCGATGTCATCAACCAGACCTTGCTTTCCTTCGACATCGATGGCGAAGTCACCAACTACACCAAAGGACCGACCGTCACCAGATACGAGGTCTCCCTGGGGGCTGGTGTCCAGACGAAACGGATCACGGCGATCTCGGACAACATCCAGATGAGCCTTTCCGCCCTTGGTCTCAGAATCGAAGCCCCGATCCCGGGCAAGAACACGGTTGGCATCGAGGTTCCGAACCAGGTCCGCGAATCGGTTTTCTTCGGCGATGTCGCCGATCATCCCCAGTTCCTGCTCGCCGACGATCCGTTGATGCTGGCCGTCGGCCTTGACATTGACGCCAACCCCGTCTACACGTCGATCGAGACGATGCCCCACGGGCTCGTCGCCGGTTCGACGCAAAGCGGGAAATCCGTCTGCATCGCCTCGATCATCGCCAGCATCCTCCTCAAGAACAAGCCCGACCAGGTCAAATTGATGCTCATCGATCCGAAGAAAGTCGATCTGCAGCAATTTGCCGACATCCCCCATTTGGTCACCCCGATCATCGATGAAGTCAAAAAGGCCATCGAAGCCCTGAAGTGGGCGGTCGCCGAAATGGAACGCCGTTACGATGTCCTGAAGCGCTTCCGCGCGGTCAATGTCAAGGACTACTACCGCCGGCGTGCGCAAGACAGCGATTTCGAATTGATGCCACGGATCGTGGTGATCGTCGAGGAAGCCTCCGACCTGCTGATCACCGGCGGTGCCGATGTCGAGGAAAATATCCTCAAACTGACGCAGAAATCCCGGGCGGTCGGGATCCATCTCCTGCTCGCGACCCAAAGACCATCAGCCGACATCCTCAAGGGCTCGATCAAAGCCAACATTCCCACCCGGTTTGCCTTCCGGGTCCCATCTTCCACCGATTCCTCTGTCGTTCTTGACATGACGGGCGCGGAGAAACTCCTTGGCAAGGGCGACATGCTGCTATCCGAAAACGGACTTGTCCGCCGATTGCAGGGTGCTTATCTCTCACCTGAGGAAATCGAAGAAATCACCGCTTTCATCAAAAACCAGGCCTATCCGCAATACCTGTTCACCCACGACAGCCTGCTCCAGGCGGCCAAGAACGCTGAAGACACCGGAGAATTGGACGAGTTGTTCAAGGATGTCGCCCGCTTCGTCGTGAGCGAGGACAAATGCTCGCTGAACAAGATTACCCAGGAATTCGGCATCGGGTTCAACCGCGCCGCCCAGATCGTCGGCAGCCTCGAAGTCCACGGGATCGTATCCTCGAGCGCCGGAACCAAGCCGAGAGAAGTGCTGGTCGGTTATGCGCGCCTGGAGGAAATCCTCGAAAGATTATCAAGATAAATGATGATACCCATAGAAAAAATGCCCGACGAAGCACCGGCATCGGCACCGGCGGCCATCCCTTACGCCAAAGCCTTTCGACAAGCGCTTGTCGCGCTCGTATTGATCGTCTTTGGGGTGGCGATGACCTTTGTGCTCGCCACGGAGCCGCTCTACATCTTCAACCTCTTCGACAGCGACCCGCATCTTCCGCAGGCGGGTCAAATTTTCCGCTCGGGAACTCACGTGTTCATCATCCTGAGTTTTCTTTATCTGTTGTGGTTCAGCTTGCGGATCGTCTATTGGCGCCTATGGCCGCAAAAACGAAAGCAACAGGAAAATCTCGGACTCAAGCGGCAGTATGCCGTTTTCGATTTGCTCGGGATCGTGCCGGTGTTCATGACGCTGGTCATCATCATCAACGGTTTCTTTCTGGGGTTCGCGTACGTCAACGGTTCCTCGATGGAACCGACATATGCGGACGGGGAGTTCACGATCATCTACCATTTGGAGACGACATATGCCGCTGGTGATGTCGTCATCATCCAAAAAGCCGACAAACTGATCAAACGCCTGGTCGCCATGGGCGGCGACCATCTCGTCGTCGACGAGACCGGCGTCTATGTCAACGGAAACCTCATCGAGAGTTCGATCAGATCCGGTTATCTCGCCTATGATGGCGAAATTCCGCAGGGAATGTATTTCGTTCTTGGCGACAACCGCACCAATTCCCACGATTCCCGCTATTTCGGTCTCGTCAGCGAGGACGAGGTGCTCGGGAAAGTGATTTATCCCCGCAGGTAGGAAGGAGAGATGTCCATGACCCAGATCCAATGGTTTCCCGGCCACATGGCCAAGGCCAGAAGACAAGTCGAGGAAAAACTGAAACTCGTGGACATCGTCTACGAACTGCTTGACGCCAGGATCCCCCTTTCTTCCCGAAATCCCCTGATCAACGAGATCACTCGGAAAAAGCCCAGGCTGATCATCCTGAACAAAGCTGATCTCGCCGATCCGGCCGAGACCAGGAAATTCATCGACCATTTCGCAAGTCGCGGCGAACCCGCGCTGGCGGTAAACTCCCTGACGGGATCGCCGCTGCCGGCGATCATGAGCAAAACCAATGAGATACTTAGAGCATTGCGGGAGAAAGAAAGCAAAAAGGGGATGAAACCCCGCCCGTTCCGCGGTATGGTTCTCGGCATCCCCAACGTCGGCAAATCCCAGTTCATCAACCGGCTGGCCGGGAAAAACAAGGCCAAGACCGGCGACATCCCCGGAATCACGCGAATGCAGGTGTACCTGCGGGCTGGCAACGATCTTGAATTGCTCGACAATCCCGGCATCCTCTGGCCGCGCTTCGAAAGCGAGACGGTCGCCAAGCATCTCGCCCTGGTCGGTTCGATCAAGGAAGAGGTCTTTCCGCTGGAGGAAGTCGCCCTTTATGGCATCGGACTGCTAGCTTCCCGCTATCCCGCCAGACTGAAGGAAAGATACGGCATCCCGTCTGTGGAATCCGCGGAGCCGCTGACGCTCTTGGAGGACATCGGCAAAGTCCGGGGCTGCCTGCTTGCCGGCGGTCTGATCGATCATGAGCGCGTCTGCAAACTTTTCCTCCACGACTTTCGCCACCTGATGTTCGGGCCGCTTTCGATTGAGAGGGTCACCGACGATGGATCGCTTTGAGCGCGAACTTCTGGATCAAGGCTATAACCATATCTGCGGCACCGACGAGGCGGGACGGGGCCCGCTCGCCGGACCTGTCGTCGCCGCGGCCGTGATCCTCGATCCGGCCAAGCCGATCCCCGGGATCGCCGACTCGAAAACCCTGACGGCAAAAACGCGGGAAAGGCTCGCCGAATTGATCCGGACCCAGGCACTTGCCTATGCCATCGCCTTCGTCGATGTCGCCGAGATCGACGCCATCAACATCCTCGAAGCCTCGCGGAAGGCCATGGTCGAGGCCGTTAAAAAACTGTCCCTCGCGCCGGACTACATCCTCACCGATGCGATGCGACTGCCAGCTTCCAAGATTCCGGTGCTGGCGATCATCAAAGGCGACGCGCTGTCGGTGTCGATCGCTGCGGCCTCGATCCTCGCCAAAACCGCCAGGGACGCCCACATGCGCGAGTTGTCCAAACTTTATCCCGGTTACGGATTCGCCAGGCACATGGGCTACCCGACCAGGGAACATCTGCAGGCGATCGACAAATTGGGCATCCTTGACATCCACCGCCGCTCCTTCAAACCGATCAAAAGCCGACTGGTGCGCCAGCTCGGCTTCGACTTCCGAGGTGATACCCATGAGTAGATATGCTGCCGTGATCTTCGACCTTGACGGCACGCTGTTCGACACGATCGCCGACATCGCCTCAGCCTGCAACGAACTCCTGGCGCGTTACGGCAAGAAGCCGTATTCCGTCCGCAAAATCAAAAAGTTCGTCGGTTTGGGCGTGGACAACCTGCTGGGATCGCTCGTTTCCGGCCGCAAGATCACGACAAAACAGCCAGTTGAGCTCAAGACCGAGTATTTGGACATCTACCGCCGGAGGATGCTGGAACAGACTAGACCATATCCCGGAATCATCGATCTGATCGTCGAGTTGAAGGCTTTGGGTGTCGTTATGGCCGTGCTCTCGAACAAGCCTGATGCGGACGTGGGCAGCCTGATGAAGCACTTTTTCCTGCCGGAATTCTTCCAGGTCGTGATGGGTAAACAACCTGGGTTTCCCCTAAAACCGGATCCGCGGGCCATCGAGCACATCATCGAGGTCCTCAAGGTTCCGAAAACCGCCGTTCTCTATGTCGGCGACACCAAGACCGACATCGAAACGGCCATCAACGCCAAGATCACTTCCGTGGGCGCGCTCTGGGGGTTCCGGTCCAAACAAGAACTCATCCGGGCGAAAGCCGAATACCTTGCCCATACACCCGCCGACATTTATAAGTTAGTGAAAGGATGATGTGGATGATCATCACCGTCGATGAACTTTTAAGACAGGATATCAAAGGCAAGATCGTCGTTTTTCCCACTGATACCGTCTATGGTGTCGGCTGTCTTTACGATGACCTCGAGGCGATCGACAGGATCTATCAGCTCAAGGAACGGGATTATGACAAGCCGATGGCGATTTTGGCCCACAACGCCGAGCAGTTGCGGCCGCTCGTCCTCATCAACGACCGTTTCGCTGATTTGGCCGCCAAGCACTGGCCGGGAGCGCTGACTCTGGTCGCCCGCAAGACCGACGCGGTCTCGATCATCGCGACCGCTAACCGCGACACAGTCGGCGTCAGGATCCCCGCCCACGATACCGCTCTGAGGCTGCTTGCCCACTTCGGACCGATGGTGACCACGAGTCTGAACCGGACCGGCGAACCGGCGCTGCTCGCCTTCGCCGATGTTTTGCGTTACCAGGAGAAAGTCGACTACATCGTCGACGGCGGCGACCTCGACGCCGTGGCCTCCACCGTCTACGACACGCTCGCCAACCAAGTGTTGCGCCAGGGGCGGATAGTGATCGAACCATGAGACGCCCAAGGCGTCTTTTATTTCGATTTGTTGTTGATTTAATTGTAAATATCAGACGCATTTGTTATAATTGTCATAGTATGACGGACGTGTTGAGGAGGCAAACATGAAGATAGCCATCGGCTCTGATCATGCTGGATTTCCCTATAAGAAACCCATCATCGAACAGCTTCAGAAGCGCAACATCGAGACGATCGACAAAGGCTGCTACTCGGACACCCCGACAGACTACCCCGTATATGCGATCAAGGTGGCTCAGGCCGTCAGGAGCAAGGAAGCCGATTTGGGCATTCTGATCTGCGGCACCGGCATCGGCATGAGCATCGCCGCCAACAAAGTCAAAGGCATCCGCGCTGGCGCCTGCCAATCCGAATTCGCCGCCAGGGCGATGCGGGAGCACAATCACGCCAACGTTCTTTGCCTTGGTTCGCGGACGAACACCCTGGAGGAAGTCAAGAGGTTCGTCGACGTCTATCTCGACAGCGGGGTTTCCCAAGCCGAAAGACATCTGGAACGGCTCGCGATCATCAGCAAATTCGAGGAGGACGACGAATGGGAAAAGTAGTCACCATCAACCATCCCTTGATCGATCACAAGATGGCGATCATCAGAAACAAGGCCACGGACACGAAAACGTTCCGGGAAAATGTCAACGAGATCGGCAGTCTCGTCACCTATGAGATCACGCGGGATCTGGTCACAAAACCCATCGAGGTCGAAACCCCGATGGCGACGACTACCTGCCATGTGCTCGCCAAGGATGTCGTCATCGTGCCGATCCTCAGGGCGGGACTCGGAATGGTCGACGGAATTCACAACGTCATTCCGACCGCGAAGATCGGCCATATCGGTCTTTACCGCGATGAGGAGACGCTGATGCCTCACGCCTACTATGCGAAACTTCCCAACGTGCTTCCCGAAGCCCAGGTGATGATCGTCGATCCGATGCTTGCGACCGGCGGCAGCGCCGTCGCCGCCGTCGACCAGGTCAAGAAATTGGGCGGCAAGGACATCCGTTTCGTCGGTCTTGTCGGTTGTCCCGAGGGCATCGCCATGTTGCAGAAACATCATCCCGACGTCGATATCTACCTGGTGGCGATCGACGAGCGGCTCAACGAAATCGGCTATATCGTTCCGGGTCTCGGGGACTGCGGCGACCGTTTGTTCGGAACGAAATGACGGGTAAATCCGCAAAACAGACAGCCGTGATCATCAATATGATCATGCAGTTTTTCATCGAAACCTTTGTCGGCGTCGCCATCGGTTACTTCCTTGGCAGACAGGTGGACCTGTGGGTTTTGGACGAGGGACAAGTCTTCATCTATATCTTCATGGTAATCGGCATCTTTGCGGGCATTCGCAATCTGATTGTCCGCGCTTTGCGCTTCTCAAGGGGTGGTGAACATGAAAAATAAACTGAATATCATCGAGCGGACCTTTCTTTACTCCTGGCCGTATGCGCTCGTGTTCGCCGCCGTGACGTATCTGATCACCAAAAACTGGGATTTCGTGCTGAGTTTCGTGCTGGGAACGGCCACCGGCCTCTTGATGAACTCCCTGAACTACCGCGTCATGAAGAATTTGTTCAAGACGGCGCCGGAGAAAATCAAGAAGACGCAAATCTGGATCTACATCGCCAAGATCGTCTTTTACGGCGTCATCCTCTACATCACCAACAAAAGCGACGAGTGGAATGTCTACTTCGTGTTCGTCGGGATCCTGACCTACCGGATCGTGCTTTATCCGGTCGCCCTGATCTACGCCAAGAAGGACGGAGGTGCGGGAAGCGATGCTTGATTTCAAACTTTTCGGACCGCTTTCGCCCAACGTCGTCTCGACCCTGATCGTCGTCGCGGTGATGGCCGCGGTCGCG
>CALGNF010000120.1 GCA_937958685.1 uncultured Caryophanales bacterium
TCGTATTCGGTGACTGGAGTTCAGACGTGTGCTCTTCCGATCTCAACACCCGCGCGAACATCAAGGAAGTCCAAGCCAGAGGGGCCGAAGTCATGGTCATCGCCACTGAAGATGTCGCCGATGCCAAGGATGACATCGTCGTGATGGATGTCGAGGATTTCCTCACACCGATGCTGACGGTGATCCCGACCCAACTCATCGCTTACTACTCCGCCCTCAACTTGGGCAGGGATATCGACAAGCCCAGAAATCTCGCCAAGTCGGTCACAGTGGAATAGGGGCTTAGCGATGGGAAGATATTTTGGCACCGATGGTATCCGCGGCAGAGCCTACGAATTCCTGACATATGATCTTGCATACGCCGTCGGCAAAAGCCTGTCACTCCTGGGATTTTCCGAGCTGGTCATCGCCATGGATACCCGCGAGTCGGGTTCCATGCTTAAGAGCGCGATCAAGGAGGGTGCCCGGACCTCGGGCATCGATGTGATGGATTTCGGCATCCTGCCAACACCAGTGCTCTGTTATCTGAGCAAGCTCAGACATTCACTTGGCGTCATGATCACTGCCAGCCACAATCCTTATCAGGACAACGGCATCAAGATTTTCACCGCCGGCAGGAAAATTTTCCTCGAAGAAGAGGCGATTATCGAAAACGCGCTCACCGGCATCATTTCGCCTGCGAGCACGGTTGTCCAAGGCCGCGAACTCACGCCTGTGGACGCTCTTGGTCCCTATCGAGAGCTTTTTGCAGACATCAGCTGCAACTCATCGTTAAGACTTGCTTTGGACCTGGCCAACGGTGCATGCTGCGCCACTGCGCCGCTGCTTTTTTCGAAGATTGCCGGCGAGGTGATCCTCATCGGCAACAACCCTGACGGTCGCAACATCAATCAAGGTGTCGGCTCGACGGAAATCACAGCCATTCAGGAATGCGTCAGCGCCAAGAAGGCTGATCTCGGGTTTGCCTTCGACGGCGACGGCGACCGGGTCATTTGCGTCGATCATGCTGGCCAAGTCTATGATGGCGATCATCTGCTCTATCTCATCGCCTGCGATCTGCAACGTCAGGGGAAACTCATCCACAACGCAGTCGTCTTGACAAAAATGAGCAACCTTGGTATTATCAAGGCGCTGAAGGAAGTTGGCATCGAGAGCATCATCACCGATGTTGGCGACAAGTACGTGAGCGATGCCCTGGAAAACGGCGGTTTCGTCCTTGGAGGCGAAAACTCCGGGCACATCATCAACAAGACGGTGCTGGACACCGGCGACGGCGTACTCGCCGCCGCCACAATCACGGACATCATTTCCCGCACTGGCATGACGATCAGCGAGCTGACAGCGAGCCTCAAGATGTTTCCGGAACGACTCGTCAACCTCCGCGGTCACGACCGCGAACTGGCCAGGCATCCCGAAGTCCTCAAGATCGTCAATCTTATCAAGAACGAGCTCAAAAGTGAAGGCAAAGTGCTGGTCCGCCCAAGCGGGACCGAGCCCCTGATCAGGATCGCGGTGTCGGCACCGACAAGGATCGCCGTCGATCAGGCGATCGAGCGCATCGTCCGGGTGATCGAGCAACTTGCCCGCCAATCATCATAAAAAAGACAGGTGACTCCAAATGAAGAAGTATGCCGTGATTCTCGCTGCCGGAAAAGGCACAAGGATGAAGACCGAACTTCCCAAATGCGCTTATCCGTTGCTGAGAAAGCCAATGATCGCCTATATCGTCGAAAATCTCAAAGACACAGGAACTGTCGATGAGATTGTTGTCGTGGTCGGACATAAGCGGCAAATCATCCAAGATATCCTCCATGACGCGGTATCCTACGCTTTCCAGGAAGAACAATTGGGCACCGGACACGCCGTCATGGTCACGGAGGCTTTGCTCAGCGATCCCGAAGGCGATACGATCATCCTCCCGGGAGACATGCCGCTGGTCGATCGGTGCACCTTGGAAAAAGCCCTGACCGAGCATCACGAGCGCCGTCATGACTTGACCCTTGTGACGACGAAGATCGATAATCCTTCCGGATACGGCCGCATCGTCCGCAATGAATCCGGTTATCTTGAAGCCATCATCGAGCATCACGAGGCGAGTTTCTCCCAAAAACTGATCAACGAGATCAATACCGGCATCTATGTCGTCAAAACCGCGCTACTCTTTGCGGCGCTCAAAAAGATTGACAACAACAACACCAAACAGGAATACTATCTGACGGACATCGTCAAGATCATGAAGGACGACAATTGCGTCATCGGCAGATCGGAAGAGCACACGTCTGAACTCCAGTCACCGAATACGAT
>CALGNF010000121.1 GCA_937958685.1 uncultured Caryophanales bacterium
GAGATCGTATTCGGTGACTGGAGTTCAGACGTGTGCTCTTCCGATCTGAGCGACAACTGGGAGTCGTTGAGACGACCGTAGTTCGAGGAGCTGCTCAAGGTCACGAAATGAGCCCGGTACATGATATCGACATTGGAGAGCGAGAAGATGACTCCGTGGAGCGTCATGTCGAATTTGCTGTTGAAGAGGTAGGTTCTTTCCGGCGAGCTGCCCTTGGCGGCATATGTGACTTCGATGCCGATCTTCTGGAGTTGGACCTGCAGTCTGGAGATCACTTCCTGTTCTCCTGGAGTGCCCAAAATTGCAAAGGTGATGCGCTTGTCGCCCAGAAGTCGGTAGCCCGAGGCGTCCTTGAGCGGATAGATTTCGTCGAGGATCGCATTGGCCTCAACGATGCGTTGGTTCAAATCATAACGGAGAATGTCGGAATTCGGATTGTAGAAATCGATGAGACTCTCCCGCATCAGGCCGGCGCTCACGGTCAACCCGGCCCCGTTTAGCACATTGTCGACCAGCTCCTCCTGATCGATCGCCAACGCGATGGCCTTGCGGAAATCGGCATTGCCGAGCAAGGCCCGCATCTCCGTTCTTTCAGCGGTCGCGGGGTTGAGATTCATCACCAAAGTCTGGATAAATGTCCCCTCCGCATTGGAAACGAAGATGTGCTCGCGATCGTCAAACAATGACATGTAGTTGGAACTGATCGTCGAGTCAAGGATGTCGATGTGTCCCTTGAGGACCGAATAGATCGCGACATTGACTTCCTGATAGAGCAGGAATTTGATCGTATCGACCTTATAAAGGTCGTTTTCCTCCTCGTCTTTGAGGTGGTAGTCTTCATAACGGTTGAGAACGATGACCGAAGGCCCGGATTGGGCGGCATTCAGGGTATATGGTCCGCAACCGACGGGATTGTGGTATTGCGCAAGCGATTCGGGAGTCGGATTCTTGCTGTTGAGCTGATTTGCAGGCGTCACGATCGGCTCCCAAATGTGTTTGGGCAGGATCAAAATCGTGGTGAAAAGCGACGTGATCGCGCCCAAAACCTTGTTAACATGCAAATACAAAACAGTGTCCTTTTCCGCCTCGGGAATCACGTAACCGCGTTCCTCGGCCCCGTTCTCATAGGTGAAGATACCCTGTCTGAGCAAGATGCCGTTGGCATAGGAATGTTGCAAATCGGAAGTCCAGGCCAGCGCTCCGGCATGATTCGAAAGCGCGTTGTTGGTCGCGATGTCGAAAGTGTAATAGACATCCTCAGCCGTCACCTTGGTGCCGTCGTGCCAATAAACATCGTCATTGAGGATCACTTTGACGGGCAGATACCGGAAACCGGAAGGCGAATAGATTGCCTCCAACTGCTCATAGTCGATGCTGCCGTCCTCATTGAGCAAGGGGTTTCCGTCGGGATCGACATAATACCATTCCTTGGCGATGCCCGGAAGGAAGTCGCCGGTGTCCTCATCATAGCTGAACAAGGTGCCATACACCATGCTGGCAATCGTCGGAGCGATGCCTTCCCGGGACAGCCAGGGCATGAACGAGGTCGGAAACGACGCAGCCACGGCACCGACATATAGCGTATTGGAATCATCATTCCGCCGTTCATATTCATTGCCCAAGCAACCGGCGAAACTGAGGGTCATGACGAAAATCATGATGCAGAGTATTGTCTTCTTGATCATGGCATTACCTCTTTCGGTAGGGCGGGCGAATTAATCGCCACGCCCGCCTTAATAGATGAAATGGCAAAACCATGGAATGGTCCAGGATTTTGCCATGTGGTGAGATGTCAGAAAAATTTAAGCAAAACTAATAAGGAAACTGCATTTGCGTGCCGAAACCGTCCTTGGTGACGCAGTTGTCCCAGATTTCCTCGATGCGGAAAACGTAAGCGGGATAGCGCAGCCAGCGATTGCGGTCAGGGCGATGATAAACGTCATGTTGGGCATTCAGGAATTGTTGATAGATTTCCCGTTTCCCCGTATCCATCTCATCATGGATTTCCATTTTTCCCCGCAATTCGTAGGAAATCATCGGCGGCTGATAAAAGATGATCGTCGCTTCGGGATTGACCTTGTAGTTGGCGTAACTGTGCTTCTTGGCCATCTCGAGGCTGCCGATGCATGAGAAGTCGACGCGATGCTGAACCTCCGGTCCATACAGATACTTCACAAGGACTTCCAAACCTCTTTGACCGTATTCTTTGTCATTGCCGTCATATGTTTCGATGTGCTTGATGTAGGCTTCGAGCGTCTCTTCGAGATATTCCGGTTTCGGCATGAAGCCGATCCCCTTGATACTGGCGTTGAGACCAGCTGGTCCGTTAGACACCAGCGCCGGATCATGCGAGCAAAAACTCAAGAACACTTTCTCCGGAGACATTTCCTCCTTGTTCATGATCTTCATGACCGTATTGGCTCGGGTCCTGAAGGCCCAGTTGAAAAAACTCTCTGCTGTCTTCATAATTTCTCCTTTGTCATGTTAGATGGTTGAGGGGGGATAATGCCTGATTATCATTCAGGTGCTTCGACGACGGGAGTCATCACTCTCAAGGCGCGTTCGCCCATTGATGACGGTTTGATGGGAGCTTCAATCGAGCCGTCCATGTGGATCACGCCGACAGCGGGATCCAATCCCGTGGGGGTAAGCGTCAAAACGGTTCCAACGACCTCATAGGTGCCGGCCTCTTCATAGAAGTAAGGAACGCCGCCCATCTCGAAATCGCTTCGGAAAGCATAGTTGCCTTCGCCATCAAAAGTAATCGTATATTCATAGACAACATCTGAACCCATGGCGCTGACAGTATGCGTGCCCTCATATTCGGCAGCTAGTTCCAATTCCTCGATCGGCGACAATGTCCTGTCGGCTCTGGCGCCCATCGTCGATGGTTTGACGGGAAGCGTGATATCGCCGTTGACATGGATTTGGCCAACCAGCGGATCGAGACCGACCGGGGCCAGATTGATCACGTTGCCCTCGACGGTGTAGGTGCCGGTCTCGGTGAGATGGTAGACTACGCCGCCCATCTCGAAGGTGCTGTCGATCTCATAGGCGCCATCGACAAAAGCCACGGTGTAGACATAGACGATGTCCCCACCCATGCCGGAAGTCGTGTGTCCACCCTGATACAACAGTCCAAGTTCCAATTCCTCGATCGGCGACAATGTCCTGTCGGCTCTGGCGCCCATCGTCG
>CALGNF010000122.1 GCA_937958685.1 uncultured Caryophanales bacterium
GATACGCCGACCCCCGAGATCTAAACTCTTTCCCTACACGACGCTCTTCCGATCTAATCGCGTTGGCGACATCCGAGGCCTCGGCGCGTGTCGGCCGCGGCGACGACATCATCGATTCAAGCATATGCGTCGCCGTGATCACGGGTTTGCCCAGCTCATTGGCGCGGTGGATCAGTTTCTTCTGGTAGATCGGCACGAGTTGCGTCGAGACCTCGACGCCCAGGTCGCCGCGGGCGACCATGATGCCGTCCGAGACTTCCAGGATCTCGTCGAGATTGTCGACGCCTTCCTGATTTTCGATCTTGGCGATCAATTCGATCGCCGGGGCTCCGGCCCGTTCCAAAATATCCCTGACCGCCAGCACATCGGCTTTGCGTCTCACAAACGAGAGGGCGATCATGTCGACTTTCTGATTGGCCGCAAACAGGATGTCGCTTTGGTCCTTTTCGGAAATGAACGGCATCGACAACTTGACGTTGGGAACGTTGACGCCCTTCTTGCTTTTGATCACGCCGGAATTGAACACCTGGCAGGTGAACGATTCGCTTTCGGTTTCGGTGACATTCAGGCGGATCTTGCCGTCATCGATCAAAAGATAGTCTTTGGGCTTGATGTCGCGGAAGAGTTCCTTGCAGGCGATGTGGAACCGTTTCTCATCGCCAAGCACCGGTTCCATGACGATGGTGACAAAGTCGCCCTTTTTGAAATAGGCTTGATTGTTCGCAAAATCACCAGTCCTGATCTCCGGGCCCTTGGTGTCGGCCATGACGCCGATGAACCGGTTGAGCCGCTTGGCCGCGTGCCGGATCAGATCGATCCTGCGGCCGTGTTCGGCCTGCGTCCCATGGGAAAAATTCAGCCGGCCGACATTCATGCCGGCGTCGATGAGTTTTTCGATCATGATCTCCGAATCGACGGCGGGACCGATCGTACAAACGATTTTCGTCTTGCGCTTCATGCTATACCCCCTTGCCGTTATCAATCTCAATTATATACCAAAATGACCGGAATATCCACGTCTTGGTAAGCGGACGTCAGCGAAATTTCTTGGTAGTGGCTTCGGTTGGCGCTGTTGCTTCGGCCCAAGAAGCGAAGAACACAAGTTTGTTCAATCAGGGTTGCCTTTGGTACAACCGCACATAATCGACTTCCAGGTGATAGGGAAAGTCGGCATCGTCGATCTTGCCGCCATACCAGCCGCCGACTGCCAGATTGATGAGCAGATAGAACGGTTGGTCGAACGGCCACTCGTTGATTGTATCGCCGATCTCTTTCTCGACTTTGAAGATCTCGCGGTCGTCGATCATAAAACGCAAGGCCTCGCGATCCCACTCGAGGATATACTCATGAAAGACATCGGCGGCATCCGGAAGGTCGATGCGGATGCCCTTGTGCGTATCGATCTTGTGGTTGTAGGTTTTGGTGTGGATCGCGCAGGAGACGATCTCGGGGCGGTTGCCCGCATATTCCAAAAGGTCGATCTCGCCACACAGCGGCCACCGGACCTCGGCGATGTTTTCGCCCATGAACCAGATCGCCGGCCATGACCCTTTGCCTTTGGGCATCCTGGCGCGGGCGACAAAGCCCCCTTCTGGGAGTTGCGCTTCCTGTTAGGTATCCACCCTTGGGGATTATAACCGCCTTCTCAGATCGGGAGAGCACCCCGCTGGACTCCAGTTACCCA
>CALGNF010000123.1 GCA_937958685.1 uncultured Caryophanales bacterium
CCACCGAGATCTACACTCTTTCCCTACACGACGCTCTTCCGATCTACCGGATCCATCCGGAAAACAATATCTGCGAACTGGTCAAAACCAAGCAGTCCAACTGCAACCTGCAGATGAAATATGCCGGGCTCAAGTCCGCCGATTTGGGTGAACCCTATATTTACCAATGCGGGACGATGGTCAAGTGCTCGGTGCCGATCTGCTTTGAGGAAAAATACCTTGGTTCTCTGGCCTGCGGCCCGGTCTTGCTCTGGGAAGCCGACGAAATCGCCCGCAATGACCTCGCCGCCTTCGCGGCCAACTACCACATCCCTCGCGATAAGGCCAACGAGATCCTGGATTGCGTCAAACAACTCACGCCCGAGAATATGCGCAGCGCGGCTGAAATGCTCTCGCTGATGGTATCATACATGTGCAAAGAGGAGAGCATTTTTCTCCAACAACGCGCTAAAATCACCAAACAGCAGGACCAGATTGCCAATCTGATCGCCGAAAAGCGCATCGCCGCTTCCAGCGTTGAGACGATGGAACGGCGCAACAAGTTCAAAAAATACCCCTTTGAGCTCGAAAAGGAACTGATCACCTTCCTGCAGACCGGCGATACCGCCAATGCCATGCAGATTTTGAATTCCCTCCTCGGCGAGATATTCGCGATCGCTTCCGGCAATCTCGAAAATATCAAAGCCAACGTCTACGAGCTGACAGCCGTGTTGATGCGTGCCGCCGTTGACGCCGGTGTCTCGCTCTCCGAAATGGCGGAGATCTTGCGGAAAGTGACGCGGATCCTCGCAAGCGATGCCGATTATGAGGAAGTCTGTCTGTTGACAGCGGAAGTCATGGACGAGATCAACAAGGTGATCGCCAACAACCGCTTCACCAAGAAGAGCAACGAGAACCTGATCAACGCCATCAGCCATATCAAGAAACACTACCGCGGCGATGTCTCGCTGGAGATCGTCGCGAAAAACGTCTTTGTCAGCAATTACTATCTCAGCCACCTCTTTCGCGACGAACTCAACATGACCTTCAGCGACTACGTGAACAAGGTGCGGATGGAAGCGGCGATCAAACTGATGAAGGAAACCAAGATGCCGATACAGGATATCGCGTCCCAGTCAGGTTTTGCGGATGCCAGCTATTTCACGAAAACCTTCAAGAAGTACCACGGCATCACTCCGAAGAAGTACATGAGTCTCTATTTTTGAGGTTCGCAGCCAGTCATCTGGCTTTTTTTATGACAAAATAGTCATATTTTCAAACAAGGAACCGTCTGTTTAACATACGGTTTTTCGGTATAATGTAAGCGAATACATGACAAGGGATGTGGGGATGGATGATTCTCGAAACGATATCGACATTACTGCAAAAAGGTAAGGCCAAGGACGTCAAACTGCTCGTCCAGCAAGCTTTGGACGAAGGCATCGACGCCAAGGACATTCTCAATCACGGCCTGATCGACGGCATGACGACGATCGGCGGCCGCTTCAAGCGCAACGAGGTGTTTGTCCCCGAGGTGCTCGTGGCCGCCAGAGCGATGAACTTTGGCCTGGAGATCCTCCGCCCGGCCCTGGTCTTGGCCGGAAACAAGGCCAAAGGCCGCGCCCTCATCTGCACGGTGATGGGCGATCTCCATGACATCGGCAAGAACTTGGTCAAAATGATGATCGAGGGCCAAGGCATCGAGGTCATCGACCTCGGAGTCGACGTCGCGCCGGAAACGGTGATCGCGGCGATCAAAGAGCACAAACCCGACATTCTCTGTCTGAGCGCGCTCCTGACAACGACGATGATGAACCAGAAACTTATCATCGACGCGATCAGAGCGGCCGGCATCAGGGATCAAGTCAAGATCATGGTCGGCGGCGCTCCCGTCACCGATCAATTCGCCCGGGAAATTGGCGCGGATGCCTACAGTCCCGATGCGGCGAGCGCCGCCGAAACAGCGCTCGCGCTGATCAGTTAGGTAGATAAGATGTTTAAGGACATCACTTTTTACAAACCCGATATCGACAAGACGTTCGCTGAACTTGACCGGCTCTATGCGGAGAGCCTGGCGAAGCGCTGTGGCAACGTCTCTTTGCGCGTCTTACCGCCATGCGACATCGAATTCTACCCTCAGATTGATCTCACGAAGTACGCTTTCAAGGAAGATGTCGAGACCTACGCCGACGACTTGGTGGCGATCCTCGATCGCTCCTATACCAAGAGACGTTTTCTCGCTGACAACATGGTTCCCATCATCTCGCCGATTCTCGGGATCGGCGACTATTCGGCGTTTGTCGCCGGCGACATCATCTTCAAGCCGGACACCAGCTGGGGGGAACACGTCCTCAAGGAAGTCGACGGCTGGCGGGAACTTCCGCCTCTTGGCAACTCCTACTGGTATCGCCGATTTCTAGAAATCTCCGAGGCGCTGATCAAGCGCAGCGCCAAACAGGGTATCCCGTTTATGAGAGGCTTCTTTTCTCCGCTCGACCTCGCGCACGCCCTGCGGGGCGAGGATATCTACTATGATATCTACGACGAGCCGGAAAAACTCCACGGGCTCCTCGACTATTGCGCCAGTGCAACGATCAGATTCGCCGAAGACATCTACGCCTTGGTGGAGAAACATTATCGAGGCACGAAATATGGCAGTTGGTATTCCCGGGGCATGATCAACATGTCGGAAGACATCGCCTGCATGATCAGCGGTGAGGCTTACCGCGAGTTCTGCCGGCCACACACCCAACGCGTCATCGACCATTTCGGCACCGGGCACATGCACTCCCACTCGCGAGCGATGTATCTGGTCAAAGAAATCTGTTCCCTGCGCAATGTCGTCCATCTCTGGCTGGCGACCGATCCCAACCAACCACGGCCGATCGAGCATCTGGAAATGCTGATCGATGCCGCTGACAGCACCGTTCTGGCGATCGACTGTGCCAATTTTTCGGAAATCGAAACCAATTACCAACTTCTCAAACAGGGTAATTTCTCAGTCTGTCTGCCGGTCGACTCCGTAGAAGCGGGAGTCGACGCCATCAACCGATTCCAAACATTGCGATAAAGGCGGGTGATCAAGGATGAAAAAAAGCCTGCTAGGCCTTCTGCTAGCCCTCTTGGGCGGCTTTTTCGCTTTGATTGCACCACCACGGCTCTTGGCACAAGAGCCGTTCTCGGTCAGGATCTGGTTCTCCCAATATGAAGCCGAAAACGAGGCAATGCGCACGCTTGCCCAGTCATTCACGGAGGCAACCGGCATCCAGGTTGAGGTCGTGTCCCGGATCAACATCTTCAATGCCGTCACCGATCTCGTGAACAACGCCACCCTTGACGACCGGCCCGATATCGTCTTCATGCAGGCGCCTGATATCGGCAGGCTGGTTGCGAGCGGATATCTCGAACCGCTCTCCGGCTTCATCGACGCCGATCTGCGCGACCGCTACTTCACGACCGCCTTCGAAGCCTTCAGCTACGACGGGGAAACTTACGGCATCGGCTATGCGATTGACAGTTACGGACTGATCTACAACCAGGATCTCATCCAGGAAGAGGAATTGCCACAGACGTGGTCGGAGTTCTTCGAACTGGCCGAGGCCAAGACCATCCTTGACGATGAGGGCAAGCCGCTCGTCCATGGCACGCTCCTCAACTCACGTGATATGTGGTTCACCTATCCCTTGATCCGCAACTATGGCGGCTACTATTACGGCACCTATCCGAGCGGCGATTACAATCCTTACGATGTCGGTCTCGACAACGAGGGCATGCTCGATTATGTCACCAGGATCAAAGATGCGAAGACCAAGGGCATGGTCCTGACCAACAGGATCCATGGTGAAAGCGAGATCGTCTCCCGGTTCGCCAACGGCCAGGTCGGGATGATCATCTACGGCTTGTGGTATGCCAGCACCTTCCAAGATCGGAAGAGCACACGTCTGAACTCCAGTCACCGAATACGATCT
>CALGNF010000124.1 GCA_937958685.1 uncultured Caryophanales bacterium
TCGTATTCGGTGACTGGAGTTCAGACGTGTGCTCTTCCGATCTCTTCGGGAAGTTCATGGATCCGCTGGCGGACAAGTTGATCGTCCTGACCGCGCTGATCATCCTGGTCGACAACCAAATATATCTAGCGAACATGTGGATGCCGTTCTGGTATGTCATCCTGATCCTTGCCCGCGAGCTGATCGTGACCTCGATCAGGCTTGTGGCCGTCGGCGATGGCAAGATCATCGCCGCCTCCAGTCTCGGCAAACTCAAAACCGGAACGACGATGGTCGCGATTCTCTGGTATTTCTTCCTGATGGCGCTGGATTTGCCCTGGATCAACATCGGCGGCTGGATTCTGATGGGGCTTGCCCTGTTGTTCACCATCATCTCCGGCATCGACTACTTTCTCAAAAACCGCAAGCTCATTTTTGAGTCCATTTAAAGAATCATTCAACATCATACGTAGTAATATATACGGCATTTGATTGGAGGCCTTCCATGGCAGACGAGAACAGAAAAAAAAGTTTGGAAATCGCCCTTAAGGAAATCGAAAAGGAATACGGAAAAGGCGCTGTCATGATATTGGGAGAGGCTTCAGCCACCCTCAATGTCGAGGCGATCTCCTCCGGTTCGATTGCCCTTGATGCAGCTCTTGGCGTCGGCGGTTATCCGCGGGGACGCATTGTCGAAATCTTTGGACCAGAGTCGACGGGGAAGACCACATTTGCCCTCCACGCGATCGCCGAGGTTCAAAAACGTGGCGGCTACGCAGCCTTCATCGATGCGGAACATGCTCTCGATCCAGTCTATGCGAAAGCCCTCGGAGTCGACATCGATTCGCTCATCCTTTCCCAGCCCGACACTGGCGAGCAAGGCCTGGAAATCGCCGAGGCGCTCATCAGAAGCGGCGCTGTCGACATCATGGTCGTCGATTCGGTGGCGGCCTTGGTCCCGGAGGCGGAAATCCGTGGAGAAATGGGCGACAGCCATGTCGGTTTACAGGCCAGACTGATGAGCCAGGCGATGCGAAAACTATCCGGTGTGCTTGCGAAATCGCAGTGTATCGCGATTTTCATCAATCAGATAAGGGAAAAGGTCGGCGTCATGTTCGGTAATCCCGAGACCACTCCCGGCGGTCGGGCGCTCAAGTTCTACGCCTCTGTGAGATTGGAGATAAGACGCGGCGAACAGCTCAAGGAGGGAGCCGATTTCATCGGCAACCAAGCAAAGGTCAAAGTCGTGAAGAACAAGGTGGCCGCCCCCTTCAAATCTTGTCTTGTCGACATCATCTTCGGCAAGGGCATCTCCAAAGTCGGTGAGGTCGTCGATTTGGCAGCCGAACATGAGATCATCAAGAAAAGTGGCGCCTGGTACGCCTTCAAGGACCAAAAGATCGGCCAAGGCCGCGAAAACACCAAGAAATATCTCGAGGACAATCCGGAGCTCTTCCAGGAGATCACCGCGCTCGTCCGGCAGAAACTGAACATCAAATAGGAGAACCCCAAAAGGTTTTCCTTTTTTTTGAGAAATAATTTTTGACTATGAGTATAAATTATAATATAATGTAGTAGTAACATTTTGTGTATTATCAGCATGGAAACGGCTTTCTCCATGCGCACATATAACACAATTAAATACTTAATGGAGGTAATAATATGACAGATCCTGTAATTATTATTTCCAGTTTGCTCGGAGGCTTGTTGGCAGGCTTTCTCATTGGTTTCCTGGTTCGCGTCGCGGTTGTGGAAAAAGGGTTTCAAACCGCCAAATCCAGGGCTCAAACCCTTATTGACGAAGCTACAGCCCTAGCTGAAAAAATCAAAAAAGAGAAACTCCTCGAAGCAAAACAAGAGATTTACAATCTGAATTTGGAAAATGATAAACTCATCAAGGAAAAGAAGGCAATGGTTGCCGAGCTTGAACACAAGGTCAACCAACGGGAAGAGATGCTCGATCGACGCTCTGCCAATCTTGACAAACGTGAGCTAAATTTGGATCGTAAAGAAGAAGTCCTCGACGAGAAGAAAAACGCTCTGGAAGAGAAAAACAGCAAATTGGAAGGCATTATCCAAGAACAAAACACGAAATTGCTTGAAATCGCCAGTTTTACAGAAGAAGAGGCGCGCACGGTCATCATGGACCGGGTCGAGAAAGACATGGCCGCCGAGATTGACCGCTACCTGCGCGACGCTGAAGACAATGCCCGCATGGAAGCGCAGAAAACCGCCAGGGAGATCATCTCCCAAGCCATTCAAAAGTACGCTCAGGACGTGACGACGGAGACGACAGTCTCAGTGGTCACCCTACCCAACGATGAGATGAAGGGCCGTCTGATCGGCCGTGAAGGCCGCAACATCCGGACGATCGAAGCCCTGACCGGAGTCGACCTGATCATCGATGACACACCGGAGGCGGTCGTCCTCTCTGGCTTCGACCCGATCAGAAGGGAAATTGCCAAAAAGGCGGTCGAAGGCTTGATCTCCGACGGCCGGATCCATCCGGCCAGAATCGAGGAAATCGTCGAGAAGACCAGGGTCGAAACCGACCAGTTCATCCGAGATGTCGGTGCCAAGGCCGTCTTCGAGACCGGTGTCGGCAAAATGCATCCCGACCTGGTCAAACTGCTTGGCCGGCTCCATTTCCGGACGTCCTACGGTCAAAACGCGCTCCAACACTCCATCGAAACGGCGTATTTCGCCGGCAAGATGGCGGTGGAACTCGGCGAAAACGAAATCATCGCCAAACGCGCCGGCTTGCTGCACGACATCGGCAAGGCCGTCGATCATGAGATCGAGGGCTCGCATGTCGACATCGGCGTCAATCTCGCCAACCGGTATCACGAACATAAAGCAGTGATCGACGCGATCATGACCCATCACGGCGACAAGGAAGCCCAGACCGTCATCGGAGATCGGAAGAGCGTCGTGTAGGGAAAGAGTGTAGATCTCGGTG
>CALGNF010000125.1 GCA_937958685.1 uncultured Caryophanales bacterium
TACGCCGACCACCCAGATCTACACTCTTTCCCTACACGACGCTCTTCCGATCTACTCGCGATCTCGCTTGCCAGGCAGGGTGGTCTCGGCTTCATCCACAAAAACATGTCCATCGAGGCGCAGGCAAAGCAGATCAAGCGCGTCAAACTGAGCGAAAACGGGATGATCACCGAACCGATCACCCTGAAGAAAGACCAGACGCTCCAGGATGTGGAGGATTTGATGCGCCAGTATCACATCTCCGGGTTGCCGGTCGTCGAGGATGATGGCAAACTCTGCGGCATCATCACCAATCGCGACATGAAATACCGCGAGGACCTTTCGCTTTCGGTCGCAAGCGCGATGACCAAGGACAACCTGGTGACAGCGCCGATCGGAACCTCCCTCGAAGATGCGAAACGGATCCTCTTCGAGCATCGGATCGAGAAACTGCCGATCGTCGACGAACGCGGCTACCTCCATGGGCTGATCACCGTCAAGGACATCGACAAGATGATCAACTATCCCCAAAGTTCCAAGGATCTCAAAGGCCGGCTGCTGGTCGGCGCCGCCGTCGGCGTCGACGGCAACAACCTCGAACGCGTCGCGGCGCTGCACCGGGCCGGGGTCGACATCATCGCCGTCGATTCCGCCCACGGCCATTCCGACAATGTCATCGAGACAATCAAAAAGATCAAATCGCTCTATCCCGATTTGCCGGTGGTTGGCGGCAACATCGTCACCGGCGAAGCCGCCCTGGCGATGATCAAGGCCGGCGCGGACGTCGTGAAGGTCGGCATCGGCCCGGGATCGATCTGCACGACCCGGGTGATCGCCGGCGTCGGCGTGCCCCAAGTCACCGCCATCGCCGAAGTGGCGCGCGTTTGCCGGCAACATGGCGTACCCGTGATCGCGGACGGCGGGATCAAGTATTCAGGCGATATCGTCAAGGCGATCGCGGCCGGAGCCGACACGGTCATGCTGGGCTCGCTCTTTGCCGGCTGCGAGGAAGCCCCCGGCGAGGAAATCATCTACAACGGCCGCCGCTATAAAATCTACCAGGGCATGGGTTCGCTCGCGGCGATGCGCAGGGGTTCTGGCGATCGGTATTTCCAGGACGCTTCCGTCGAAGCCCGCAAACTCGTTCCCGAGGGCATCGAGGCCAGGGTCCCCTACAAGGGCAAGTTGGAAGATGTCGTTTATCAATTGATCGGCGGCTTGCGTGCCGGCATGGGTTACTGCGGCGCCCGCACCATCGCGGATCTGCAGCAAAACGGGAAATTCGTCAAGATCACCAACGCCGGCTTGGTGGAATCACATCCTCATGATGTCGAGCTTACCGCATCGGCTCCGAATTATCAATAAGAAATCAACCTAATGTATAATAATAAAAAAGAGATGCGGTTGTGATGCCGCATCTCTTTTTGTGTAATAAGAACTAATCTGAGACAAGCAAATATTACGGAAGCAGGTAACTCAACGAAGGCGTGACTACCGCAAAGTCGGCCGCATTGTCGTTGGTATCGACAAATGCTTTTCTTTGGGCTGCCATGGAGTTTGTCATTCCTAAAACGGGGCCAGAACCTTCATATTGATTGCCTGTGCCAAAACCAACGAAGTCCACTACTTTCGGATCTGCAATTCCCGAAATTGGCGAACTGGCTGGACCAAGCACCAAGGCGAGTTTCCCGTTGGTGGTCGCCAAGTTAGTTATATGAGTAATATCGGCCGTAACGGGAAGCGGTTTGTCAGTGACGGTTGTTCCGGCTGCCAATTGAATCAGATAAAACGACTGGGCGCCGATACTGCCGGTCAAATCCAAAACTTGCGAGTTGTTGGTTCCCAGTTGGAATACGCCGGTGGCGCTGGAATATTGCAATGAATATCCAACAAGGCTTACCGCAACCGTATTAGGATTGTAAAGAACAACATAGTCATTCGTGAAAGTTGCACCCGTGTTGCCGCCGCCGCCATAAATCTCATAAATCATCAGGGACAGCAGTTCCGGCGCTTCTTCGCTCTTGGCCACGGTCACAGCGATGATGACTTCCTGGCTGGTAGCGCCATCCATTGATACAGTGATGGTTACCGTGCCAACCTTATTCTCATCTGTAGGCTGTGTCACAAGCAGCGTTCCCGGGGTCGTCGTGTGATCGATGTAAGCCGTAAGCTCGGCGGATACCGCCGTGACGGTGTAGGTCGATCCGTAGACAGGAGCGGGAACAATATAATCGTCGCTGAGCGTCAAGGTTGCCGGGAGTCTTGAGGCATCCATCGCCACTCGTTGCTGATCGGTGACCACGACTTTGGCGAAGGCGCCCGCCATGCGGATGTTGCCATCCGTGCGGTATTCGCCGATGACGGCAGTCAGGGTGACTTCCTGGCCAACCAGATCCGCGAGGAACATCGGCTCGTCAAACTCGACAAAGTAGAATAGGAGCCTCTCGGAAACAGTTGGATTTTCCACGTTGGTGATGTAGTAGCTTGAGCTGATCTTGATGATCGTTCCGGTTACGGTGACCGTCGACGCCAGATAGGGAGAAGTGTCCGCATTGGCGCTGGTGAACGCTGCGATTTGGGCAATCGTTGCGACGATCGGGTCATAGACAGCCGGTGTCTCGTCAAGTTTCACGGCAATCGTGATCGTGTCGATTTCCTGGAGTTTGTAGTACTCTTTCAAAGTGCCTTTGAGCAATACGACATCGCCGATTGCATAGGTAGCTTTCGGGAAGGCGTAAAAGGCATAGATGACCGAAGTTCCATCGGAGATGTAAGCGCCGCTGTAGACACCGGCGGTTCCGCTCGTCTTGAATTCGATGATCGTGCCTTTCATGAAGACGATGTCGCCGGTCAGGATATTATCTGATCCTGGTAGCGCCTTGATGGCGGTGACAGCGTCGGTCACGGACACGACCACGACCGGAGCGACTTCGATGGTGAAGGCTTTGGTGTCGGTGATCGTCGTGGTGTCAGCCTTGGTGAGCGTGAGCGTCGCCAGCAGACTTACGGAATAAGCCTCGCCTTTATAGCCGAGATTGAGTTTTCCGGATTGGATGCCGGCGTCAACGCCGCCAGCGGTGATTTCCCAAGTGATGACCGAACCGTTGGTTCCCAGCGCCGGAAGCGTGACTTGGTCAAGTTCATTGGCAGTGGCAGGAAATTCCAGGGTAGCCTTGTCTTCAGCCAGTTTCTCCTCATAAGTGGAGATGGTTACGATATATTCCTTGGTGTTGACGATTGGATCGCCACCGGTGACCGGATAGGAGAAAGTCGCCTTCAAGGTTACTTCGGTCGCTACGGAAACCGCGCCGTAAGTGACGGTGTTGCCAACCAAAGTCGCGTGGTCCGTTGGGAGAAGTTCCCAAGTCACGGCGGAAGTTCCTGACACGATGGGCAACACGACTTCTTCGTCGCTGCCGACCGAGGTCTTGACCACCAGGGCATTGACATCCCACATGGCCTTGACGGAATCGGGAGCTTCAAGGACGGTATGGATCGTGAGTTGCAGCTGCGGGACATTGAACCAGTTGATCAGCGCGCCGGAAACATTGATGATGTCGCCGGGCGTGAATTGCTGGATCTGCGCGACGATGCCGGCATATCCCGGAGTCCGGTTGTCGAGTCTGACGACGATCGTCCGTGTATCCGTGTGGTCGAGATAGAATTGGTAGGTTCCAAAGGTGTCGACCGTCGGGGCCGCGCGCAACTGGAAGCCTTCAAAGCTGACCAGCATGCCTTGATATGGAAGCAGTCCGGCTTGGGTGAAATCGTTGGTTGTGATCGAGGTCGATTCGGGAACGACGACCGGTGTCGCAGTCACGACATACTTCGTCAGCTGCTCGATCTCGTACAAGCCGTTATAGATCTGTTTCTTGCCATAAAGAATGATTTCCGAGCCGATTGGAATCTGCGCGAAAGCATCTCTCATCCCCGTGGGGACATAGATGTTCAATCCACCGGTGGCGTCTTCGATCCAGAAGGCGCTCGGGGTCGTCTGGGCGGTGAGGATGCCCTTGATGACGATCGCGTTGCCGATGGCGATTTCGGTGCCGTAGACATCGCTGATGTCGATGATGACCAGGACGGCGACATCGATTTCGAATTCCTTGGTAAGCGGAGTCAGTTCGCCAAGCGTCAGGGTCGCCTTGACCGTCACTACCTGCGGCGCGGCGACGTCGATGAACGTCAGGTTCGCGCCATCAAGAGTCGCATATTCGCCTCCGGTCAGGATTTCCCAAGCGATGACCGAATTATACGCGCCAAGGACCGGCAAGACAAGCGTATCCAGTCCATAAGCGGATTCGGGGATCGCCAATGCGGCGTGGTCGGCATCGAGAGCGTCTTGTCCGGTGAGGGGTACAAGTTCGATATCATCGGCGGTACCGTTGAAGGTGACCATCGTGCCGTTGGTGCCGTGCAGGGTATAATACAGGACATCGATCGTGACATATTTGCCGTCAAAAGTCTTGAGGGCGGCAAGCGATGTCGCGGGCGAGTAGGAATAGACCGTTCCCAGACGGACAGCGCCGACATAAAGATCGACATAGCCGTTCGACAGGACCTTTACCATCGCCGAGACAGTGAATATCTGTCCGTGAATCAATTTATCTGCTGTTGGGTTGATGAATTCGATGTCATTCAGATCCAGTGCGTCCTCGACCACAATCGGCGTCACGGTGTACGTTTGATCCGAGGCAAGCACTTGTTGGAGCGTCAGGTTCGAGATCTGATACAGGGTGTTGTAGTTCTTGTACAAACCGCGGATTCTGATTTGGTCGCCGAGCTTGGCAACATTGTAGAACAGGCCGGAAGTTCCGGTGTAGACGTTCAGATATTTGCCGTCGCCGTCAAGCAGCCAGTAGCCGCCGTTGTAGACCGAGTAGACGATACCGGTCGTTTCAACGTAGTCATTGAGGATCGATTCGCTATGGAGCGTCGCGAATGAGGTGTAGACGACAGCTGCCGGTTCGGCGATGACCCGGATCGATTTCACGACTTCGACTTCGACATCGTCGATGCTGATGGTCGCGGTCAGAAGGACGGTTTCGTTTTCTCCGCCTTCCTCAACTTTGGTTCTGGTGATGGTGACCGTGTAGAGATTCTCCGCGTCCATCGTTGCCGAAATGGCGGCGATCAATGGCTTGTCGGATTCCCAGGCGATGGTTGCGCCTTGGGCGAGACCCGGGAGTTTGAAGCTGGTGGTGATCGCGTCCGATCCGGTGATCAGGATCGAGTTGCCGACTCTGGTCAGGAACGATGTGGCCGATTCTTCCAGGACGGTGATCGCAAATTCCCTGTACAGGGTCGTGGTGTTGAGCGTGACCGTCACTCTCAGGGTCGCGGTCGCATTGCCGTCGCCATAATCGGGAACGGTGATTTCACCGGCGGCGCTGATGACATCGGCATCAGTCGTCGTCCAGACGGCCAGCATTCCCGGCTGTGTCGCCGTCGGTAATGTCAAATCCGCTGTGACGGCGGTGATTGTTCCGAGATCGATGCTGTCAAGGAACGCTTGGACCATATCCGCATCGGACATCGTGGAGACAGTGGTCGGCGCGACGGTTGTCGGCGCCACCGTGGTCGGCGCGGCGGTTGTTGGTGCGACGGTTGTCGGCGCCACGGTTGTCGGCGCGGCGGTTGTCGGTGCGACTGTTGTTGTCGGTGCCGCAGTCGTCGGTGTGGCTGTCGTTGTCAAGTCTTCGCAACCGACAAATACGAAAGCGGACAACAGAAGCAAGCCAAGAAAGATAAATCTCTTGATTGTTACTTTCATAATACCCTCCTATTTGAATTTTTGTTAATCGTGAATCGTTATGTCTGAAACGTCGGTAAGCATCACCTGGAATTTGGACTTGGAATAGACATAATCGGGACTTGCCTCCCAATCGAAGTCATAGTATCCCAAAGGTCCAATCACGGAGATGGTTTTGCCAACGGAGAGACCGAGCGTGGTGGCGGTTTGCTGGGTGGAATCGTCGATTCTGACAGAGAAATTGCGCATCTGCGCGTCCCTGACATAAACCGTGTTTCCCGCCATGTTGATGCTGGTGATATACAGGTTTTGGACTTCAACCAAGGTACCGATGCGGGCGAACTCGAAATCGGCGTTGGTGATAAGAAGCGGCTCGGGCATGGCAACGGGATCGTTGACCCACAGCAGCGTCCGTTTGAAGTTCGTGAGTTGCGGGCTGCCGCTGAAGTAGGTCGGCACCAAGCCGCCGATCGTGACGTTCGCTCCGACTTGAAGTTGCGCGGAGGTCGTGAAGCCGGCGTACATGTAGACGCCGTAGCCCGTATCGTCCTGGAGATAGATGTTGTTTCCGACTTTGCGGGTGATCGTACCGGTGACGATGGCTTTCAATCCGACTACGTCGTCGAAGTTGAGCATCAAGTCCATGATCGAAATTTCCGCGCCATCGCGGCTATAGTCGTATTCGGGATCGATCTCGCCCCAAACGCGGCGTTTGGTCAGGGAGGCGTCCCAATCAGCGAGCGTTAGCAGCATCGTGAATTTCGAACCCACGGACACCTTGTTTTTGGAATAGGCGAGTTCGACGAGTTCGAGATTGAGCAGGATAAAATCATCCTCGGCTGTATCCCGGTACCAAACCCATGCGAGATAGCGGCCATTGCCGTCCTGACGTTCGCCCTCGGCTTGAAGGACGATGGTCTCGGCGTTTTTCAACTTGGCTTCCGTGTAGCGGGCGGCAGCCTTCCCCCACGGTTCATAAAGTGCCGTTGATTCGGGAGTGTCGATGCCAAGATATCTTACGGAAAAACTTTGGCTGCCGCTGGTGAACCAGGTCGTGTCGCCGTCGATATAGCGTTGGACGGTGACGACGCCGATGCCATCGGCGATGAATTCCTTGCCTTGATAATCGGCATCCTGAAGCAACAGCGGATTGCCAAGATCGTCTTCATACTCGTCCAGTTGGTAGAGATACTTGATTTCCAGATGCAGCGGGGATGTGAAGACCCTGACCAGGCTGCCAAGTTCGACAGGATCGCCGATTTGCAGGTTGGAGCCGTATTTGATGAATTTGTCGTACTCGTTTTCCTCGTAGATCCGGGAGACGTCGATCGAAAAGACGACTTCCAGCCCCAAGTCTTCCAGTATGTCCGTGATCGTTGCCTGGCTCTCACCCGCAAGATCCGGAAGCATGACATTGTTGTTGGTCGTGGTGACGAATGTCGCCGGTTCGGCCGTGGTGATTGTCGTCGGCGACTCGGTCGTCGTGACCGTTGTCGGCGTTTCCGTCGTCGTGACTGTCGTGATGGGCGCGGCGGTGGTCGTGACGGGTGTCGTCGTGGTGATGTCCTGGCACCCGGCCACGAACAGGGTGAAACTCATGAGCAACAACAAGATTGTAAGTTTCTTATACATTATCCTCAGTCCTTAGAAACAATGATTGCCACTTTTACCAGGTCAACTGGTTCTTCATGAAACTCAAAGCCGCTGATGGTGTGCGCGTCTTGTTGAAGATGAATTCCAGGCAGTAGCCGGCTTCAACACGGGCTTGCGCCGATCCGGCGCTTCTCGCTCCGGCGGCGAAAGCCGGGTCATATTGATAATATTGCGTTTGCGCCCTGGCGACATTGGCCACCATCGAGGAATGGAGATAATCCCATCTTTCGTCGGTGACTTCCCAGTCGACGATGCCATCGGCTTCCCAGTATTCCTGGGCGATTTCCAAGAAGTCCGCATAGGTGGTGGTGAAAGTGGTCGTGAGCGGAATTCCGACTTCGGACGTGTAGGCGGAAAGCCTGACCGGCAGATAGCCTGTGTCCATTGCCCATCTGGCGGTGTTGTCGGTGTTGGTCAGATATTTGATGAACAGCCAGGCGAACAATTTCTCGTTGGCGGTCGCTCTGCTGAAGATACCGATGTTCGGGCCTTGCTGGACCGCGGAAAGCGAGCCGGTGAAGCTGTAGTTGTTGGTTCCGTCCGTCAGGGTGACGGGGGTGTTGTGCTCGGCGACTGATTGCGGAACGCCGACGAAGTCGACATCGAAGATCCCGAACTTCAGGTTGGCTTGGGTATCCGCAAGCGAGGGGATGTTGTAGCCGACGCCGGCGGTCGAGCCGACCGTCATGCAGACATCACCATATTTGAAATTCAGCGAGCCGTAACTTTGACCCCAGATGATCGGCAGAACAAATGTTTTGGCGTTGAACATCGCGTTGATGTAGTTGAGCATCGACAGCGTTGTCGCGTTGTCGATCAGGATTTCACCCAGTGAATTGGTATAGGGCGCGTTGAATTGACGGCTCATGTTGATATACATGTTGCCTGAGGAGTCGTAATTGAGCAGGTAGCCGCATTTTTTCTCTCCCACATTCGTCGTACCGGTCCCCGAGGTGAGGATCGGTGTCAGATCTTGCAGTTGTTGGAAAGTGAGCGGGTTGTCGTGCGAAAGGAAGCCCTCGTCGGAGATTTCGATGCCCAGCGCCCTGATCGCGGTGACATGATGTTTCAGCACCATGCGGTTGACCGCCATCGTCTCGGTGGATTTGGAGTAGGGCAGCGAGTAATAGAAACCGCCGATATACTGGTTGTTCTCGGCGAGATAACCAGGCACAAAGTCCTCGATGTCAAGGCCGACATCGACGAATTGTCCAAATATCGTCGATTGGCTGTCAAGCACTTCATAGCGGACATTGCTGTTGATGTAGGTATCGAGTTTGGCAACAGCGTTGGCGGTGATGTAGGCGGCGTAGTGGTCGGGATAGCCGAGCGCCATTGTCGGCACCTGGTTGACCGAAATGCCAAGGTTGATCTTCTCTCTCAGCGTGTTGTAATCAGACTGGGAGGTGGAAGTGATCGTCACATTCGGGAACATCGCTTCGAATTCGTCGATCATCGTGTCGAGCAAAGCCGATTTGTCGACGCCGTAGATGTGCCAGAAAACGATTTCCACCGGATCATCGGGAAGATCCATCAGCACTTTCGGAACCGCCGTGGTGGTGGGTGCCGCCGTAGTCGTTGGCGCTTCCGTCACCGTGGTGGTCTCTCCGGGAAGTGTTGTTCCCTGGGTCGTGACGACCGTGGTGGTCGGCGCGGCTGTCGTCGTCGGCGCGGCCGTTGTCGTTGGCGCGGCGGTTTCGGTGGTGACGACATCGACGCAACCGATGATCGCGAAGGCAAACAGGAAAGTTGTCAAGCCAATCAGTAGTTTTTTCATATCTATCCTCCAATTTTGAGATTGATGACCATATCGTGAAAGTTAATCAGCCTTTGATGCCGCTGCGGGAAACACCGCGCATGATCTGCTTGCGGAAGACGAAGAACATCAGGAGCAAAGGCAGTGTGACGAGCACCGCGGAGGCCATCTGCTGGCCGAAGTCCGTTCTGCCGGTGCCTGAATCGGTGAAGGCGCCGCGAAGACCGTTGGAAACGAGACGGAACTCGTCCTTGGTGGTGATCATCGCCGGCCAGATGTAGGCGTTCCAGGCGCCCATCGAGTTGAGGATCGTGATCGTGATGATTGTCGGCAGGGCGATCGGGATCATGATTTTCAACAGATACTGGAAATCGGTGGTGCCGTCGACCTTGGCGGCGTAATACAGTTCGTTCGGAATCTGCTTGAACGTTTGCCTCAGATAGAAGACATAGAACACGCTGGTCATGAACGGCAGGGTCATGGCCAGCAGGACATCCATGAAGGTCTGGTTCATGATGTCGTACCAACCGAGTTTGTTGATCGTGAGGAAGTTGGTCAGGATGAAGATCTCGCCCGGGATCATCATCGTCGCGATGAGGATCGCGAAGAGCACGTCCCTACCCTTGAAATTGAGGCGGGCGAAGGCGAAGGCGGCGAGGACCGTCGTCAGGACGGTGCCAACCGTCGAGACGATCGAGACCACGATCGTATTGCGCATGTAGGTGAAGAACGGGAACAGCGGTTCTCCACGTCTGGGTCCGCTGGGAACGAGGTAGAAAAGGCTGCGGTAGTTCTCGATTTCCCAATCGGCCGGTTTCAAGAAGAAAATCGGCGGGACCTGTTCGATCATCGTGGTGTTCTTGAGAGAGGTGAGCAGCATCCAGTAAAACGGCACCAGGACGACAAGCGCCACGAACCCGAGAAAGATGAAAATCAGCAGGTTGGAGATGAATTTCTGCGTCTTGTAGACTTTTTCGTTCTTAACGAAGACTTCTGCCATCATCATCACCCCCTAATAATGGACCCGTCTTTTGGCGACCATCGTCTGCATGGCCGAAAAGAGCAGGGTGATGAAGAAGAGGATGATCGCGCCGGCCGCGGCATAACTGTAATAGCCTTGGAAGGCGAAGTCGGATCTGTATTTATACACAAAAGCAACGATCGTGATCATGCTGTATGGTTGTCCGCCGAGCCGTTCGCCGAAGAGGCCGATGACCGAGTTATAGGCTTTGAGGGCGCCGATCAGGGAGGTGATGGAAATATACATGATCAGCGGCGACAACAGCGGTACCGTGATCCGCTTGAAGATCGTCCATTTGGAAGCCGCATCGATCCGGGCGGCGTCATAATATTGTTTGTCGATGTTTTGCAGGCCGCTTGTGAACACCAGGATCTTGAAAGCCAAACTTTCCCAGATCGTGAAGATCATGAGCGCGCCCATCTGCGCCCACCAGGTGGCCGTGCCGCCGATCCAGTCGATCGCGGAGATGCCGAACCAGCTGAGAATGGCGTTGAACAACCCGTGGTTCCGGTGGAACATGACGGCAAACGCCATGCCGACGGCGATCGAATTGGTCACATACGGCAGAAAGAAGATCGATTGGAAGAACCCTTTGAGTTTCGGGATCGATTTCAGACCCACGGAGATGAACAGGGAAATGATGATCGATACCGGCACGGAGACAAAGGCCAGGACGAAGGTGTTGAGAACTGCCTGCCAGAACAGCTGATTGTTGAAGATGACGCTGTAGTTGGACAGGGTGTATCCGGAGATTGTGCCTGCTCCCTCGTTGGCAAGCGGCAGATAATCCCGGTAAACCGAAATGACGAAGGCGTTGAACAGCGGATAGAAGGTGAATACCGCCATCAGGAACAGCATCGGGGCGAGGTATAGCCAGGCCCTCCAGTTGTTTTTCGTTTCCATGGTTTATTTCAGGAGCTCGCCGTTGAGATCGAACAGGTGCAGTTTTTCCGGCCTCACGTTGAAGTGGACCGTCTGGCCGCTGTCGATCTTGTGCGAAGCATCCACGATGACTTTGAAAGAGTGCTTATCCAACAGGCCGCCTTCTTCGCCCGGGATATCGATGATCAGGGTGGTGTCGCGGCCGATCGTTTCGACCAGGTTGATTTCGAATTTGAAGTCGCTGGTTTTGTCATTATCGACCGTGAAGCCTTCGGGACGGATCCCGACCTTGACTTTCTGGTCCGCCAATTTTGTCGAGGCGATCGCCATATTGTTGACATAGACTTTCTTGTTGCGGATCTCGCCGTCGAAGACGTTGATCTGGGGATTGCCCAAAAACTTGGCGACAAACAGGTTGTTCGGTTTGTCATAGACAGCCTGGGGAGCGCCCATTTGCTGGATGACGCCGTCCTTCATGACGACGATCTCGTCGGAAATCGACATCGCCTCTTCCTGGTCGTGGGTCACAAAGACGGTGGTGATTCCGGTTTCTCTTTGGATCCGCTTGATTTCCTCACGCGTTTGCAGCCTGAGCCGCGCGTCAAGATTGGAAAGCGGTTCGTCGAGGAGCAGCACCCGCGGCCGTTTGACCAAGGCCCTGGCAATGGCGACGCGTTGTTGCTGCCCGCCCGAAAGTTCCTTCGGTTTGCGGTCGAGCATTTCCTGCAATCCGACGAGTTCCGCCATTTCCAAAGTCCTGGCTTTGGCTTCGTCTTTCTCGACTTTCAGGTTTTGCAGGGGGAACAGGATGTTTTCTCTCACTGTCATGTGCGGATAAAGCGCGTAATTCTGGAAGACGAGTCCGATACCCCGTTTTTCCGGCGGCATCTCCGACACTTCGTCGTCCTCAAAATAAATGTGCCCCTCGTTCTGCCTGAGCAAACCGGCGATGAGGTAAAGCGTCGTCGATTTTCCGCACCCCGAAGGGCCTAAAAGACCGATGAGTTTTCCCGAAGGGATAGTCAAATCGACATGGTCTACGGCGTGGACTTCCTTTTTGTCTTTGGCCGTAAAGATTTTCGTCAGATTCACCATTTTGATTTCCATGTTAAGTCTCCTATCGATATTGTATCGTTAACATTATACCATCGGACGTTTCAATTTTATATATTGCATATATAATCTTTGTCCACACTCCAGAATCTTGTAACGGTTTTCGCAAATGTTAAGAAAAAAAAAGAGGGGTTTGTTTGAAAATACCAATCAGACCCCTATTGTTGCCAAAAGCACGAATCGATAAAATGCGGACCCTGTCAGTCCGTCGATCAGGTTTTGGATAATGCCCTGTTGCCACAGGAAATAGACGATCACTCCCAAGACGGCAAGCACCAGGAACAGCTTGATGAATTTCTTGATGAAAACCACCAACCCGACGATTGTGAAAATCCCGAGAGCAAGGATGGCCGCTCCCTGAGCCCACACCGGCAGACCGCCGAGCAAACCCAATACTTGATCGATGTATGGCTGCAAAAATGTTTCGATCGTATCCATGATTGCCAAGAAGACAGGATAGATTCCAATTGTCATCCGTTTCACCTCTTTTTCAACGACAACGAATATATGGAAACATCACGTAATAACATTATATCATATAAACAAGATTCGCAAAGTCCGATTTTTATGTTTTTGCTAAAACTTCCGCCGGTTTTCCAAGGCTTTGGCCAGGGTTTTCTCATCCGTGTATTCCAGATTGCCGCCGACGGGAACGCCATACCCGATCCTCGTGACCAGGACGTCGGTGGTTTTCAAAACCCGTTGGATATACATCGCCGTGGTCTCCCCCTCTTGGGTGGCGGAGGTGGCCACGATCACTTCCTTGACCGAGGGTTCGCTGACTCGCGGCCACAGCGTGACAAGATTGAGATCCTCCGGTCCGATGCCGTCGATGGGTGAGATCGCGCCGTGCAGCACGTGATACTGCCCTTTGTATCGTCCGATCTTCTCGATTGCAAACACGTCTTTGGGCGATTCAACGACCAGCAGGGTGTCCTTGTCACGGCGTTCATCCGCGCAGATGGCGCACGGATCGACATCCGTCAGGTGCCCGCATACCGTGCATCTGCCGATTTCATTCTTGATCTTTGCAAGACATACGGAAAAATGCTCAAGCTCTTCCTGATCGATTTTGCTGAGCGTATGTAAAGCGTAGCGCTCGGCGGTTTTCCTGCCGACGCCCGGGTATCTGAGAAAATGCGTGATCAGTTCTTCCAGCGCTTGCGGATAATCCATCAGTACATCCCGGGAAACTTCATGCCCTGGGTCAGCGAGCCTAGCGTTTCCTCCATCTCCCGATCAACTTTCTTGAAGGCGTCGTTAAGGGCCGCCACGATCAGATCCTGGACCATCTCCATGTCCTGGATGTCCACTTCGTCTTTTTTGATCTCGATCGAAATGACTTCCTTTGTGCCTTTCACCGCAACCTTGACGACAGAACCGCCGGCCTGTCCGTAGAAAGTGGAGGCGTTGATTTCGGCTTGCGCCTTTTTCAAGTCCTCCTGCATTTTTTGGATTTTTTTGATCATTTGCGGGTTAATCATTGTCAACCCCTCCTGTTGATTATTTTTTGACCTTGACAAAATCGCCGAATAGGGTGAGGGCATCGGTGATGACTTTCGGTTCTTTGTCGTCTGTTTGTGAGCTCATCTCCCGGGAAACATCGCGCAGGTCGTCGCATACGATCGGTGACAGTTTGATGTTGCGTTTGCCACGGCGCCACTGACTGGCGAATTCCTCGCCAATCGTGGCGAACAGGTCCTCCGGCAAGGCGATGTAGTCGAGATTCCGGTCGAAAGTCTTTTTGAGCACTTCCCTGGCGATGTCCTTGATTCCCGGTTTCATCATCTCGTTGCAGACGCCGGGACTGGCGAAGGTGATGATGATTTTATCGGTGCTGCTGGCGGCGACCGTTCCCGTCTCGAGTCTCATCGCGCATTGCTTGTAGGCGCCTCCCAAATGGGTTTTGGCCAGCCGCGACCAATTGTTGGCCAGGTAGAATTTATCATCACGGTTGCCTTTGTTCAGGACTTCCTCGACAAATTCGATGCGATAGGTGTTCGTGATGTCCTCGCAGGAAACGCCAGTGCTTGTCGCCTCAATTTCCGTTGGCGCTTCCAAGATGCCGAGATTTTCCTCGGGCAACTGGATATCCAATGATTCGACTTGAGCCTCTTGTTTTACCTCTGGTAAAACAACTTCCTCGTTCGCAAGTGACTTTTCGACAATTTTTTCGATTGCGGAAGGCTTTCTGGTTTCCAGTTCGAGAATCCTGGCGTCCAATTTTTCCATCTCGTCGAAGATTCTGGCGTCGCTATCAGTTTCCGCATCGGTCATCCGAATGAAGGCCAATTCAAGAAAAAGCCTTGGCGCGTTGCTCCATTTGATTTCGTTGATCGCCTTGATCAGGATGTCGATATAGTAGAAAACGCGACGGTTGCTGACGGATTTCGCTAGCAGTCGGAATTTTTCGTTTTCGAAGACGATGTTGTTGCCGTCGATGTTGCCGGTGTTCTTGAACATGAGAATATTGCGGAACAAATCAAGCAGATTCAAGGCGATCTTGTGGACTTCCTTGCCTTCAACAATCAGTTCGTCCATGGCTTTGATGGCTTTGGTTGAGTCCATTGCGAAAATTGCCTCGACAACTTCGATCTGTTTTTCAAATGAAACCGCGCCGCAAATCTGATTGATGTCGTCGATCTTGATGTATTCAGGGCTGAAGGCGCGGGCTTGGTCCAAAAGACTGATTGCGTCGCGCAACGATCCTTCCGCAAAAATGGCCACTTGCTCGAGCGCGTCCTCGTCGATCGTGATTTCCTCTTTGAGGATGATGTCGTGCAACTTGTCGAGAATATCGGCGTTGGCAATCGTCTTGAAATCGAATCGCTGGCAACGGGAATGGATCGTGAGGGGAATTTTCTGCGGCTCGGTCGTGCAGAGGATGAAGATGACGTGGGCCGGAGGTTCCTCCAAAGTCTTCAAAAGCGCGTTGAACGCGCCCGGTGACAACATATGGACCTCGTCGATGATATAAACTTTGAATTTGACATACCCGGGTAGATATTTGACTTTGTCTCTGATCTCCCTGATTTCGTCGACGCCATTGTTGCTGGCGGCGTCGATCTCGATGATGTCGCTGATCGATCCGTCCTGGATTCCCAGGCAGTTGTCGCATTGGTTGCAGGGGTTTGGCGTTGGTGCGTGTTCGCAGTTGATCGCTTTGGCGAAAATCTTGGCGATGGAGGTCTTACCCGTTCCCCGTGGGCCGCTGAAGAGGTATGCGTGCGAGACCGTGTTGTTCTGCAAGGCGTTTTGCAGTGTCGTCGTGATGTGCTTTTGTCCCGCGACTTCGGTGAAATCGGCCGGTCGATGGATTCTGTATAGCGCTTTATAACTCATCGGTCATCGCCTTTCCTTCAGATAGATGTTCATAAAAGTCGGATCCGGATTGCGGAAAAGCAGGCCTTTGTCACAATCCATCAATACCCGGTCATCGTTGTCAAGAAGCTTTCCGGCCTCTTGGATCACCAGGGCGGGGACATCCTTGCACCGGATGATCAAACAGGAATGCTCATTGTAGGCGCCGTTTTCGGCAATCAGGCCGGCAACATGCTTTTTGCTGCAATTGAACAGCACGCTCGGCCTAAGTCTATCGAGCACAAGAATGCGTGGCTCAAAAAAATCATAACTTTCCTCATAGTCGTCTCCACGCAGCGCAGCCAGCACTCTGCCGATCGCATCTTCGATGTCGATGATGCGGTTTTTCATGTAGTCATTGGTCATTTCGCTGAATTGACGGATGATATTTTGCGATGCCGTATGGTAAGCCGTATAAGCCGACATGTTGTGGTTTTTAATCAGTTCGAGCGCCTGATTAATCAACAACGGGTCTTTGACCATCAGCGAGTGGGCTTCGTAGATCGACGCCACCGCCTGACTGCAGCCGCTCACCGCGGCTTTCGCCTGTTGTTCCAGACGCAGCGCGCTCTTGTGGATGGCGTCTTCCAACAACCGGATTTGATTGTCATCCGCCTTGCGAGGCGGCACCGGGGCTGTTTTGGCACTCACCACGCGGACTTTGCCATAGGCCAGTCCCTGATTGATCGCCATGCCTTGATATGAAGTCAAATCCGACCACTCCTGTCGGTATCATTATATCTCATTTTGGCGGATATTGATACAAACGCCCGGTTATTTGTCCGTCGATTCCCGGATTTCCCTCACGTGGGCGACGACGAAATCCATCGCTCTTGCCTCCAGGGTCTGCGGTCGGAATTTCTTCTCAAGTTTATCGAGATTCCAGGTCTCGTTTTCGCCGTTTTTTGCGATTTGATAGGCGATTTTCAATGCCGCCTGAAATCTTTGATCCTGTTGCAGTTTTCGGTAGTCTTCAAGAATAAACACCCGTGAATCACGCATCTTGCGACTGACTTCCCGCAGAAAATCGCCTTCGTAATCCGTCTTCTTCCTTCTTTTGGCGAGTTTTTCCAGCAAGACGTCTCCCGCCCAGTAAATCCCCGTGAAAACTATCGGTACGAAGAAAAGGCTTGTCAATTCACCGATCTCAGCTCTATCGGTCAGAATCATGTACAGCGAATAGGCGACGACGATGACCGTCGACAGCAGGAAGATGAACAGGTAGTACTTAAATGGTTTCTTATGGTCTTTCACGGTATCACCCAAAAGTATTATACAATATAACCAGCCAAATATGGTAAAATTAATGTGGTGATCGCTATGATATTTGACACAATCGTCGGCAAGGCGACGGCTTCCGGGCCGGCAGCGCTGAACATCATCCGCGCTTCCGGAGATGACGCCGTCGCCTATGTAAACAACATCTTCCGGGGCTCCAATCTGGAAAAAGCCGCAAGCCATACCGTAACCTATGGCCGCATTGTCGTCGATGACGAAGTCCTCGATGAGGTCATGGTCTCCGTGTTCCGGAAACCACATTCTTTCACATGCGAGGACGTTGTCGAAATCACCTGCCATGGCGGCGATTTCGTCGCGAGCGAAATCATCAGGGCGATTCTTGGCCAAGGAGCCAGAATGGCGCACCCAGGCGAGTTTACCCGCCGGGCGTACCTGAATGGCAGGATCGACCTCACAGAGGCTGAAAGTATCATGGACGTCATTTCCGCGAAAACCAAAACGCAGTTGACTCTTGCCCAAAGCGCTTTGCGAGGCGATGTCAAAAGGAAAGTCCAAGATCTGCAAAAGCGGATTCTGAATCTGATTGCGGAAATCGAGGTCAACATCGATTATCCGGAATATGACGACGCCATCAAGATCACCACCGATATCTTGGAACCCAGAATCAACGATCTGTTGGCCGAGATCCGCCAGATCGTTGCCAAGGCCTCGACTGGAAGGATCATCCGCGACGGGATCAAGGCCGTCATCATCGGTAAACCCAATGTCGGTAAGTCTTCGCTGCTCAACTCCCTGGCAAAGGAAGATCGGGCGATCGTCACGGAAGTTTCTGGCACCACCCGCGATCTGATCGAAGTGGAATTGAATCTTGATGGGTTGTTGGTAAGACTTGTCGATACAGCCGGCATTCGGGATACCTATGACACAGTCGAAAAGATCGGCATCGAACGGGCTAAAAAAGCTTTGGGAGACAGCGACCTCGTATTGTTGGTCCTTGATCAGAGCGATGTCTTGACGGAACAGGATCACAAACTGCTCGATCTCACCAAAGATCGGAAAAGAATCATCGTCGGCAACAAGATCGATCTCGGCAAAAAGGCCGAATTCGAGACCGAGAACATCGTCAACATCTCCGCCAAGAACAACATCGGCATCGATGAACTGGCGGCGGCGGTCAAAGCCTTGTTCGTTGCCGGAAATTGTCCGCTGGGGGAGAACGCGTTATTCGCCAACATCAGGCATGTCGCCAAATTGGAGGAAACCCTCACAGCCTTGGTTGCGGCCGAGACCGCAACCGCGGCAAACATGCCGGTCGACATGATTGCGATCGATCTGTATGCGGCCTGGCGTCATCTCGGCGAGATCACCGGGGAAAGTTCAGGCGAGACCCTGTTGGATGAATTGTTCTCGCGTTTCTGTCTCGGCAAATAATGTTTCACGTGAAACCTTGATAACAAAAAGCGCAATTTCGGCCGGTTGGTGTGGATTGCGCTTTGTTATTTTAATAGCCATCAAGGAAACTGTGCCTTCCTGTATCATCACGGTAGCCGAGAACGCTTGCCAAATTCACGTTTTCCGCGGCGCGAAAGATGTTGATGTCGATGTTCTTGTATGTCTTTCTGAGCGAATCGATCAGATTTTTGATTTCCCGCCGCTTGGAGTCGAGTTGACTGGCGGCGACGGGACATCCGCAGTCGATCACGTGCAGTTGGTGGTGCCGAGCGAAACGGATGGTGTCTTTTTCCTTGATCAGATACATCGGTCTGATCAATTCCATGCCGTCGAAGTTCTCGGCTTTCGCTTTCGGAAGCATCGTTTTGAAACAACCGGCATAGAAGATGTTGAGCAGGGTCGTTTCGATGACATCGTCGAAATGGTGCCCCAAGGCAAGTTTGTTGCATCCAAGCTCCTTGGCTTTGCTGTACAAAAACCCGCGTCTCATTCTGGCGCATAGATAGCATGGAGATTCGGGGGCCATGGAAGTAGCGGCCGCAAACAGGTTCGCCGGAAAGATATTGATCGGTATATTCAGTTTTTCACAATTTTCTCGATGTCTTGCTAGCAATTCGTCTGGGTAACCGGGATCAAGTGTCAGATATTGGAGTTCAAACCGGCGCGATCCGTACTTCCGGTATGTCTCCAAAAGTTTTGCCAGAAGCAGCGAGTCCTTCCCGCCGCTGACGGCCACCGCGATTCTATCGTCATCCTCAATCAGCCGGTAATCGTCGACGGCCTTGACAAGTTTGGCGAAAATCGGCCCTTTGAAGGTTTTCATCAGGCTTCTTTCCGCGATTTGACCGGAATCGAAGTCGCGCATATGCCCCACCACCAATATTATAATTATACTATGAAGAACCGCCTAAGTAAACATTGCAGGCAATCAAAGTAATTCTAAATAATTTTAAATAATCATTGAATTATTAAAAGAGACGTGATATAATTGTTAATAGAAGGGAATCAGTTTATAATGGAGGTTGATGTATAATGAATTTCACCTGGGTATCAAAAAAACCTCTGGACGAGATCGCCACTCTGTATGAGGCCAACATCACGTTGAACAAGTCGGCGACTTCCTATTTTGAGAATGCTTACGTGGTGTTGCTCGGACTAGATCGCGACAACAAGGTCATCGCCATCAAGCCGATCACCAAAGAGGAGATCAAACTCGGGTACGTGCCGGAGGCCCAACAACACAACATAACCGTCAAGTCCAGTTACTCCCGAATCTGCAACAAACTCTTTCTCAAGGATGTGGCCGCTTTGATGAAGTTGGAGTTTGGCAACAACCAGTCCTATAAATTCAGGGCTTCCTGGAATGATAAAGAAAAGGCCTTGATCATTGATTTGAAGAATAGTGAGGTGTGATGGAGATGTTTCTTGCAATTGAAACCGGGACTCTAATGATCCTGGTTTGGTTCGCGGTCATCATTCTTGCCGGCGTCATCGAAGCTTCAACGATGGATTTGTCGAGCATCTGGTTTTCGGCGGGCGCGTTCGTCTCTTTGATTCTGGCAATCTTCTGGCCTGAGCTGTATGTGCTCCAAATCATCGTCTTTCTGGTTGTTTCCGTGCTTTTGCTGCTCGGCTTGCGTCCGGTGTTTCGCAACTATATCCGCAAGAATGAGATCAAAACCAACGCTGACAAACTTGTAGGCAAAACCGCCATCTGTTCCAAAAGAATCCCCGACGGCGAACGCGGCGAGGTCAAGATCGACGGCAAGATCTGGACAGCCATTGCCAATGAAGCGATTGAAGTCGAAGACCGTGTCGAGGTTCTTGGCATCGACGGCGTCAAATTGGTGGTCAAGAAAAAACAATGAATGCGGGTTTCCTAAAACGGGCCTTTTCCTCTTTGACCGACATCATCATCGTCATGATGGTCGTCTACCTGACGTTCCTGATCTTCGGCCGGACGATCCTTCGCAATCAAGTCGAGCATTTTGACGACATTTACTCCGCCTATCAGGAGATCCTGGAAGCTTACAACGCCGACCTCACCGTTTTAGGGGAGGAATACTCGGCGGCGGTCACGCTCGCCGGCGACAATGACGAACTCAAAGCTTTGGCACAACTCAATTACCAACAGAAAATGCAGATTTTGGAAATGCAGAACACAATCGATGTTGAACCGTTCAATCGTGAGTTGTCGAAATACTTTCTTTCGATTGTCTACTATTTCGCCCTTGGCTTTCTGGTGTTGACCACCATCTATGTTCTTGCGGTCGGCGGAAAGACGCTCGGGAGAAGGATCATGCAAATCAAGTTGGATGGTCCTGTGCATTCGGTCAGCGTGTTCTTCCACGATGTCGTCTTCAAATATTTCTTCATCATCATCGTCTTCGTTATCAGCATCTACGGTGGCGTCGTGCTGCTCTTGCTGTCCGTCGTCATCGACCTGCTTCTGATTTCGTTCACCCGTAGAAAGGCCACGCTTCGCGATATCCTGCTAAAGATGAATGTTGTCAAAGCCGGGTATGGATATTAATGTCATCACCAATAAAATTGATATAGAATAAGGAGGATTCATCATGTTCAAACCAATGTTTCTCGATGTAAACATCACCGGCCTCGTCATCCTGATCATCGTCATCGTCATCGTTTTGATTTATGTCGGCACAAGGATCAAGATCGTTCCCCAAGCCACACAATATGTAATCGAACGGTTCGGCAGCTATTATGCCACCTGGAATGCCGGCTTGCACTTTCTCGTTCCTTTCATCGACAGGATCAAGCGAACCTACAATGCGCGCGGACAGGTCACCGACCACATCATCCTCAAGGAGCAAGTCCTGGACTTTCCGCCCCAGGCGGTCATCACCAAGGACAACGTCACGATGCAGATCGACACCGTTGTCTTCATGCAGATCACCGATTCCAAGCAATTCATCTACGGCGCCGAAAACCCCGGCCTCCTGATTGAACACCTGACCGCGACGACGCTTCGTAACATCATCGGTGAACTCGAACTCGACCAGACGCTCACCAGCCGCGACCTCATCAACGAAAGAATGCGCATCATTCTTGATGAAGCCACCGACCCGTGGGGCATCAAGATCAACCGTGTCGAACTGAAGAACATCATTCCGCCGAAGGAAATCCGCGAGGCGATGGAGAAGCAGATGCGCGCCGAACGTGAACGCCGGGAATCGATCCTGATTGCCGAAGGCAAAAAGGCCGCCAACATTTTGGAGGCCGAAGGCGAGAAAGCGGCCGCGATCCTGCGCGCCGAAGCCAAAAAAGAAGCCGCTATCCGCGAGGCCGAAGGCCAGGCGGAAGCGATCGTCAAGGTCCAACAAGCGACTGCCCGCGGCCTGGAACTGATCAAGGAAGTCAAGGCCGATCATGCGGTCTTGACGATCGAAGCCTACAAGGCGCTCGAAAAAGTCTCCAATGGTCAAGCGACGAAGATCATCATCCCCTCCGAACTTCAGGGCGTTGTCGGGATGGCAAGCGGTCTTGTTGAAGCGTTGAAGGATCCCAAGAAATAAGTTTTGACAAGCATAAAAAAACCGGATTGATTTCCGGTTTTTTCATGCATTGATCATGTCTCCGGGTGTTCCTTCAATATCGTGAACCGTTCCAGAAGCACGATGCTGCTGGGCTCAAGCGTCAGATTTGTGGCTTTGACAACGGCATAGGATTTGACTTCGATCCCCGTTGGCATCACTGTGATCATCGAGATCACCGGATATTCGCCGGCAAATTTGTAGTTCACAGAAATCCCCGATGAGCGGGTGGAACCGTAGAATTTGGTGCCGGTCGTGTTTCCGGTGAGATAAGTCGTTCCCAGAACTGATGCATACAGATTGAGGTTTCGGCCCGAACCCGATTCCTCGGCCAAGAGGACTTCGCCAAAAGCCGGCGTATCGGCAATATCAAACTCAATGAGTTCCCCATCGGCATATACCGCCCGCGAATACTGGTGGTCGTGCCCTGCGAGCACCAAGTCGACGCCGTATTCATCAAAGATCGGCGCCAGGCGGTTTCTGACGGAAACGGTGTCATAGGATGAACTGTAGGGTCCGCGATGCAAGACGATGATCGACCACGGTTTGGCGTTTGCCGCCAAGTCAGCTTTGAGCCAGTTTTCCAAGATCGTGGCATTGACCGTGTCGAAAGCCGGGCAGGCGGTCGTGCCATCGCAAAACATCTCGGTGTTGATCATGACAAAGTGGGCGTTGCCGTAGTCAAAACTATAGGTTTTACCGTTATCGAAGTTGCCTTGGCGCAGGTCGTCGGCGAGTTCGGTGAATTCTTCATACGCGGGGCCATTGGTTGGCAAATTCAGATAACCATCGTATTCCATCGCTTGGATGCTGGTTCTGTTGAAGCCGCTGACATCATGATTGCCGGAAGTCGCCGCCAGCGGTTTGGTGAAGGAATAGACCGATGAATAGCGGAAAAACCAATTCCATTGGCTCCGTACGTCGGCGTCGTTGATGATATCGCCGGGAACGACGACGAAATCGTAATTGGTCTTTGCATACTCGAGCACCGAGATGATGTTCGCGGCATAGATGCGATAGCCGTAATCCCAGGTTTCCTGCGGATCGGGCAAAAACATGAATGTGAATTCCGTGGCTTCCGTCGTCGGTAGCGTGAATTGGTGATAGTCGCTCGCGATCGAGTTGTCCGCATTGGTAACCCGGTAGCTGTATGTCTCGCCGGGCGTGAGTTGGTCAATGGTAAGGGACCGCAAGTGGACGGTGCGGTTGCCGATGGCGCGGCTTTTGCTTTCCGCCTCATGGCGGATGTATGTTTGCGTTCCTTCCGCGGCGATTTCGACATAGCCTGCCTCATCGGTTGGAAGTTCGAAATTGAACCCCATTTTGGTGGTGGGGTCATCGGTGATAAACAGCGCCAGATTGAGGGGGTTGGCGAGCTGCTCGATTGCCAGCGCCAATCCGGTAAGCGTCGTGGTCGGTTCCTCGGTGTCGCTTGCCGCCAATGTGGTCGGCGCGGTCGTGACTACAGTGGTTGTTGCTGGGATGGTTGTGGCTTGGGTGGTGCCCGTCGTCTGTGTCGTGATCGGGATCGTGGTGGTGGTTGCGATCGTCGTCCCTGTTGTCGTCGTCGTTTCGGAGCATCCGTAAATTCCGATTATGGCGATCGCGAACAATAGCGAAATGGCGATTTTTCTCATTGGTCCACATCCTTCGTCGTGAATATCTCAATCGATAACAACACAGACACCGTCCCGAAGGCGGTTCGATGTCCGCATTTGTCAGAATTCGCAGTTCTTGGGGGTTCTCGGGAACGGAATCACGTCGCGGATGTTGTCCACGCCCGTCAGATACATGACCATGCGCTCGAGTCCAAGTCCGAAGCCTGCGTGCGGCGCGCCGCCATAGCGGCGCAGATCGAGATACCACCAAAGTGGTGCGGCATCGATTTTCAATTCCCGCATGCGTTTTTCCAGAACATCGATCCGTTCTTCCCTTTGCGAGCCACCGATCAATTCACCGGCTCCGGGCACCAGAAGATCCATGGCAGCAACCGTTTCCAAGTCGTCGTTCAAGCGCATGTAGAACGCCTTGATGTCTTTTGGCCAGTCGATGACGAATACCGGCCCGTCGAAATGCCTGGTCAGGTATTTTTGATGCTCTGTCGCAAAATCGTCCGCGTATGTCGGCGCGATCTCAAAGGGATGGCCGCTTTCGATCAGAATCCTTGCCGCCTCGCGATGGGTTACGGTATGAAACGCCGAGGAGAGGACCTTTGTCAATTTCTGGTGCAGTCCCTTTTCCACGAAACCGTCGCAAAAAGCGATTTCTTCTTCACATTTGGACAATACTTCTCCGATGATGTGTTTGACCATCGCCTCGGCAATCATCATGTTCTGATGCAAATCGCAAAAGGCGATTTCCGGTTCGATCATCCAAAATTCCGATGCGTGTCTCTGGGTATTGGAGTTTTCGGCGCGGAATGTCGGCCCAAAGGTGTAGACTTTGCGAAAAGCGAGCGCGAAGGCTTCGGCCTGGAGTTGGCCGGAAACGGTGAGGTTTGTCGCTTTGCCAAAGAAATCCTTGGTGTAGTCGATATCCTGCCCTTTGGTGAGTTTATCCAACGCGAGCGTTGTGACTTTGAACATTTCCCCGGCGCCTTCCGCATCCGAACCGGTGATGATTGGAGCGTGCACATAAACATAGCCTTGATCCTGGAAAAAGTTATGAATCGCCTGGGAGACGACGGAGCGAACGCGAAACACCGCCTGAAAGAGGTTGGTCCGCACTCGCAGATGGGCGTTTTCCCGCAAGAATTCGCGTGAATGCCGCTTTGGTTGGATCGGGTAGTTTTCCGGACTGTCGCCAATCAGCGTGATCGCGTTGGCTTTGATCTCAAACGGCTGTTTCATATCCGGGGTCACAACGACGGTGCCGTTTACGGAAACGGCGGCGCCGACACGCAGTTTCTGGATATCCCGAAAGTTATCGATCCCGTTTTCCTCATACACCACCTGGACGCTATGAAAATAGGTGCCGTCATGAAGATCGATGAATCCAAACCCCTTCTGTGCGCGGTTGTTTCTGATCCATCCGGACAGAGCGACGGTTTGATCCTTGATTATTGCGTAGGTTCCGTAAAGTCTTCTTACAGTCGTTTCCATAATCGCTTTCTCCTTAAAAATAAATAAAATCGTCCCTTGACAAAGGACGAAAAATGTTCGTGGTGCCACCTTATTTCCGGCATGACCGGCCCTTGAAATCCTTAACGCGGATCGACGTCCAGTTCTACTCTGATTTCTTCTGGCTCTCCCGGGTGTTTTTCCGTGCGTGCGTTCCGTTAGGGCTTCCACCGTCCCCTAATCGCTGTTGCTGATGGCGCGCAGTACTCGTCCGTTCGCTGATTTATCCATATTATACCACAAAATCCGGGCTTGTAAACCGCTCGGAACGATTTGAAACGAAACCGGCCGTTTTCGGCCGGTCGATAGATCATTGGAAGAGTGTCGAAAGCGCTTGGTCGTCGATGATGTTGATGATGCCCTGGCCGATCAGTTCGGCGATCGACAACTGGACAAGTTTGGAAAAATGTTTCTCTTTGGAAAGTTCGACCGTGTCCGTGCAGACAACCTCGACCAAAGGTGCCTCCTCCAAGAGTTTAATGGCGTTTCCGGAGAGCAGAGGATGTGTGCAACAAGCGTAGATATCCTTGGCTCCCGCTTCTTTCAAGGCGTATGCCGCGGCGGACATCGAGCCGCCGGTATCGATCATGTCGTCGACGAGGATGCAGTTTTTGCCGCGAACCTTGCCGATGATGTTCATCACCTCGGCGACATTCGGTTCGGGGCGCGTCTTGTCGATGATCGCAATCGGTGCCACAAGCGCATCGGCGAGCGATCTGGCCCTGGCGACTCCGCCATGGTCAGGCGAGACGACGACGATATCGGTCAGGTTTTTCTGTTTCATGTATCTCGCGATGATCGGCAGGGAACGGAAATTGTCGATCGGGATGTTGAAGAAACCTTGGATCTGGGCGGCATGGAGATCCATGCAGATCACCCGCGTGGCGCCGCTGACCTGCAAGAGGTCGGCTACCAGTTTTGCCGAGATCGGTTGTCTGGCTTTGGCTTTCCGGTCCTGTCGAGAATAGCCGTAATAGGGGATCACGACGTTGATTTCCCTGGCGGAGGCCCGTTTGAGGGCATCCATCATGATCAGAAGTTCCATGATGTGTTCGTTGACGGGGTTGCAAGTCGATTGGATGACGAACACCTTGTGCCCCCTGACCGTTTCGGGAATGTTGATGTTGATCTCGCCGTCGGCGAAGTGAGTCACTTCGGAAACCGACAGGGGAATGCCGATGTAGTCTGCGATATCTTTGGCCAATTTCCTGTTCGAGCTCAATGCGAAAATCTTGACTTTTGAACCGTGAAAAACTGCCATTTATATCCTCCGACTTCATATTGGATATCATTGCCAGACTTATTATACAACATTGGCGCCGAATAAAAAAGTGCCAACTTCGCAAAGTTGGCACGGCGTCTTACAAAAGGAATCTATTCAACTGGTAGTTCCGGAAGTTTAGCGAAAGCTTCCAAAACAGCTTTCTCGATCGCACTTCTGGTCTCGGTATTGATGGGATGAGCAACGTCCTTGAATTCACCGTTCGGCATCTTTCTGCTTGGCATCGCAACAAACAAACCGTTTTTCCCCTCAATGATCCTCAGTTCGTGAACAACGAAGCACTCGTCGATGGTGATGGCGGCAATTCCAACCAAGCGGTTATCTCCGTTTACCCTTTTTGCGCGGACTTCTGTTATCAACATACTCCCACCTCTTTAGTTGATTATATCACGCAAAAAATCGTTTTTCCATAGGGTTGCCGAATAAATCACAAAAAATCATAGAGCCCGACGAAATATTTTTCGCCAAATTCAGCGATGAAATTGGTTACTCCCGCTTCGGTTTCGGGGATCATTTTGACGAATGTCGACCCTGTTCCGGTCATCACCAGATTCGTCTTTCCCAAGCGTTCGGCCAACAGGTCCCTGGCGTTTTTGACATCTTCATAGTTGTCCGCCACTAGTGGTTCGAAGGCGTTTGCGAGCAATGAGGCAAAGCTGGTTATGTTCTTGTCCGCAAGCGCCTGGAGAACGGGGGCGATATCCGTATTGGCAAATCCCGCCTTGTTCCCCAGATCAAAAACCGCTTGTGTGGACACATAAACCTTTGGATTGAAGAGCAGGATCTTCCAAGGTTTCCAATCGATGTCGAGTTTGGTGATTTTTTCCCCGACGCCTTCGACAAGCGCTGGATGATCGACCAGACAATAAGGTATGTCAGCCCCGAACCGAAGGCCGATTTCAGCCATTTCCGACTCGTTGAGGTTGAGAGATAACAACTTGCTCATGCCTTTGATGATCGCGGCCGCATCCGCGGAGTTGCCGGCAAGCCCGGCGCCAAAGGGGATGTTCTTTTCAATCGTGATCCGCACGCCCTCCTCCGGAGCATAGGCCCTTAGGATCTCTGAGGCGACATCGTGGACAACATTGTTCTGGTTTGACAGAAACAAATCGTTGGACACGATCAAAGCCAGGCCCGGAGTGGGTATTTTCTCGATCCGGATCGTATCGAACAAGTTGATTTTTGCGTTGATCATCTGCAAATCGTGGTAGCCGTCTTTCCGTTGGCTGAGGACGTTGATGAAGAGATTGACTTTGGCAAAGGCCTTCTCTTCGATCATGCTGGTCACCTCCAAAACGAATGTTGTGATCGTTTGTCTTGTCTTGATTGTAGCACATAGTGTCCCAAGAAAAAACCGCAAGCGCGGTTTTTGGTTGACAAACGATAATCAATGATTCAAGCGAATCAACCCAAAATGAGGCCAACACATTCTTGAAGTCGCGCCTTCAAAGCCGTGACATCACGGATTGCGGGTGTCTTTGGCAGAAATAACGAACAACATTCAACCCCGTGTTCTCCGGCAAGGCGCAACCCTTCCAGAGTTACTGTCGCCGAGAGTGAAACAAGGCGCGTGCGGCTTTCCCGGAGTCGGTCGATCAGGCCGGAGAGGACCTTCCCGTCAAAGCTTTGTTCATCCAGACGTCCCTCCCCGGTGATCACCAGATCGGCGTCTCGGATGTGTTGTGCAAAGCCAAGGCCATCGAGGATCGCCTCGATTCCGGATTTGATCGTGACGTTCGGCAACAAAGAGAATCCGGCAGGGATGCCGCCGGCCGCACCCATCCCCGCTTGATCGGTGTCGACACCCGCTGAGTGAAGCAACTTCTGGAATGACCCCATGTTGCCTTCCAAGATTTCGATGTCTTTGGCTGAGGCGCCTTTTTGCGCCGCGAACACTCTTGATGCGCCTTTGGGCCCGGTCAGGGGGTTGAGAACATCGGTATAAAGGAGCAACTCCACATCATGTAAAAGCGTTCTTGCCTTGTCCAATAGGATTGTGCGGACGTTGCCGAGCGTTCCGCCTGTAGGGATAAACGCTTCTTCAAGGTTGTTTAAAAAGTCCACTCCCAGCTCGGACAGCGCGCCGCAGCCAGCATCGTTGGTCGCCGATCCGCCCAGACCGATGGCGATCGTTTTGACGCCCCGCTCGACAAGCGCGCGGATATCGATTCCCAAGCCACGGGAAGTGGCCTGCAAGATGTCGTGATCGGCATCAACCTGCGGCAATCCGCAGCTGGAGGCGCACTCCAGAACACCAAACTCATTACCCAGAAGCAACGCCTTGCTTTGAAGCGGTTTGGCAGTGGCGCTTAGGGAGTCGATCGTGATCGATACGCCTTTGTGCAGGTGATTCCAGGTTTCGCCAAAGCCTTCACCACCATCAGAAAGCGGCATTGTCGTCACCGCGATCCCCGCGTCGATCGCCCGGATCGCCTCTGTGATCCATAAGGCGATCTCGGAAGCGCTGTATGTGCCCTTGAAGGAATCGGGACAGACGACGACTTTCATTTGCCGCTCCTTGCGGCAAGTTCCCGGGAGAACACGTTCGCATCGAGTTTTTTGTTCTTATTGCGCCAGAGTTTGGGTTGGGAAAGCCCGGTGATGGAGGTGGCGATTTGCATATATGGTTTTAAAAATCTTTCCTCGATCTCCAGGCAGTTTGCAACCAGGTTTTCACGATCCTCTTTCGCCCTTGATGCGTGAAATCCTTCCCCTAGTTTGTCGATTTCGGCTTGTGCCTGATGCAAGCGCAGGCGATAGTCTTTGAGATCGATTCGGCCCGCATACAAACAGCGGCGGATCTTTTCCTGGCGCAGCCAATATCCATAAGCGGAAGTTTCATCATCAAAGACGATCCCGGTATGGGCGTCAAGAAACGCCGGTTTGAACAATGACAGACAAGGCGTTGAGGCCGATGTGAGCATCAGACTCATTTCGCCGCCTTCAACTTTCACCACCATGCTGGCGGTGGTATGGTCGCCAAGAACGCTCCGGTGCATGCAAAGGCTACGCAAGGACCCTTTGGTGAACAAGGTGTTCTCATCATCGGGATGATGAGACTGCATCAGTTGGCGCAAGCCGAAGAAATCGTCTTTCTCAAGCAAAGCAAGCCCGTTTTCGCCAAAGCGACGACGGGAGAGCGAACAGGAAAAATGTGTGAACAGCGGTTCGACATTGTGGCGGTAGAAGTCTTTTTTGACGTCCTGGCTGCCTTGAGTGGCCTCGGTGCGGATCGACAAGCGATTGGAGATGTTGCCATAATCCGCGATCGGTTTGGCAACCCATGCCTTGCCTGCGGTTTCCAAAATCCAGGCTTCGTTGCGATCGGCAATCAGATATGAGTTGTCGTAGTAAAAAGGTTTGTCAAAACCGCAGTTGCCGCCCTGTCCGTAAATGGATAGCAATTCAGTGATGATCTCGACACCTTTTCTGGCGTTCTCTGCGCGTTCCAAGACCAATCGCACATAATCCATGCCGATCAGCGATGGCTTTTTTTTGTTTTTGGCGCGGGTGAAGACCGCTTCATTGCCGATTGTGACACCTTGGTCATTCACGCCCATTTCCGCTCCCCAGGTCCATGATGGCCGGACGATGATACAGCCGTATGTTTGCTTCACTTGGGGAATCGAGATGTAAGTACACGCCAAAGATTCATCCTGCCACAAGGCGGCGGGAATGAATAGCGAGAGGTTGGGTTCGTTGGGGCTGCGATCGCTGTTCTTGGCAAACAAATAACCGGTATCCGTCTTTTTATAAAGCGTGTCACACATGTTATCACTTCGCCTTCCTTCATCAGTCTAGCGCCAAGCGGTCCCGCTTGTCAAGTGTCTGCGTCATTATGAACTTTGTCTTCGTCATAACCGAAAACGCCCACATCGTTGCTGTTTTACGAGAAAGGCGCGGGCGTTCTGGTGTTGTTTTAGGAAAGGCGGATGTCGACGATATCCTCCGCCCGGAACTTTTCCAATGTCGACAGGACGATCTGCCGGTTCTGGTAGTCGACCCGTTTGATGTTGCCGAAGGTGTAGCGGATGTATCCGTCCGCATAATACCTGATTTCCACGTCCTTTGCCTCGTGGACCGCGACAGCCAGTTTCTGGTTGAGTTCCTCATAGGCGTCGTCACTCAAAATCGGCTTTTCTTTCTTGCCGAGACGGTATTTCATGTCCGTAAGCATCGAATGGTAGCCGACAAGCGCGTCAAAGGCGTTCCATTTGATGATGCCCCGGTCGACATAGGTTCTAGGCATGGTGGCCACCGATCGTTTCGTTGCGCGCCTTGGCTGTCGATGCTTCCAGTTCTGAGGAACTCCGGTTGACGCTGTTTTTGCCAAATCTGATCTTGATCTCATCCATCGCCGCGAAGATCTGTTGTTCCTTGACGACTTTTTCCACATCTTCGAACAAGCTGAATTGATAGTCGTTCTTGTCGGTGAACCCGGCCACGGCGACATGGATGCGCCGGATCGGCTCGTTTTCGTAATGCTTGTCGAATAGTTTCAGGCAGGCCTGGTAAATCGTCGATTCGCTCGCTGAAGGCTGTTCAAGTTTGATTTGTCTGGCAAAACCGCCGCCTGTGTCTTTGCTGTAGGCGACGCCGAAATGGACGGTGTTCGCCAACTTGCGACTGATGCGCAGTCTCCTGACGACATCATCGACCATCTCGAGCATGATCTGGAAGATGTCGGGTTTGAAATAATCCCGAAACAGCACCTGACTGGTTCCGTAACTTTTGTGTACCGGCCGGATCTTCAGTTTATCCTGGATCAGGCTCATGTCGATGCCGTGGGTGTGATAATACAGTTCCTCCCCCAACACACCGAATTTTCGTTTCAGTTTGGCAACATCGGCATTGGCGATGTCGCCAATCTTGTGAAAGCCCATCTTGTTCAGATGCGCCTCCATGTTTTTGCCGATGCCCCACATCTTGCAAAGCGGCGATACCGGCCAAAGCCGTGCGGGAATATCCTCATAATCCCATTTGGCGATGTAGTCCTTGGCGCTTTTCGATTCGATGTCGAGCGCCAGTTTTGCCATCAGCATGTTCGGGCCGATGCCGCAACTGGAATAGACCTTGGTCTCCCGGTAGATCTCGTCCATGATCATCTTGGCGATTTCATAATCCGTTTTCCTGTAATAATCAAGATACTCCGTCAAATCAAGGAACACTTCGTCAACGGAATAGACGTACATGTCTTCCTCAGAGACGTAGCGCAGATAGATTTCGACGACCTTGGCGGAATATTCGAGATATTTTTCCATCCGCGGTTTCTGAAACATGATCTTCATATTCTTGGGAAGTTCAAAAATCCGCAGGCGATTCGGTATGCCGAGGCTTTTAAGGTAAGGCGAGACGGCGAGCACGATCGCGCCGCTGCCGTGTGAGCGGTCGGCGACGACGAGTGGCGTCTTGAACGGATCCAAGCCTAAAAGACTGCATTCGACCGAGGCGAAAAAACTCTTGAGATCGATGCAGATGATGTGCTTGTGAAGTCTGTATTCGTCCAAGATCCATCGCTCTCCTTTGCTTAAATTATATCTTTTTTACAGAGTAAAAGAAACTCTTATAACATGGTTTTTTGGTGAAAATGCTATCATAAAGAGCGTGACTACATTATTCCTTATGTAAATAAAAATCGAGCCGTTTTGGCTCAATATTTTGATCATGATGTTTATTTGTCGTACTTGGCAAAGGGGTCGTCGTTGTCGACGATTGTTTGTTTCTCTTTGCGAATCTTTTCCATCACGACCGCCTTGGGCTCGACGACAATCGCCATGATCAGGTAAGCCAATAGACCGCTGCCGGCACACAGCACGGCAATTAGCCACAAAACCCGGATCAGCGTGACATCGACTTCAAGATAGTCGGCGAGACCAGCGCAGACTCCAAAAATCTGCTTATTATCCGTATCCCGGTATAATCTTCTTTTTTCCATATGCAATATCCTTTCCATATATATGACAATAGCGTGACATTTACAACTTTTCGAGGATCCCTTCAAGTAACATGATGAGGTCCTTGGCGATTTTTTGCCCCCTGTCCAGCACCTCTTCATGCGACAACTTGCTTTCACTGATGCCGGTTGCCATATTGGTGACGCAAGCGATTCCCAAAACTCTGATACCGGCATGCCTGGCGACGATGGTCTCGGGGACGGTGGACATGCCGATGACATCGCCTCCCATGTTTCTGTAAGCCTTGATTTCGGCTTTGGTTTCGTAACTGGGGCCGAGATAACCAACGTAAATCCCTTTCTTGATGTTGATCTTCGCATTGGTCGCAACCGTTTCTGCCAGGTTTCGAAGTTCTGTGTCATACGGTTCGCTCATATCACAAAATCGTTCGCCGATTTCGTCGAAGTTCCTGCCGACAAGCGGATTTCTGCCCGTCATGTTGAGATGATCGGTTATCAGGGTCATCTCTCCCGGCCGAATGTTTTCATTCATCGAGCCGCAGGCGTTGGTGATGATGAGGTTTTTGACCCCGAGGAGTGCGAACAACTGGATCGGAAACCGCATATCCTCATCGGTGCAACCTTCGTAATAGTGGTTTCGTCCCTGCATGCAATAGACGGGCGTTTCCGCGATGCATCCGATCGAAAGCAGGCCTTTGTGGCCGGATACGGTGCCGCTGCGAAAGTGGGGGATTTCAGAATAGGGAATATCCGTCCGTCTGTCCATGGAGCCGACGATCTCGCCGAGTCCGGATCCAAGGATGATCAGTGTCGTGGGTTTCAGATTCGTTCTTGCGGTTATTGCCGTGATCGCCTTGTTGAATCTTTCTCTGACTTCATCCATGGTCAGGCTCCAAAAACGCTTTGGTAAATATCGTCTACGTGACGCGCGTAGTGGTCCAGGGAAAACAACAAGTCGATTTCTTTCTCCGTCAGGATGTTTCGGATGGTCGGGTCGTTGCGAACCAGATCCGGAAATGGTCTTTGTTCTCTGGCGGTTTTGGCTGCCAGAGACTGGACAAGGTCATAAGCTGTTTCCCTGGATTGTCCCTTGTCGATCAACGCCGTCATGACGCGTTGCGAAAAGATGAGTCCGTTGGTCAGATTGATGTTTTCCCGCATCTTGTCTGGGAACACTTCAAGTCCTTCCAGAACCTTGGCATAACGGTTTAGCATGTGGTCGATCAGCGTCGTTGCATCCGGCAATACAATCCTTTCGACGGAAGAATGCGAGATGTCACGTTCGTGCCATAAGGACACATCTTCCAACGTTGGATATATGTAACTTCGCATGACTCTTGCCAGGCCGCAGATGTTTTCGCTCGCAACCGGGTTCTGCTTGTGCGGCATCGCCGATGATCCTTTTTGGGTGGATGCAAACGGTTCCCTGACTTCGGCGACCTCGGTGCGCTGCAAATGTCTGATCTCGGTTGCGATCTTTTCTATGGTCGTCGCGATCATCGCAAGGGTAAAAATATATTCGGCGTGTCGGTCGCGCTGCAGTGTTTGCGTGGAGATCCGGGGACGGTTGAGCCCGAGACGGTTGAGGATGGAGACCTCGATGTCGGGATCCACAAAGGCGTAGTTGCCGACGGCGCCGCTTATCTTGCCCGTTTCCACACGGCTTGCAGCCGCCTCGAAACGTTCGTTGTTGCGACGCATCTCGTCATACCAAAGCGCCCACTTCAAACCGAATACGGTGATATCCGCGTGGATTCCGTGGGTTCTGCCGATCGCGAAGGTGTGTTTGTGTTCTCGGGCCTTGGCCTGCAAAACCGCCATGAACCGCCACAAATCATCGCGAATGACGGCGTTTGCCCGTTTGAGCAGCAGGGCGTTGGCTGTATCGACGACGTCCGTCGAGGTCAATCCGTAATGGGTGTGCCGGCTTTCCGCACCCAAAGACTCCGCCACCGACCTGGTAAAGGCGATGACGTCGTGATTGGTCTCTTGTTCGAGTTCGCGGATCCGGGATAGCGAAAAGGTTGCTTTCTCCTTGATCAGCGCCAATTCTTCGGCGGAGATTTGTCCCTTTTCGTGCAAGGCTTCGCAATTGGCGATCTCGACCGCGAGAAACGCGGTGAATTTGGCTTGGTCCGACCAGATATCTTTCATGACTTGTCGCGAATATCGTTCGATCATCGTCTATTCTCCATAATGTTCCTATAGCATAACAGCGTGTTTTCCAAAAGACAGGCGATCGTCATCGGACCGACACCCCCGGGAACGGGAGTGATGTAGCCGGCTTTCTGGGCTGCTTTTTCATAATCGACATCGCCCTGGAGCTTGCCGTCGATTCGGGAAATCCCGACGTCGATGACCACGGCTCCTTCTTTGACATAGGTGTCGTCGACCATCAGGGGTTTGCCGATGGCGACGACAAGGATGTCGGCCATCGCTGCGACATCAGGCAGATTGATGGTCTTGCTGTGGCAGATCGTCACCGTACCGTTGGCGCGCAGAAGCAGCGAAGCCATCGGTTTGCCGACGATCTGGCTTCTGCCGATCACGACGCAGTGCTTGCCTTGGATTTCGATCCCGTATTTCTCCAGCAACCGCATGATCCCAAGCGGCGTGCAGGGGACCAGCCAGGGCTTGCCGTTGGCCAGCCGGGCGACATTTTCCGGTGTGAACCCATCCACATCCTTATGATAATTGATTCGCGAGACGATCCGGTCGGCATCGAGATGTTTGGGAAGCGGTAGTTGCAGGAGGATCCCGTGGACCGTCTGATCATTGTTCAAGGCATCGATGAGGGCGATGATCTCGCTTTCGCCGACGTGCGCATCTTTTTTGACAATCGTGCTTTTGATGCCCGCCTTGAGGCAGGCTTTCTCCTTGCCGGACACGTATGTCTCGCTGGCGGGATCATCCCCGATCAAAATGACGACAAGATGCGGCTGGCCGCCATATTTGGCGATCAAGGATTCAACTTCGCCTTTGACCTTGTCCCCGATTTCCCGAGCCAAGGCCTTTCCGTCCAATACCACAGGCATTTCAATCACCTTGTTTTCGATAGAGATACTGGTCGATGATCTCGCCATAATAGACGGTATGATTCGCTTTTGTGGTTGTATAATAACGGTCTTTGACCGCTTGGGGAACGACACTCTGATCGAGAGTCTGTTTGTAGATGACCTTGCACTCATAATGCAATTCGGCCTCGCCGACGATCGGGGTGGCTATCTTTCGTCCCGGGACCGCTGTCATCCCCAATTCTTTGAATTTGTCGTGATCGCGGAGCGATTTGGTGCCGCAAAACTGGATTTCGCGCCGAAGATCGGCTTCAAGGGGAATGCTGACGGTGAATTCGCCCGCGTTTTCGATCAACTCGTAGGTGGCCCGGCAATCACGGACATAAACGATGAAGAGCGGTTTTCCCCAAACGACCAAAATGCCTCCCCAACCGATGATCATCGTGTTGGTCTTGTCTTTGTATCTGGTCGTGAGAAACAGTCCCGGGTTGGTTCTTTCCAGAATTTTGCCCGCATAATCGAAGATCCCGATTTCCATATACATGATATCACTCTCCTTCGGGTCCCATTATATCATAGCCGAGGTGTCCCAAGAAAGAAATTCATGAAACAGGCGCGAGCTATCGGTATTTTTATATGTCATTGTCATATCTCTATTTATTTGTGATAAAATGATATAAACCACGGGACGAGGTGGATAAATGGATATCGGGATCATCGGTATGGGGCTGATGGGCGGATCGATCGCCCTGGCTCTCAAAGACAAACACCGGCTGTTCGCTTATGATGCGAACAGGACCAGTTTGGATTACGCGCAATCTTCAGGCTTGATCGAACAAGCTTGTTTCACCTTGGATTCGCTTGTGGAAAAAACGAAAATCTTCATCGTTTGCCTGTATCCCGAAACCGTCATCCGTTTTATCGAAGAAAATCGGCGCTTGTTTGCGCCGGGGTCGGTCCTGATCGAGATTTCTGGAATCAAAGCCAACCTGGTCAAGGCGCTGTCTTGCCATCTTGATGGTTCTTTTGATATCGTCTTCACCCATCCGGTGGCAGGAAGCGAGAAAACCGGCGTTGAAAATGCCAAGCCGGACCTGTTCCGAAACCAAAACTTTGTGATAACGCCGCTTTCGGAAAACCGAAGCGAGCATCTTGAACTTGCCAAAAGTTTGGCTGAGGACATGGGTTTCGACCGGATTTCGTTCCTGTCTCCCGAAGAACACGATGACATCATCGCCTATACCTCGCAACTCACTCACGTGCTTTCGCTTGCGCTGATGGCCGCTAATGGAGACAAATACGACACCGCCGCCTTTATCGGCGATTCTTTCCGTGATCTTACAAGGATCGCGATGATCAACGAGAAATTATGGATCGAATTGTTTCTGAACAACGATCGCTCACTGGTTGAGAAAATCGACAATCTGATCGCCGCGTTGCTCAAATACCGTGATGCCATCGCCAATCACGATGAACAAGGTCTGGCCGAGATGATGCGTTCCGCGAAAGCCGCCCGCCTTGCCATTGAAAAGGGGTTGTCTTGAATGAAAGTCGTCATCTATCCCAAACAATTGACCGGTTCCGTCGATATACCGCCTTCAAAAAGCCAGACACACAGGGCGATCATCGCCGCTTCGCTAGCCAAAGGGAAAAGCGTGATTTCCAATGTGTCTTATAGTGATGACATCACCGCCACCATCGGCGCAATGGAGAAGATTGGTGTCAAGTTCATCAAAAATCCCAACCAATTGATCGTCAACGGCGTCGGGAGAGTCGCCATCGACGATGATAATTTCGTTGAATGCAACGAATCCGGATCGACTTTGCGGTTCATCACACCGCTTTTTGCCTTAAGTCGGCAAAAAGTGGTTTTCACCGGTAAGAAAAGCTTGTTTCAACGACCGATGGGTGTCTATGAACAGATTTTCCAGCAGATGAATCTGCAATATCAGAAGAACGAGGACTCGCTGATCATTTCCGGGGAGTTGCTTCCAGGACGTTACGAGATTCCCGGCAACATCAGCAGCCAATTCATCTCCGGAATGCTGATGGCGCTGCCACTTCTCAAAGAGGACTCGGAACTGATCATCCGCGAGCCCTTCGAGTCAAAAGGCTATGTCGAGATGACGCTGGCCATGCTCGAGACGGCCGGAATCGAAATTCGGTCCGAACCCAACCGCTACCTGATCAAAGGCAATCAGTCCTACAAGCCCATCACGGTCAAAATCGAAGGTGATTATTCACAGATGGCCGTCTTTGCCGTCATGGGTGTTCTTGGCAATGACGTGTTTTGCCGCAATATGGTGTATCCTTCGTTGCAACCGGACAGCCGCATCATCGATTTTGTCAGAAGCGCCGGCGGCAAGATTGAAATCAAGGACGCCGGTATCCTGTTTCGAAAATCACAGACCAAAGGGGCGATTTTTGATGTGTCGCAATCGCCCGACATTGCCCCTGTGTTGGCGATTTTGGCGGCTTTTTCCGCCGGGAAGAGTGAAATCACCAACGCCTCGCGCTTGAAATACAAGGAATCCAACCGGCTCCTGTCGACCTATGGTACCTTGAAAACGATCGGCGTTCCGGTCGAGATGACCGAGGATGAGTTGCTCATTGCCGGTATCGATGACTATCCCGGCGGACAGTTTGAAGCTTACGGCGACCATCGGATTGTCATGGCGGCGGCGCTGTCTTCCGTAAGAAGCACGAAGCAAGTGATCATCAAAAACGCCGATGCGGTGAACAAATCCTACCCGGAATTTTTCACAGACCTACGCGCTCTCGGCGCCTATTTCGAAGTGATCGAGGAATAAGGCCATGAAAGAATTGTTGATCCATTCGCAAGCAGGCGACTATCCTGTCATCATCCGTTACGGACTCTTGAACGATCTTTTACAGCATCTGGACCAAAGAACCAAGTATGTGATCATCCACGATGACTTGATTCCCGATGTCTATGTGAACAAGGTCGGCGTTGCTTGCGAGCGTCCCCTCATCATCGCCTTCCCCGCCGGAGAAAAGAACAAATCCGTTGAAACCTATCAGATGATCATCAGGACGATGCTCGACAACCAAATCAGAAAAGATGCCGTCGTCATTGCTTTGGGTGGCGGGGTCACCGGTGATCTTGCCGGTTATGTCGCCTCCACCTACATGCGCGGCATCGCCTATTTGCAGATCCCGACCTCGTTGCTTGCGCAGATCGACTCATCGGTTGGTGGCAAGGTTGGGTTGGATTTTGCCGACACCAAAAACATCATTGGCTCCATCTATCCGCCCAAAAAGGTATTGATCGATCCGCTGACGCTTGAGACCCTGCCCAGACGCCACTTCGCGAACGGCATGTCCGAGATGATCAAATACGGGATGATCGCCAATGAGAGTTTCTTCGCCTTTCTTCGCGACAACGACGTCCGCACCGCTCTCGAACACGCGATCGCGCGCTCGATTGAAATCAAGCAGGCGTTTGTGGAAAAAGATGAGTTTGATTCCGGCGAACGGCAAATCCTCAATTTCGGTCATACCTATGGCCATGCGCTCGAAACTTACTATGGCTATGAAAAATATCTGCACGGCGAAGCTGTCGCCATCGGGATGGTTCGGGAAACCCGCAATCAGGAGATCAGAAAAGATTTGATCCGCGTTCTCCAGAAATACGGTTTACCGACAGAGGATCCGGTAAAGAACGAAGAACTCAAAGTATTTGTCCAGCGTGACAAGAAATCCCGCAGTGGTTATCTATCGGTGATCGACATCGAGTCGATCGGCTGTGCGGTGATCAGAAAAGAAAACTTGTAAAGGAGGTCAGCATATGAATACGATCGGCGAGCGCTTGCAAGCCACATTCTTTGGCGAATCCCACGGCGAGGTCATCGGCATCGTGATCCGGGGTCTACCTGCGGGAATGCCAATCGACATTGGTCGCATCAAATTACGGCTGGAACAAAGACGTCCAGCCGCCCTCTGGGAATCCGCGCGTCAGGAACCAGACGACTTTGAGATCGCCTCCGGCTATCGCGGCAACCTCTCGACCGGCGCTCCTTTGACCGTCCTCATCAAGAACCGGGACGTTGCCTCGGCAGATTATGAAAACCTCAAAAACACCCCGCGCCCCTCCCACGCGGACTATCCTGCCCACGTCAAATATGCGGGCCACAACGATCCTCGTGGAGGTGGCGTTTTCTCCGGCAGAATAACCGCTCTCACCGTGGTCCTCGGCGCGATTTGCGAGGCGTTTCTGGAGCGGTCGAACATCGAGGTTTTTTCCCATATACTGAGTGTCAAGGATATCCACGATGATGCATTTGATAAATCAAATGTAAATAATGAACTTGCAAAACGCTTGAAATCTAGCCGTTTTCCCGTCATTAATCCCGAAAAGGCGGAGTTGATGACGACTTTGATAAAAGAAACCAAAGCGACCTTGGATTCCGTCGGAGGAGTTGTCGAATCGGCCATCTTGAATCTTCCTGTTGGCCTTGGAGAGCCTTTGTTCGGGTCTTTGGAGAGTCGTTTGTCGCAGTTGCTGTTCTCGATTCCGGGAGTCAAAGGCATCGAGTTCGGCGACGGTTTTGGTCTCACCGAACTATACGGTAGCGAGGCTAACGACGCTTATCACTACGATGGTGATCGAGTGGTGGCGACGACCAATCACAACGGCGGCATTCTCGGCGGGCTTTCCACCGGGATGCCGGTCATCCTCAGGATGGCAATCAAACCGACGCCTTCGATCGGCAAGCCGCAACGAACCGTCGATCTTGAGAAACGCGTGGATACGACGATCACCGTCGGCGGCCGTCACGACCCCGCCATTATCGCCCGGGTGGTCCCTGTCGTCAATGCCGTCATCAGTTTTGGAATCTGTGATTTGTTGTATCAATTTCATGAAAGTGACTGGATAAAATAAAATGTACGGGTTGTTGGGGCGGACGCTTGCCCACAGTTTCTCGCCGCTGATCCATTCGCTTCTGGGTAATAAAAACTACCATCTGTTCGAGACCGATGATCTCGAAACATTCTTTCGCAAGCGCAATTTTCAAGGCATCAATGTGACGATTCCCTACAAGGAGGTTGTCGCTCCATTTCTTGATGAAATCGATCCCCTCTCCCAACGAACCGGCAGCGTCAACACGATCATCAATCGCAACAACCGCCTGTGGGGCACCGACACCGACTATCTGGGCCTGCAACATCTTCTCGCCCATAACGCCGTCGATGTGGGCGGCAAGCATGTCGTCATCCTTGGCAACGGCGGCGCGGCCAAGACCTGTGAATGCCTGATGCGCGATCTTTCGGCCGCTTCCGTGCGCAAATTGGCGCGAAACCCGAAAGCCGACAATGAATTTCCGTTTGCGGAACTGGACAAAGTCAGCGACTGTGATATAATCATCAACACGACTCCCGTGGGGATGTATCCGCACAATGACGATCCCGCGTTGATTTCCCTCAGGCAGTTTCCCCGTCTGGAAACCGTCGTGGACATCATTTACAACCCGCTTCGGAGCGCTCTCATCCTCGACGCCGAAGCCCATGGCCGCAAAAGCATCCCCGGACTGATGATGCTCATCGCCCAGGCGAAGGCGGCCCACGACCTTTTCTTTGGCAAAACCACACCCAATAAGGAGATTGTCCGCATTCACCGGATCCTGCGCGAGCGGATGCTCAACTTGGTGCTGATCGGGATGCCGATGAGCGGCAAGTCGCTCTATGCGCATTCCCTGAACAATCGTTATCACAAGAAGTTGATCGACACCGATCGCGAGATCGAAAAGCAAACCGCGCTGACAGTGGCGGAGATTTTTGAGAAAAAGGGCGAACCCTATTTTCGTGAACAGGAATACAACATCGTGAAATCGTTCTACAAAGAACACGGTCTGATGATCGCAACCGGCGGCGGCATGGTCCAAAACCACGCCTTGATGTCCCTGCTCAAACAAAACGGTCTTTTGATCTTCATTGACAAGGACAAGGCGGCGCTTGCCTCCCGGCAGATCAAGAACCGGCCGCTGATCAAAAATGTCGATGATGTGTACAAACTCTACGACCGGCGTCATCCTCTATATGAGAAATACGCTGACATCATCATCAAAATCGCTGACGGCGAAGCGGACCACCAGCGGGAAATCGAGGCGAAGATCGATGAATATCTTAGTGGTAAACGGACCAAACCTTAATTTGTTGGGTCTTCGGGAACCGGAGATCTATGGGCGGGCGTCCTATCAGGACCTGAAAGACGCAATCGTTGCCCACGCCCAGAAGAGCGGGCATCATGTCGAGATCCACCAGATCGGAAGAGCACACGTCTGAACTCCAGACACCGAATACGACCACGTATGCCG
>CALGNF010000126.1 GCA_937958685.1 uncultured Caryophanales bacterium
GGGTTGTCGATCGCCGACCACAGCAGCTGTTGGTTGCGATGCAGTTCCAGGGCGTTGTTCAGGCGGTCGCTCTGGTTGTGCAGGGAAATCGAGAGCACCGCGACCGCGAACGGGAATAAACCGATGAAGACAGGCGCGATGCGGGCGATGACATCGAATGCCCTTGGCCAGGGAATCGCCAACTGGGCGAGGACGGTCGCGATATGGGCGATGAGACCAAGAAGATAATATTCGAAGAAACGCGTCATCTTGGGCAGGCGCGTGCGGAAATGTTGCCAGGTGAGTCCGATCGTTGAACTCAGGACGATGGTCAGGATGCCGGCGTAGACACCGTCGCCGCCGACCGCGAAAATGCGGTAAACGAGCGCGATCACCATCGCGACAGCGGTCGTGATCCCGCCGAAAAAGGCGCCGGTGACGACGAGCAGCACGCTCCGGGCATCAAAGATCAGGCCTTCGTCGATGCGCCAGGGCGTCATCATGATCAACACCGAAAAGCCGCCGATGATCAACCCCAGGAGCGCTTGCCAAAGCCGCGTCTGCGGGCGTGAGGTGATGTTCGTCGAGCCATAGAGAAAAAGCAGCGCAAACAGCAGGATGATGTTTTGCGCCAGGCTGACGAGCGATTCAAGCAAGAATTCGACAAGTTCGCCGAAACCCATCGCCGCAACCGCCTCCCTTGGCATCGCGTATCTCTTTATATTTTACAGGAAATCACACCAACATGCAACAAGGTGGACCAATGTTTCACAGATCGGGATTGCTCGTGAGGACATCCGCCAGGCGTGCCGCCTCGCCGTGTCCGGAGCAGATGGGCGTGCCCCGGGAGAATTCGCGCACGATTCGGGCAAGTGATTTGCGCAAGGCCGAAGCCGAACCGCCGAAGAGGTCGGTCCGGCCGACGCCATCGGAAAACAAGGTGTCGCCCGTGAACAGCGTGTCACCAAGGGCATAGCAGACCGATCCCGCGGTATGGCCCGGGGTGTGGATCACCCTGATGGTCTCGCCGAGGAGCATGATCGTGTCTGTGTCTTTGTGCGTGATGAGCTCCAGATGGTCCGGAACCAAAAACCGGGCATTGAAGGCGCGGGCGTAGTTTCTGGACTCGTCCCTGAGCGCCTCGCGGTCGAGTTCGTGGATGTGGATCGTGAAACGATGGGTTTTCGCGAGGCTCACGAGATCCCGCAGATGGTCGAAGTGGCCGTGGGTGAGCAAAACGGCCCTGAGAGCGAGCCCATGGTCGTCAAGATAGGCGCAAAGCGCCGTCCCGTTGAAACCCGGATCGATGACAAACGCCTCGCCGTCTTTGGCGAGGAGGTAGCTGTTCTGTTCGGCGATGTTGTCGTTGAAAGTCTTGTGGCGCAGTGTTTTCAGTGCCAATCACCCCGTTTTTGCTGGTTCTTGAAGGCAGGCAATCAAGAAAAAAACTTCATCGCTGAAGTTATTTCTTTTCCTTGTGAACTGTCTGCTTCTGGCAACGCGGGCAGTACTTTTTCACTTCCATGCGGTCCGGATGGGTTTTTTTGTTTTTGGTGAGCGTATAGTTTTCCTGGTTACACTCGGTACATCTCAAAGTGAATTGAACGCGCATACTGAATCCTCCAATCGGTCACTGCTATATTTTATAATCAAATCACGAAAAAAGCAAGCAAAAAAAGTCAAATCCGTGCTCCGCGCCGCCGTCGCCTATACCAATCGCACCCGGGCGTATTGGAACGCTCCGCTCACGGTGTAAGGGCAACGCGAGGTGAGCATCAGGAAGTCGCCCGCATGGACGGTCTCGCCGTTGATCCGGCCCTCGCCAAAGAGCACATAAAGGTAATCGCCGAAGCGATCGGCCGTATGCCGCCTCACGCCGTCGTTGACCTCGATCGCATAGCGAAAATGATCGTTACGGTGGTGGCGGATCAATTCCTGGCTGCCATAGCCGATCACGTCCAGGGCTTTGTCAAGGTGCAACTCCCTGGGCTTGCCGTTTTCCCGGCGGTCGTAATCGTAAACTCTGTAGGTGACATCGCTCGACTGGGACACCTCAAGGAGGAAGGTGTCCGCGCCGATGGCGTGGAGGGTCCCCGCGGGGATATAGAAGAAATCGCCGGCTTGGAGCGGGTGGCTTCTGAGCAGTACATCATAGTTGCCCGCAGCCACCAATCGTTGAAACATCTCCCGGTTTTCGGCGTTGTGGCCGATCGTGATCCGGGCTCCGGCACCCGCGGCGATCACGTACCAGCACTCGTCCTTGCCGTGCTGGCGCTCATGTTGGCTGGCATAGGCTTCGCCGGGATGGACCTGGACGCTCAAATCGGCCAACGCATCGATCAGTTTCATCAGGATCGGAAACTCCGGCGCCGGATAGTCGCCGAAAAGCGCGCGCCTTTGTTGGTACAGCTCTCTTAGGGTCATCCCTTGATAGGGACCGCCCGCGATCAGGTTGCTGGCGCTTCTGTGGGCGCTTACGCCCCAGCATTCGCCCAGGCGGTCGGCGGATTGAACGCCATAAAGTTCGGCGATGCGGTTTCCGCCCCAGATTTTCGGGAAAAACAGCGGCGTGAGCCTGATGATCATGGCGATCCTCCTTGGCTTGAGGCGAGCTCGTTTCTTGAGAACATTATATCATAGATCCAGCTCGGAGTGCACGAAAAAAACAGGCCCTGAGGCCTGGGTGGTTCATTTTTTCGGGGGCAGGGGGAAGAATGCGGAAGTGCGGCGCTTGTAATCAGCGAATTCCGCATTGCCCTCATAGCGTTTCTCGAGCAGGGGGATCCCCGAGACGAACAGCAAGAGGTAGGTGATCACCAACGGTGAGATCAAGGCATATACCCCGAAGTCGGTCAAAAGCACGATCAGCCACAGACCCCACCAGATCAGTGTTTCACCAAAGTAGTTCGGATGGCGGGTGTAGCGCCACAGGCCGGACTGCATGATTTTTCCGCGGTTTGTTTCCTGTTTCAGGAATTGGCGCAACTGGTAATCGCCGACACCCTCGAAGAAGAGCCCGGTGAGGAGGACCGCCGCGCCGATGATGAGCAGGGGGAGCGGCACTTCCTTGGTCGTGGTATAGGCGGCCAGGATCGGCGTCGCGATCACGGCCATGAAACCGGCCTGCGACATGAAGACGCGGAAGAACGCCTGGACATGGGGATTCTTCTTGCCCCATTTTTTCCGCATGTCCTGATAGCGGTAGTCCTCGGGTTTCTTGAAGTTGCGGATGCTGATGTAGAGGAAGAGCCTGAGTCCCCACAGCGCGACGAGGATTGTCACGACGATCTGGAAGGGATACAACGAATCGGTGATCAATTGATAAAGCAGACTATACACGGCCATAAGGACGAACCCGAGGCCCCAGCCGATATCGACGATCGCGTTGTTGTTCTTGATCTGGGCGATGATGAAAAAGACGGTGAAGTAGCTGATGAGCAGGATCGCTGCCCCGAGCAGATAGCCCCACATGGTTATTCGACCTCCTCTGTGAAGACGGCGGCGGCGGCGACCGCGCCGATGCCGGCGTTCATCGCGACGATCGGGGAGATCGAGGTGATGAAGGTCGGCTGCTTGCCAACCTCGGCGGCGATCCGATCAGCCAGTTTCTGAGCTCTTTCCGGATCAAGGGCGTGGACGACGACGTACTCGTCAACGGGTTTTTGCTTGAGCAGTTTGACGATTTGCTTCTGGTTCTTCTTGAGGCTCAGGGCTTTCTCCTTGATCATGCCCTTGCCGTCGGCATCGATCGAGACGACCGGTTTCAAGTTCAGGATTTTGGCGGCAAGACCGGTGACCTTGGACACGCGGCCCTGCTTGACCATGTACTTGAGGGTCTTGACGGACACATAGATCTTCGTGCGTTTGGCCAGCAGCTCGAGCTGTTCGACGATTTCCGCAAGGGATTTGCCGCTGGCGATCATCCGGGCGGCGTTGACAACCAGCAAGCCTTCGCTCGCCGAGTTTTGTCTGGAATCGAACAGGTGCAGTTTCGGATTGGTCTTCTGGTATTGGACGAGGCTGTTGTAGGTGCCGCTCATTTGGCTGGAGACGGTGATCACCAGGATCTGCTCGTAATGGTCGGAAAGGAAGTCGAACAAACGCTCGATCGTCCGTTTGTCGGGCTGGGCCGAGGAGAAGGACTCGGCCTTTTGGAGCAGTTCATAGAAGGTTTCGTTGGAGATCGAGAAACGGTCGATGTAGGAGACACCGTCGACCATCAGGCTCATCGGGAGCTGGTGGATGTTGTATTGGTCGAGAAGCTCGTTGGGAATGTCGGCGATCGTGTCGGTCACGAGCGCGATTTTGGGCTTGTTTTCCTGCATCGAGGTCTGCTCGCGGATCATGTCGTCGACTTTCTGGTCGACGATCTGCCCATACTCGCGGAGTTTGAGAAAGAAGCGGTCGGGATGGTCGGTGTGGATGTGGATGCGCATCTTTTCCTGCCTGCCGGAGACAATCAGGCTCGAGCCGTGCTCCTGGAAGAGGTTGCGAAGGTCGGGGGCTGTGCGATTGACATTGATCAAAAGCGCCTCGGTGCAGAAGCGTTCGGTGACGACCATCTCGTGGATATCAGGCGTGGTCTCGATGGCCTCGACGATGATGGGAACGTCGACGACGCCGGTTTCGAGGTAGTAGTTGATGCCCTCCAAAAAGGCGGTGAAGCCTTCGGCGCCGGCATCGACGACCTTGTTTTTCTTTAAGACTTCCAATTCTTCCGTCGTCTCCTTGAGCGCGATCTTGGCGCGTTCGAGGGAGGTCTTGAAGTAGGCGTTGAAACTCTCGTGGTGATCGAGGATGTCGAAGGATTTCCGAAGGACCGTCAGGATCGTGCCCTCGACGGGGTTCACGAGCGCCTGGTAGGCCTTTTTGACGGCGTGGGCGACGGCTTCCTTGAAATCCGAGAGCCCCGCCGAGGCTTTGCCCTTCAGTTTCTCTTAGAGGCCGTTGAAATACTCGGCGAAGATGATGCCGGAATTACCCCTGGAGCCGGTGATCGCGGCATTGGCGATCGATTCCATCGTTTCCGAGAGGTCTTCCGAGGGTTTCGCCTCGTTGATGATCGTCTGCATCAAATACGACATGTTCGTGCCGGTGTCGCCGTCGGGGACGGGAAAGACGTTGATCTTGTTCAGGTGGTCCTTCTTCCCGATGAGTTTTCTCGCGCCGGCGATGAAGGCGTTGTACAGCTCGTTGCCTTTGATGGTCATCATTTCCATCTGCGTCACCTCACGATCAGATAGGTGATCGTCGAGACGGCCGCGCCGAGGAACGACCCCCAGGCGAGGTCGATCAGGGTTATCTGCCAAGGCCAGCCTTTGAGGGTGGCGAGATTGGTGAGATCATAGGTGGCGTAGGCGATGAATCCGAACAGGGCGCCGGCACCGAGGGCGTAGACGAGGGAGGCCTTGTCCACTGCCGGATGGATGACGAAGAAGACCAGACCGACGATGAACAATAGGTAGAAGGCGATCGCCGGGATCCATTTGACCGGTCCCATGAGCTCGCCCAGGTATTTGGCGTACAGGTTTTTGGCGATCAGGGTCAGCCAGATCATATCGATGACGAGAAAAACGGCTAATGCAATCAAATAATATTTGATGAATGGCATGGTATCACCTCAAGGAGAATAATATCATGTTTCGCGGCCGCTGGGTAGATAAATGCTCAAAAAACAGCAAAGATGAAAAGGACCGGTTCTTTCCCAAGGGAAAGCCGGTCCACGGTATGTCTTAGACGATCCTGCACCGGATTACGCCAGCGAGGCCGCTTACCAATGACAAGTCGGCGAGCTCTCCGTCGAGGTCGACGACGGTGGCGGCGTAGTCGGCGTTAGCCTTGTCAACGATGTTCTTGATGTTGGCCTTGCCGGCGAGGGCTTTGGTGAGATGGGCAAGAAAGGTGTTGTCCGCCTTGCGGAGGATCTGGATGCGGAAGGCGCCGTTCTTTTTACCGGCACACAGTTTGGGGTAATTGACGGAATTCTTGATCGAGCCTTCCTCGACGAACTTCACCAGTTGGTCGACGGCCATGATCGCGCAGTTGTCCTCGGATTCCTCGGTCGAGGCTCCGAGATGGGGAATCGGGATGACACCATCCATGTTCGCTGTCTTGTGATTGGGGAAATCGGTGACATATTTGCGGACGATGCCGGCGGCGATCGCCTCCGCCAGGGCGTCGTCGTCGACGAGCTGGTCGCGGCTGAAATTGAGCAGGATCACCCCGGGTTTGCATTTTTGGAAGACGGCGGCGTTGACCATGTGTTTGGTGGAATCGAGCAGGGGCAGATGGAGACTTAAAAAGTCGGCTTCGCCGTAGATGGCATCGAGCAAGGTCTCGATCTTGACCTCTTCTGGCAATTGGGCTTTGGCTTCGGGCGTCAGGTAGGGATCGTACCCCAGCACTTTCAACCCGAGATCGACGCAGGCTTTGGCGACTTTGGCGCCGACGGCGCCGAGACCGATCACGCCGATCGTCTTGCCGGTGATCTCGGTGCCGCCAAAGGCGGCTTTGGCCTTCTCGACGGTTTTCGCGATTTCCGGATCATGCTTGTTTTCCTTGACCCAGTTGAGGCCTCCGATCACATCGCGCGAGGCAAGGAGCATGCCCGCGAGCACAAGTTCCTTGACGCCGTTGGCGTTGGCTCCGGGCGTGTTGAAGACGACGACGCCGGCAGCCGCCAGTTTATCCAAGGGGATGTTGTTCACGCCGGCACCGGCGCGGGCGACGGCAAGCAATGTCGGGGGGATCGGCAGTTCATGCATGCTGGCGCTGCGGACCAAGACGAGTTCGGCGCTTTCGGGATCGTCGGTCAGTGTGTAGTTTTTCGGGAGCTTTTTGGTTCCGAGGGGCGAGATCTTGTTCAGGCATGCGACTTTCATCATCCGTGCACCTCGGCGAACGCCTTCATGAAATCGACGAGGGCGATGACGCCTTCCTTGGGCATCGCGTTGTAGATCGAGGCGCGCATCGCGCCGACGCTGCGGTGACCCTTGAGGTTGTCAAAGCCTTTGGCTTTGGCTTCCTTGACGAACAGCTCGTCAAGTTCCGGATTGCCGGTTCCGAAAGTGACATTCATCAGCGAGCGGTCCTTCTTGGCGACCGTGCCTTTGAACAGATTCGAATTGTCGAGATAGTCATAAAGGATCTTGGCCTTGGCGACATTGAGCTCTTTCATCTTCTCGAGACCGCCAAGATCGAGCAGCCACTTGAAAACCAGGCCGCAGATGTAGATGCCGTAGGTGGGCGGGGTGTTGTACATCGAACCGCCGTCCGCATGGATCTTGTATTGGAGCATCGTCGGGGTCAAGGGCAGGAAATCACCGGTGATCAGGTCCTCGCGGATGATCACGATCGTCGTGCCAGCGGGACCGATGTTTTTCTGGGCGCCGGCGAAAATCAGACCGTATTTGGTCACATCGACAGGCTCGGAAAGAATGCTCGAAGACATGTCGGAAACGAGGATCTTGCCCTTCGTGTTCGGCAGTTGATGGTATTTGGTCCCATAAATGGTGTTGTTTTCACAGATATAGACATAGTCGGCAGCGGGCGAGATCGGCAGGTCGGAGCAGTCGGGGATATAGGAAAACAACTTGTCCTCGCTCGAGGCGATCTTGCGGGCGTCACCGTAGCGCTTGGCTTCGGCATAGGCTTTCTTGGCCCATTCGCCGGTGATGATGTAGTCGGCGACGCCGTTCTTCATCAGGTTGAGGGGCACCATCGCAAATTGGAGGTGGCCGCCTCCCTGCAGGAAGAGGACTTTGTAATTGTCGGGAATCTGCATCAGTTTCCGAAGATCCGTTTCGGCCTGGAGAATGATGGCTTCGAAGGCTTTCGAGCGATGGCTCATCTCCATCACCGACATCCCGGTGTTGTTGTAGTCGAGCATCTCGGCTGCCGCCTGTTTGAGGACGGCCTCCGGCAGCACCGCCGGTCCGGCGGAAAAGTTGAATACGCGTTTCATAGATTATCTCCTCTCTTTTTTGATGACTCTGGCTTCGAGATAGTAGCGTTTTTCGACGGCTTCACCAAGGGAGAACGATTTTCGCGGCAGAACCCCGTGATCCTTGATGTAGGCGAACAGCTGGTCGCGCTGAAGCGGCGGCATCAATATACCGATCGCTTTCTTGTTGTGTTTAAGGATGCTTTTCAGGCTGGCGAGGCCGTGAACATAGTCGATTGTCGTCTGGGGATGGCCCTCGAGATACTCGTCAAGGAACTGCTGGACCCATTTGATCGTTTCGAACGGGCATTCGGGGGTGAGAACGAAGTTCTCGCTTGCGGCTGTCATGAGCTTCAGGGCTTCGCTGCCGTAGCTGGCGCGGTTCAGTTCGTCGAGAAAATCCGCCTCGGCATCGAAAAGGACGCGGTGGATCGGCTCGAAAGCCAAACCGGGGTCATAGATGGAGATGAGTTCCACCATCGCATAGCGCGCCGGATGGTCATGGAGCTGTTCGGCAGTGCTGGTTTTCTTGATGGTTTCCCAGCAGACTTTCGCGGCGGCCAGCGAATGGTTGCCGTCGCCGACGACGAGGGGGGTTTTGGCCACCGAGGCACACAGTTTCGCTGTGACTGCCTCGGTTTGTTCGATCCAATAGCCGGTGACATGGCCGCCGCCCATGTTCAGTTCGAAATCGTAGGCGATCGGATAGCTCAATCGTTCTTTGTAGAGGCTTTTGAGAATCCCTTCCTCATCGTCGATCAACACGAGGACATGCGGCACCTCGAGCGCCGCATTCTCGCGGATCTTGACGCGGGGGGGTATGCGTTCGACAACGGTTTTCTCGCTGGCGACGATCCGGCCCTCGCGACCTTCAGCATACTCGTAACTATCGAGGTCGATCAATACCATCAGCCCGGTCCGTTGGGGATTGAGCGGCGTTTTCCGGTCGACGAGGATGAGCCCCTTCCGTTTTTGGAAGAGGCCGGAACGAAGATAGAGCTCCATATTCTCGTTGACGGTCTTGATCCGGGTTTCGAAGCCCATGTCGAGATAGGCCTCGGGGAGGATCAGATGGTAGGTCGAGGGAACGTTGTCCACCAGCTGGTGGACCGCGTTCCAGTACTCGATCTCGCTGGTGAACTGGTCACAGGCGATACAAGCCCATTTGTGAAGGTCGATGCTAGGCTTGGGCAGGAGGATTTCAGGAGCTTCGATCAACGCCATCTTAGTACACGCCCTGATCGAGCATCGCCTGATAGACTTTCATGAAGCCGGCGATATTGGCGCCGATCACGAGGTTGCGATGGTCGGTGTATTTTCTCGCTTCGGAGTAAGCCTGCTGGAAGATCGAGGTCATGATGTGCTGGAGTTTCTCGTCGACTTCCTGGTAGGTCCACGGATAATGCATCGCGTTTTGCGTCATTTCGAGACCGCTGACGGCCACGCCGCCGGCGTTTGCCGCCTTGCCGGGAGCGAAGAGCACGTCCGCGTGCTGGAGACATTTCGTCGCATCGAGCGTGGTGGGCATGTTCGCGCCTTCGGCGACGAGGAAGCAGCCGTTCTTGACGAGGGCTTCCGCGCCTTCCAGGGGCAGTTCGTTCTGTGTCGCACAAGGCAGAGCGATGTCGCAGGGGACTTTCCAGATTTCCATCGGGTTGGCGTTGTAGGTGGCATTGGAGCGGTACTCGAGATATTTGGTCGAGAATTCCGGCTGTTCCTGGGTGAGCATCTTGACGATGTCCAAATCGATGCCGTTGGGATCGTGGACGAACCCGTTGACATCGGAGAGCGCGACGACCTTGGCGCCGAGTTCCCTGGCCTTGAGCGCCGCGTAGAAACCGACCTTGCCGGCGCCGGAGATGATGATGCGTTTATCCGTCAGGGTGTCGTTGCGATAGACTTTCAACATTTCCCTGACGAAATAGAGCAGGCCGTAACCGGTCGCTTCCTTGCGGACCAGCGAACCGCCGTAGGTCAGACCCTTGCCCGTGAGGACGCCGGTCGACTCGTTCAGGACTTTCTTGTACATGCCGTACATGAAGCCGACTTCCCGGAAGCCGACGCCGATATCGCCGGCGGGCACGTCCGTGTCCGGTCCGACATGGCGGAAGAGTTCCAGCATGTAGTTTTGGCAGAAACGCATGATCTCGCCGTCGGAGTGGCCCCTGGGATCGAAATCGGCGCCGCCTTTGCCGCCGCCCATCGGGAGGCCGGTCAGGGAGTTCTTGAACGTCTGTTCAAACGCCAGGAACTTGAGGATCGATTCGTTGACCGAAGGATGGAAGCGGATCCCGCCCTTGTACGGTCCGATCGCCGAGTTGAATTGGACCCGATAGCCGCGGTTGACGTTCACCTTGCCGAAATCGTCGACCCAGGTCACGCGGAATTTGATGAGACGTTCCGGTTCGATGATCCTTTCCATGATGCCGTACTTCTGAATCTTGGGATCGGAGAGGACGATGAAGTCCATCGCTTCGAAAAACTCCTCGACCGCCTGGAGGTACTCTGGCTGCCCATCGTTGCGGATGGACACCTGTTTGAACAACTCGTCCAAATACTCGCTTTTAAACATCTGATTACCCTCGCTTTATTGTCGTTATTATTGCGGTCCTGAGGGGTTTTAGAGCCCAAAAGACCGTAAAAAAAAGCATAATTTGGGGAATTTTGCCTGATTCTGCGGTTGCTGATGTGAACTCGGTGGGTTGACTGCTCCTGAGTTGGTTTCCATATTTACATTATACAATGAAAGCGCTTGTTTCTCAAGGGTAATTTTCACGATTTTTCGCACCGGCAGCCAACACCCATGAAAGTCAGCGTCTTCAAGCTTGATTCCATGCCGGGAAACCGGAAATCCCGATGATTTTCGCCAGTGGCTTGCGGAAACGATCGGAATGCGCTAAAATTAAGTATCGAAACGTTTCGGAGGACAACGATGGATTTGTGGAAGGAAGAGTTGGAAAGGGCATGCCGCTTTTTTTGGGACCATGCCAACCGCAATGAAGAAAGCGGCGCTTATGGCTTGATCGTTGATGATACTTAATTTTAGCGCATTCAGATCGGAAGAGCACACGTCTGAACTCCAGTCACCGAATACGAACTCGT
>CALGNF010000127.1 GCA_937958685.1 uncultured Caryophanales bacterium
GACCCCCGAGATCTACACTCTTTCCCTACACGACGCTCTTCCGATCTGGCCTCGGTGTAACGCATGGCCGCCGCCGGGTCGTTGTCGATGGAGCCGTTGTTTCCGTGCATATCGATCAGGAGTGCGCCCATCTTCCAGGTTTGACTCATCCGCACCATGGCGTCATAGACCGACTGATCTCCATGGGGATGGTATTTGCCAATGACTTCGCCGACGATCCGGGCGGATTTTTTGTATGGTTTGTCGGAATTCATGCCCAGTTGGTGCATGGCGAACAAAATCCGGCGCTGGACCGGTTTCAGTCCGTCTCGGACATCGGGCAGAGCCCGGTCCTGGATGATGTATTTGGAATATTTGCCAAATCGGTCGCCGACGATCGTTTCCAGATTTTCGCCGACGATCTTCTCATTGACGTAGATTTCGATTTTTTTCTTGGCCGAGGTGCTCATCATTCATCACCCCTGATCCGAAAATCATCGTCGCTTTCAAATGAGACAAAGGTGTCGATCCATTCCTTCCGGGGCTCCACCTTGTCGCCCATGAGCACCGAAATGCGCTGTTCGGCATCGGCCATGTCCTCGATCCGGACTTGGATCAGTGTCCTGGTCTCGGGATTCATTGTCGTTTCCCAGAGCTGCTCGGCATTCATCTCGCCCAAACCCTTGTATCTTTGGATCTGGTAGGTTTTGAACTTCTTGGTGATCGCATCCCGGTCGGATTCGTTCCAAGCGTACTCGATCTGGTCCTTCTTTCCCCCGGTCTTTGCGATCTTGTAGAGTGGCGGCAGGGCGATGTACAGTTTTCCCGCCTCGACGAGCGGACGCATGTAGCGGAAAAAAAACGTGATCAGCAGCACTTGGATATGAGCGCCGTCTGTGTCCGCATCCGTCATGATGATGACCTTGTTGTAGTTGCATTTGTTGACCTGAAAGTCGCTTCCCAAGCCGGCTCCGATCGTGGAGATGATTGTGGAGATCTCCTCGTTTTTGAGAACATCTTCCATCTTTTGTTTTTCGGAGTTGATGACCTTGCCCCTTAGGGGAAGTATGGCCTGAAACAGGCGGTTGCGTCCTTGTTTGGCCGATCCGCCGGCAGAATCGCCCTCCACGAGAAACAACTCGTTGAGCTTTGCGTTTTTGGATGTCGCCGGCGAGAGTTTCCCCGATAGGATCGTTTCCTGGCGGGCGACCTTCTTGACCAATCTGGCGTCCTCTCTGGCCTTGCGCGCCGCTTCTCTGGCGTTCCTGGCGTTGACCGCTTTTTCGATCAGCACCGTGGCGATCTGCGGATTTTCCGTCAGAAAGGTGTTCATTTGGTCGGAGACGACGTTTTCCACGGCTGGCCGGGCTTCCGGTGACCCGAGCTTGTTCTTGGTCTGACCTTCAAACTGCAAGAGATTCTCGGGAATGCGGACAGAGATGATCACCGTGAGGCCTTCCCGGATGTCAGCGCCTTCGAGCCCCTCATCCTTATCCTTGAGCAGTCCGATCTTGCGGGCGTAATCGTTGAACACTTTCGTGAGGGCTGACTTGAAACCGGTCTCATGGGTACCGCCGTCCTTGGTGCGGACATTGTTGACGAAGGAGATCAGGTTTTCCGAATAGGCGTTCGAATATTGGAAAGCGACTTCGACTTCGATGCCGCTAGATCGGAAGAGCACACGTCTGAACTCCAGTCACCGAATACGATC
>CALGNF010000128.1 GCA_937958685.1 uncultured Caryophanales bacterium
CATACAGCGGAAGCCATGGAACAATGAACAACTTATCGGGTGTCAGATCGGTCCATGTTCCGGACGGGTTGAATCGGACGTATTTCAGGTTTCCAGAATCGTCGCAGCTGTAGTCATAGTCATCCGGAACCTTCGACTTGATATTATCAATGACAACGCGGTCAGCGGCCATCGTCCAGTTGATTTCAGCTACAAGGTTACCCTGCATGATCGGGAGCGACACGGCCTCATACAGCCACGAGTAGACGTTCTGCGCGACGATTGCCGACCCGAGATCCCGGAATACGCGATCAACGAACTCTGCGATTTCAGCCGCCTTGTCGTCGTCGGCATCGCCAGGGGTGATAGACCACGGAACGCCGAGGACTGACATGGTGATCTCTTTCAGCGCGCCTTTGACTTCCGGATCGTTCTCAATCATCTCGCGGTATATCGCAGCGCCCTTTTTACTGATCAGGTCGTCTTGGTTATCGATTCCCCACTCGGTAGCGAAAGCGTATAGCGACGACCGGATCTCTTCGGCCTTTTTTTCGATCGCCCTGTTTTGCATCCACTTGTCGAGTGACTTAATCCACCCCATTACAATAATCCCTCCGACAAGTTGCGCCCGGTTGACCAGTCGTCATCCGCGAGCGATGATATTGTGCTGTTGTAGATATGCCCGGCGACGGCTAAAGCGAGAGCGTCGGCTTTGTCAGGCGATTTTCCGAGGCGTTTGCGAATATCGTCTTTTGACTCGACCTGAATCCGGCCCGATGAATCAACCTTGTATCGCAGATTCACCAGCTCGCGTCGAAGATCGCCATCTGATTCAATGTGTCCGATATCGCGCAGCCATATACGCAGACCCCAGAACATCTCGGAGCGAGCGTTTTTGAAATGCTCCGCGTCCTTCGCCGCCTGGCCGAAGTTAACAGCACCGATAGATTTACCCTGTTCGCGCACGCGGTCTGTTACACCGCCGCCGACTCCGGTGTCATCCACGGCCACGCGATACCCGGCCATGATCTGCTGCATGCAGAGCCCGGCGGTTTCCATCGTGCTGATCTTGCCGGACTGATGAACACACGCGGCGCTGTTACCGTCGATGCGATAGATGACCGTTCGATCCGTGCCATATCTGGCAACGTCACACCCGGCATCGTGGCGGTGATCGAGTAGAAGATCGACTTTGCGCTGTTCCGCGGCCTCGATATAGGAAAGTGGGATAAGGGTCTGCGCGTCTTCTTCCGGGAACTCGGCTCGAACTTTTGATGCGACAATCGGGGAATCCTCGCCGTATGTCGCAATCAAATCGTCAACCCACGACCGAGACACCAGCGCGCGCTTCAGACTCTCCGGCACCGCTTCGCCGGTGAAGTTCGGTGAATCATACGCGCTGATCGTGATCGGGTAGAAACTCGGATCGGCGAACATCCTCATGAAATCAGGATTGCGCCAGTCCGGGTTCCCGACGGCGATCAGGATATCTTCGGCACCGGTTACGATAGAATAAATCGCGGGCCACATTGCGCCCTCGATCCCACACGCTTCGTCTGCTAGGCACATCACGCGGCCGAGGCCCTCGTGGAGTCCCTGTAGCTTATCCGGTTTGTCAGAGCTTGCGCCGAACGCACGCTGATCGCTGGCGATATACCACTCCGGCGATTTTGGCAGCGGACCCTTTGCAGATAGCCGGAACCGTGCCGTCCCGAACTGCGTTCGGATCTCTTTCCACAACACCGCGTTAACCTGCCGCCACGTCGGAGCGGTGGTAAACGTAAGCGACGGCGTGAACACCGTGTTATTCCAACAGGCGAGCATCCCGCAGGTGTGCGATTTCGATACGGCGTGCGCGGCTTTGATCGCGATGCGGCGGTAACCCGCCTCGAGCGCTTCGAGGATCTCACGTTGCTTTGACCAGAGATGCACTTTTGGAAAGAAATCAGTGACCCAGCGCGACGGAGACCGACGCCAGAGACCAACAGCTTTCGCGATTGTCGTCTTATTCATCGCTGCCGCCCGTCTGTTGATCGTCAGCAGCGGATCGCACGAGCTCAGCGAGACCCGCGCTGGCTACAGCGCCGGAGAGCTCCACTTTGTCTGTAAACAAACTTAGATGTCGACCCAGCAACTCTAATGCACGCTGCTTGTCGTATGTTTTGATTTTCTTCGTCCGGCCACCACCCTCGGATATCGTTTCTGATATCTCGGAAATGATCCGACGCTGATCCTCCGTAAGTTGATCAGTGTCCTTCATCACAACCTTGCCATTTTCGATTTTGATAATCTCGGTTGTGTCGCCGAATGCTATCCTTGCCAGCTCTTCTAAAACTCTGTCCTGGGTGATCTGAGTGCGAACCGACCGTGCTTTGACGGCAGACTGAATAGCGGTCGAAACTCTAGTTTTTTCTAGCAGTTGATGGGCTTGTCTATCTGCATATCGTTTTGAATACCCGGCCCGAATCGCCGCTTGCGTAGCGTTAAGGTCAAGTAGATACTCTTCAACGAATCTTTGTTGCTTTGGCGTCAGTCCGTTGTTCTTCAACCGCTTAACCCGTTGCCCGGCCTGATCAGGCCATCAAGCCGGGCCAAAACAACCTTCAGGAGTTTCGGCATGAGTGCCGCTCATCAAATATAAATTTCGCGCAATATACGGGGCTCGTCAAATCAGGTGCTACCCTATGTAGTTGATTTACAAGTGTTTCGAGCGGCAATCTTCGGCAAATTTGAGCAATCTTCGGCAAATTTGAGCAACGAGGCGCACAAAAATAATTTACTTGGCTGAATTGATCCGGTTACTGCTCCTGGTTCGCTCCGATGTATTCGAGGATGATCGTGCGTTTGAACCTGTGCTGCCGTAGTCCCGGCACCTTTGCGCGGGTGACGGGATGCTCAGGATCTCGGAGTATCCGCTTGTATAGCGTGCCGATGCTGATATGCAGCAGTTGACATACGTCATTCGATGTAAGGCATTGCTGATCGTTGGTCATACAAAAAGGCTCCTGTTCGTTGGCCCTGGATTTGGTGCCGGGTTCTGCTGATCGATCGCTCGGCGCTTCACCTCTCGGACAAGCGACTGCGACGCGACCGGGAGATACTGCCGCCGCTGCCGGTGGTATCGGAACACGCGGTTCCCGCGGATCTGATAGGCTTCGCCGTCATATTGGACATCGATGGTCATGCCCACACCATCTGTTTCCGAACAAGCTCAAACAAACACTCGGCTGTTTTGATAACGTCATAAGTCGCGTTGTGCGCTTTCTGTTCATCGAAGTCTATTCGAAGTAAATTACAGAGTATGGACAACTTCGGCCACCTTCCGCCACAAAGGCTTTTCCCAATCAGCATCGTATCAATCAATTGCAGCGCTTGAACTTCGCCGCCATTGCCATGTTTTCTGCAGAATACCGTTAGGAATGGCCAGTCGAAATGCGTGATATTATGGCCGACAAATATATAACAGCCAGCGCAAAACTCCATGATCTGACGATAGGCCTCCAACGGATCCACGCCGTTGGCATTCAAATATTCGTCGGTAATTCCGGTAATTTCGACGATCTTGTCTGGAAGCGGTTCAAGCTGCTTGATGTAAACGCATAATTCTTCTTCAGGATTTGGTCCATTATACCGGACACCACAAAACTGGATGATCTCGTTTTTAACCGGAGAGAATCCGGTTGTTTCAACATCGCACACAATAAATTGTCTCAACATTTTCTATCTCCTCCATTCCGGTCTGCCGATGCATCCGGATCGACGGAAGTGCGTTGGTGCCGGTTGCCCCATGATCACGTTGGTCAGTTGCTTGCCTTTTGACGAGATGAACCACTTTCCATCGTCGCCACCGTTGATCTTCAGATCTTCGATGCGTCCGAATGACCTCACATTCCCGCAGAGATCAACAACCAGGCATGACCGCTTGTTCTCGTGCGGCCGGATCCCACGGCCGATCATCTGGTAGTAAAGCCCGAGGGACATTGTCGGTCTGGCGAGGATCACGGTTTCAAGCTCCGGGAAATCGAATCCGGTTGTCAGCACACCCACGTTCGTCACGACCTTGATCTCACCGGCTTTGAATGCAGACAGTATCCGCTCGCGTTCCCGCTTTGGAGTCTCCCCTGTCACGATTGCTGATTGCGGTATCCGGCTCACCAGATACTCGGATTCCTCGATAAATCTTGTGAAAACGAGGCAATTTCGGCGTGTAAACTGGACCTGCTTAACGATATCGCAGGTTTTCTGGATGAATCCGGACTCGCTGAAATACTTCCGAACAGATGCGTCGTCGAACTCGGCACCGGTAGAATTCGTCCGGAGTCGCCCACGATCAAACCCCGGCATCTCGCGGTATTCGAGCCGGGCGAGATAACCTGCATCGAAAAGGGTGCTGTTCTGGCAGTAATACACGACCTCTTTGAAGATCCGCGGCCGAGTCCGGGTGAGGAACCTCAGCTCGGATCCGAAGCTGTTACTGGCGAGTCGATACGGAGTGGCGGTCAGTCCGAGGACCCGGGCGTTCTCCAAATTGTTCAGGAAGTCACGATACATCCCGCCTTTTGCATTCACGAAATGGCATTCATCGATCAGGATGTATGGGAACTCCCGGAACATCTCCGGGACGTTCTTAACGCTGCCGATCGTTGCGAAGGTAATGTCTCGCACCTGGCGTCGCCCGATCGATGCTGAATAGATCCCGGGTCGGTATCCATACGACTCCATCTTGGCGACGTTCTGCTCCAAAATCTCTTTGCTCGGTTGAAACACCAGAGCCGGTCCATCCAGTCTGTGGATGATGTTGGCAAGAATCAGGCTCTTGCCCGACCCTGTTGGACAGATGCAGATTCCGTTCCCGGGCTTCGTTCTCCGAAGGAATGCGACTGACGAGCTGACGGCTTCTTCCTGATAGTGGCGCAGCGTGTACCCGGCTGTCCTCTGCGTGATTCCGAATGGAAGGTGACCTGTCATCTCCCCACCGCCTGTCCGATAAGCGCCGCGATCCTCTCTCGCTCCGATTCGTAATAATCGCCGACGATCTCGACGAACCTTCGAAGATCCTCCGCTCGGATTGTGAGGAGCCAGGGCTCCCGGTCTCTTCGGTGTGCGAGAATGGGGACCTTCACACCGGCGTCTCGTTCTGCCTGCTTCACTGCTTGAGGCACATTCAAAGCCTGAACGCGCTTCACCTCGAAGTGGAGGTTTGGGACTGACACAACAACGTCCTCTCCGTCGATCCCGTTGTATTGCTGGCCGCGTCTGGCTCCGATACCGAGTTTCTCTCTGCAGAACTCTGAAAACTCCAATTCGCCGCGCTTGCCCTTTGACCGTGAGTTGATCTTGCTCATGCCACCAGCTCCCGGATGCGTGTCATCGTCGCTTTTCTGTTCTCCTCCATGTCGACCAGGTCCTGCAGGAGCGACCGGATCTCCCGGTATCGCTCCGCTTCCTGGAACGCTCGTTCGATTGCGAGCTTGGCTGCACCGAGAGATTCCGGAGGCATCAACGGATACGGTTGAATTACGACTGTTTCAACCGGTTCGGTCGGTATGCACTCTGATTCATGTGTTTTAATGGTTTCCATCGTTTTACCCCCTGTTTTCGGTACAGCCATCGATCGGCCCACTGGCGACTGCTCCCAACCTGTTCTTGCGCTACAATTCAGGCAGAGTCCGCTTTTGGAATAATCGGTGATTCGGACTCCGCACTGCTTACATGTCCGACCCTTTGAATAGTTTTTCTCCCTGTTGCGGCACACCTTGCACATGCCGCTTTTGTTTGTAGAACCAATGATAGATCCACAGGCGCACCGTTTCTGTGCTTCAACGATAGGCTCAGACTTTTTCGGAATCACCTCGGGCTTCGGCTGCGGACCCCGCTTCGGTTCCAGCTGTTTCGCAGGTTCAATAACAACTGGATCGGCCTGGTAATCACGCCATTTTTCTTTTTTTACGCAATCAGCACACGGATCAATGAAAACCCCGTTATCGACTGCTACCCGGAACTGTTCACACTTGTCGATCGGGATAGTCAACCTGCGTGACTTACAGTAAAACGTGTTGCTGTTCATGTTAACTCCTTCACGACTACGATGATCCCCGCCTCATTGCTGTGTTTAATCGCAGAGTCAATCAATCTGAACCTTGCGCTCTCACGGAATACAACCCCACGCAGCGCATCGATGATATACGCCTGCAGCGGCCTGACGTCGTAGTCAGCCGGGCTTTTTGTGAGTAGCTCCATTTTCAGTGATATCGCACCTCGCAGCCTATACCGGCCGTGCATGGCCTTTTTTGCGGCGGCTCTAACCTTGTCCAGCGTTATCGGCTCGCCGGGTGTGAAAAATTCGATTTTATTCTGAGTAATAGTGTTCATCGTTTACGCTCCTTTCGTCCTGTCGAAAATCAATCTCATTAAATCTGTTAAACTCGCCCTCGAACTGCATCCAGACGGAGCCCGTAGGCCCGTTCCTGTGTTTGTTGATAATAATCTCGCTCATGTTATCTGACGGATATTCCGCCCCATGAATGGTCACGGTTCGCTCTCCGGCTCGGTCAGGGCGGTGAACAAACATCACAACATCGGCGTCTTGCTCAATCGCGCCTGAATCTCGCAGATCAGACAGTTGCGGCCGCTTGTTTTTTCCGTGCCTGTGGTCGATGGCGCGCGACATCTGAGAAAGCATCAAGATCGGAACATCCAATTCCTTGGCCAGTTCCTTCAGCCCTCGCGTAATAGTCGCCAGCTCAATGTTGCGGTTCTCAAATCGGTGCCTGCCGCCGGTCATGAGTTGCAGATAGTCAACCATGACGACATCAACGCGGTGTTTCCGGTAATGTTTTCGGGTGATTGAACGCAATTCCTGAATGGTTAAACCGGGCTTGTCGCTAATCCACATCGGCAACTTTGCCAGCATCGGGAATGCCTGCTCTGCAATCGTATAATCCTCTACCGTCACGCGCCCCTGGGAAAGATTGCGGACATCCAGTCTGGCGCGCTCTGAGATCATTCTTAGGCCAAGCTGTCGGCGTGCCATTTCGATTGAAAAAATCAGCGGGCTGAATCCGACCTTGGCAGCGTTTGACATAATGTTCATGGCCAATGTTGTCTTCCCAGATGACGGACGGCCAGCCAAAATTATCAGGTCTGACTTTTGCAGACCTCCCAGCATCCAATCTATTTTGGAGTATCCGGTTTTTACTCCGGATTCGCCCACGGTAATAGCCCGTTGCATGTGGTCTGCACACTCGCCGATAATCGTCTCTGCGCTAACAGGGTCGTAGGATTCGGCCGCTTGCATCCCGAGCAATGCCAGATCCATTTCATCCAGAATGGATCGCGATTCAGCGTCGGGCATCATTGCCTTGCGCTGTGCAACCTCGGCGGCGGTGATGATCCGGCGCAATCTGGATTTCTCGGCCACGATCTCGGCGTAAAAAACATGGTTTGCCACGGATGAGGACGCGTCAATGATATCAGACAGGCCGACTATGCCACCAGCCTTGTCGAGGTTGTTCGATGCTTCCAGTTTGGATTTCACACTAATGACGCTGACAGGCTTCTGTTCGTCTATCAGCTCCGAAGCAGCCGAAAAAATCAACCTGTGCGATTCCTTGAAAAA
>CALGNF010000129.1 GCA_937958685.1 uncultured Caryophanales bacterium
ATACGAGATCGTATTCGGTGACTGTAGTTCAGACGTGTGCTCTTCCGATCTCCCCATTGGGTCCGAACACCAGCCGGTGGAGCTCGTGGATATCTGCGAGCACCACTTCCCGTTCGCCAATTCTCAGTTTCTGCTGTTCTCCGGTTCCCTCATGCCGCACCCATCGGGGATCGACACCGACGCTGGAAAAATAGGATGCGAGTTCCTCCAGAAAACCGTTCCAGTCGAGAACTTTGAAACTCGCATGTTGATCGGTCGTCTGATGCGGAATCGCTTTCGCCAAGCGTACGAATTCATCGTGTTGATCAACGGGAACGATCACTTTTTCCTTGCCGTATTTCTGGGCTAGCTGTGGCAGCGCCAAGAGCAAATCTTCCCTGTTTCCGGCGATTTCCCTGATGAGAAGCTCGCTCTTTTCCAGGTATTCCCGGAAGAAGACATAGGCGGTTGGAAGACCATGTCGGCAGATTATTTCCAGATGATGGCGCATCAGCTTGACCGGCTGCAGTTGTCCCCGTAAAAGCTGGGCAAACTCTTCAAGCGTCCGCCGATAGCGGATCCTCTCATTGGCAGATAGCCTGACAAGCTCGGAAAAATCCACCTTCGTGTAGGTCCTTAGTTCGATACTGTCATCCGGGTCACCGGAATGAAACTCATAGCCGAAGACGTTTCCGACGCGGGTGGCGCCGAAGGCGGCATAGATGCCGTCGTAACCGGAGATGATCGCGAGATTGATCTTTTGGGTGCGCATCCTCGATTCGGCAAACCGCAGCAGTTTCGTGGCCAGGCCCTGATGCCGGTAGGCGCTCTCGGTGGCGACGGCGCCGATCGAGGCGCACGTGAGCTCCGCCCCGCCGATCAGGATCTTCGCCGGATAGTAGTTGACCACCGCCCGCACCTTGCCGCCGATGCTGGCAACCAGCATCCGCTCGCGGTTGGCCTGGCCCAAAAGCAGAGGATACTGCTCGAGCATGTTTTCTGAAAAGACGGTGTTCGCAAGCCTCACGGCCTCCCAGTATTCATCCGGCCGGCAGGGATGCAAGTCTGCCTCCGCCAAACTTTGGAGATACTCCTCATAGGCGATGGTTGTCATCAGGTTGCGCGATTTCTCCGCCGCAAAAGCCAGCAGGTGGCTTGTGACGGAGTCGCGGAGCGCAAACTTCTCCTTGAAGACATCTTCCCCCACATACGCGACAAAGTCATCCATGATGCCTTTGTCGCCACCTCCGTGTTCGGAAGTTGCCGTTCCCAGGTTGACAGTAGTGCTTTCGGCCTCACCGAAGCGGATCAACTCGAGTTCGTTCTTTTCCAGATGGCCGCGGATCTCGCCCTTGGTGCCCATCAGCTTGATCGTGCGGGTGTTGTCGCGGGTAAAAGCGGTCATCGTGAAGGCGGCGGTGATCCCGCCCGCAAACTCGATGATCGTCACCTGATGGTCAACGACATCGTTATCCGAGTGATAGACGCAGCGGCCGTAAGGGCCCTGTTTCAGGGCGTTCAGCAGTGATGCGTCCGACATGTCGTTTGCCACTGGCAACTTCATCCAGATTGGGGCATGCAGATAGACCCGGGGAGCATAATATAGGCAATCATCCTGATGGGGACAACCGTCAAGGCAGAAGGCGGGCGCCTTTGTGGGCGCATGCTCAGTCTTAAAATGCGAGAGTTTGCCAAAGGAAGCGACCTTTTCCGGATTGGCTCCGGCAAACCAGCAGAGCAGATCGAGATCGTGACAGGATTTGGCCAGGATCATCGGGCTCGATGAGGCGACATTCCGCCAGTTGCCGCGGACATAACTATGGGCTTGATGCCAATAGGAGACATTCTCGTTGTGCTGGATCGTCATCAGGTCGCCGATATATCCCTCATCCAGCCACTCCTTGATTTTCGCAAAGAACGGCGTGTAACGGAGCACGTGCCCGATCATCACCTTGACGCCCGTCGCCCGGGCTTTCGCCTCCAGCCTCAGACAATCCTTGGGCGTCACCGCCATCGGCTTCTCCAGAAAGACGTGGTAGCCGAGCTCCATCGCTGTGAGCGCCGGCTCGATGTGCTTGTTGTCCTGAGTGCAAATGAAACAGCAGTCCGCGAGTTTGGGTTGTTTCAGAATGTCCACGTCTGATTCATACATCTGTGTCGGGTCAAGTTGGTGGACCATGGCAAAATACATCCGTCTTTGGCTGTCGGGTTCCGCAACCGCAACGAATCTGAGCTTGTCGGGATGGTGGGCCGCATAGTCGCCGTAGACGCCAATGCCTCTGGCGCCGGCGCCGATCATGATGGCGCTGATCAAAGTATCACCCGCTTTTATCTTATTGTATCATAATTCGCAAAAAATAGCGTTCGTCCATAAAAAAACCGGGCGTGATGCCCGGCGGAAGCCTTTAGGGATTGACGCGGTTGGGTCCGCGGTAGAGGAAGGTGACGTCGCGGATGCTCTCCTGGTCGAACAACCGCATCAGGAAGCGGGTGAGTCCGTAACCGTACCCGCCATGGGGCGGTACGCCGTAACGGAAGAAATTCAGATAGAAATCGATCGCTTCGAGCGCAAGTCCCTTTTCCGCCGCCTGTCTCATGAGCACGTCGATGCGGTGTTCGCGCTGGGCGCCGGTCGTGATCTCGATGCCCCGATACAAGAGATCGAAGCTTTTGGTCAATCCGTTTTCCCCAAGCATATGGTAGAACGGGCGGGCCGCAAAGGGATAGTCGATCACGAAGACATAATCGGAGCCGAATTCCTTTTTGGCGTAAAGGCCGATGAGTTCTTCCTCCTTCCGGTCGAAATCATGCTCCTTCTCGCCGTTGTATTTGTATTTTTCGGCAATGATCCGTTTTGCCTCATAGAAGGGAATGCGGGGGAAGGCGGGCAGGTTCTCGTCGAATGTGATCTTGAAGGTCTCCTCTAGTTCCTTGCCCAGGATTTCCTTGAGTCTTTTCTCGACATGTTTGCAAAGAGCTTCCTCGAGATCCATCACGTCGTGATGGGAGTCGATCCAGCTCATTTCGACGTCGATGCTCGTGAATTCGGTCGCATGGTAGGCGGTATGCGAGTTCTCTGCCCGAAACGCCGGCGCGATCTCAAAGACGTTGTTGAAACCGGAGGCCATCGCCATTTGTTTGTAAAACTGCGGCGACTGCGCCAGGAAGACGGTTCTGCCGAAATAATCGAGCTTGAACACCTCGGCGCCGGATTCGGAGGCGGTTCCCAGAATCTTCGGCGAGTGGATCTCGACGAAATTGTGGTCGAGCCAGTATTCCCGCATCGCCGCTTCCGCGACTGTTTGGGCTTTAAAAATCAAGTAGTTCTTCTCCAGCCTCAAGTCCAGGAACCGGTTGTCGAGCCTGAGTTCCTTGTTGGACTTGTTGGTATAGTCAAGGATGTCGATCGGCAGTTCTTCGGCCGCGAGACTGGTGACGACGAATTCGCTGGGGATCAGTTCCATGCCCCGGAGTTTCACGTGGGGTTGCTCGTGCAGCACCCCGGTGACCTTGACCGTGCTTTCCTTGGTCAGTTTCTGGACGATCTCGTTGATCGGCTTGAGCAGCTCGTTTTTCTCGATCGTCACCTGGACTTTGCCCGAGGAATCGCGGAGGACGACAAATTGAACGTATTGCAGATCGCGGATCTTGTCCACGAAACCATGGAGTTCGATCGTTTGGCCATAGTAGGCGGGCAGATCGCGAAAATAGATTTTCTTCATAAAGACACGCTCCATCCTTGTATCTTTTCGTATTATATCACGCAGGTCTCCCAATTTCAATTGTCGAATGGGAGAAATCGAGAAAGCAAAAGCGCCCTGAAGGCGCTTGTCTACTTGGTATCGCTCTGGTGGACGACGACTTGCGGAAAGGGGATCTCGATGTCATGCTCGTTCAGGATGTTCTTGATGATCCGGCGCAGGTTCCGTTCGATTGCGTAGTGCTTTTCCGTCAGGGTTTTGGCGATCACCCGCAGGTTGACGCTGCTGGCGGCCAGATCGATGACGCCAAGACAGACCGGATCTTCGATGATGTCGGGAAATTGCGGCCTGATCTTCGGCAGTTCCGCATTGAGGAGCGCGATGGTCTTGTCCGCATCCTCGTGATAGGCAATCCCGAAATCGACGACGGCGACCGAAGGGTTGCGGGAGAAATTGGAGATGTTGGTGATCGACCCGTTGGCGAGGATCTTGACTTCGCCTTTCCAGTTCCGGATTTTCGTGGTTTTGAGGCCGATTGACGTGACTTCGCCCTTGAAACCGGCGACCTCGATGATGTCACCGACATCGAAATGCTGCTCGAAAATGATGAAGATCCCGGCAATCAGGTCGTTGATGAATTTTTGTGCACCGAGACCGATGACGAGTCCCATGATTCCCAAACCGGCGAGTGCCGGCACGACATTCACGCCCCAGAGCGAGAGGATCACGAGGATGGCGACGACCGCGACAAGGTATTTGATGATGCTTCTCGTCACCTTGGCGATCGTCCGCTTCCGTTTCTGCATCGGACCCGGTTTCAATCCGACGCGGTCAAAGGCGAGCTTGCTGAGCTTGTTGATGAGCATGCCGACAAAGAGGATGGCGATTGAACCGACGATCGCTCCCAATTGCTGGACAAAGAAGGCTTCCACATCGCCCCACAAGTCGGTGGTGATCAGCGAAAAATCGAATTCCCACAGGAAAAGCAGACCGACCACGCCACCGATGAACAAGATAAGGTCAAGCAGGTAGATGCAGACCAGCTTGAATTTTGGTTGTTCTTCCTCGCTGGTTTTTGTCAGTTTTTTCTGGAAGAAATAGAACAGAAACAAGAGTGCCGCCACGACGATGGTGATGGCGATGTTTGCCCAGACAGGCAGACTCAGAAAGCGGGGATTCATCCAATCCCTCCCATATGTATGACTTTCGACTCATACATTATATCATAACAGCCCCGATCTGCCAAACCGCTTCGCCAATTTGACCCCGGGCAGATGAATTTGAGCAATCCCTTTATAAGAGAACTGTCATTGTGTTATAATCATTGAAGATGTTTTATCAGAAAGTGGTGATCATTGATGGAGCGAAAATTGTTTGATGAATTCATGGACATCCTTGACCGCGAGGACAAGGATGGGGCAATGACTTTTGTCTTCGGGTTGCTGGAGTCCGAAAGGCTCACAATCGAGGAATTGTACGAGGAATTGTTGACGCCTTCCCTCACGCAATTCGCCTGCAAGTTGGCCGATGCGGAAATCTGCATCTGGAAGGAACACACGCGCACCTCGATCGTCAGGACGATCCTGGAGGCGACGTATTCCTACATCAGCAAACGCAAGGCGGGTGTGCCGCAACTTGGCAAAAGCGTGCTTGTCGTCTGTCCGCAAGAGGAATATCACGAGATCGGTGCGATCATGGCGACGCATTATTTCTTGCTGACGGGCTTTCAGGCGCAATACATCGGCGCCAATACCCCCAAGGAAGAGATCATCTCCGCCATCAGGGCGCTCAAACCCGATTATCTGGCGCTGAGCGTGACGAATTACTATAACCTGTTCAGTACAAAAAAACTCACCGAAACCCTCAAGGAAAACTATCCCGGGGTCAAGATCATCATCGGCGGCCAGGCGTTCCTGCAGGAAAAGGCTACCGATCAGATCCACTATGACATCCATATCCGCTCGCTGCCGGATATCTTTGCGCTGTCAGAGGAGGCGAAACGATGAAACTCGCCTTTCAAATTGCCAGAAGGTTCCTAGCTTCCGGCAAAGCCCAGACTTTCTTCATCGTCCTGGGAATCGCGATTGGCGTCTCGGTCCAGGTTTTCATCGGCTCGCTGATCAACGGTCTGCAAAAGAGCTTGGTGGACAAGACGATCGGCTCCGCCTCCCAGATCACGATCAAACCGGCGGAAACAACTGACTTTATCGTCGACTATGCCGAAAAACTCGCCGTCATCAATGCAGCTGACCCAGGAATCACCGTCGCAACTCCCGCCGTCAATGTGAGCGGGGCGATGACGGTAGCCACACTAAGCGAGCCGACGCTACTTCGTGGCTTTGACTTCGCAGGCGCCAATCAGATCTATGGCTTCGCTGACAAGCTGGAAACGGGATCAAGGCTGCCATCCGCCCTGAATGAAATCGCGCTCGGCGTCGAACTTGCCCAAGCACTCGGTTTGGATGTTGGTTCGACAATCACCTTCACGTCTCCCCTATATGAGGATATCTCCCTCAAAATCGTCGGCATCTTCGACTTCAATGTTCTTCTCATCAACAGCACCTGGTCGATCACCACGCTCGCCACGGTCCAGGGAATCCTCGGGATCGGCGATGCCGTCTCCCAAATCGAAATGCAGGTAAGTGATGTGTTTGCGGCCGAGACGATCGCTGCCTCAGTGATGGACGAACTGGACGATGCCACCCTGAAAGCGGAAAATTGGATCGCGAACAACCAGGAATTGCTGAGCGGCCTGCAAGGCCAGAGCATCTCCTCGGTGATGATCCAGGTCTTCGTCATGATTTCCGTGGTGCTCGGCATCTCTTCGGTTTTGGCAATCACCGTCATGCAGAAATCAAAACAGATCGGCATCCTCAAAGCCATGGGCATCAAGGATGGCGATTCCAGCCTGGTCTTCCTGTTCGAAGGCCTGATCCTCGGGATCTTCGGCGCGATCGGGGGCGTCTTGTTGGGTCTTGGTCTCTCCTACGCGTTCACGACGTTCGCTCTCGGCGCCGACGGCAATCCCGTGGTGCCGCTGGCGATCGATGCCGGCTTCATCACCCTGTCCGCCTTGATTGCCCTCGTTGCCTCAATGGTTGCCTCTCTGATCCCCGCCCGCAAGTCTTCGCGTCTCAGCGTGATCGAGGTGATCCGCAATGCCTAATATCGTCGAACTGAAGCACATCACGAAAATCTACGGCGAAAGGACGAAATTTCCAACCCAGGTCCTCTTCGACATCAATCTCGATTTCGCTGAGGGTTCATTCAACTCGATCATCGGCCAATCCGGTTCGGGAAAATCGACACTGCTCAACATTCTCGGGACCCTGGACTATCCTTCCGGCGGCTCGGTGTTGATCGCCGACAGGGAAACCTCGCGCATGAACAAGACCGAACTCGCCAAACTCCGCAACGAGACGATCGGTTTCATCTTCCAGTTCCATTACCTGTTGCCGGAGTTCACCGCGCTGGAGAACGTCCTGATGCCTTACCGCATCTCCAAGCGTCCCATCACTCCCGCTGCCGTCAAGCAGGCCGAGGAGCTTCTTGATCTTGTCGGACTCTCCAAGTTCAAACAAAACCTGGCGGTGAACATGTCCGGTGGCCAGCAACAGCGCGTGGCCATCGCCAGAAGCTTGATGAACAATCCCAAGTTGATCCTCGCGGACGAACCGACAGGCAACCTTGACAGCGATGCCACCGAACAGGTCTACACCCTGCTCAGGGAGATCAACCAACGTTTCAACACGACGTTCATCATCATCACCCATGACCGGCACATCGCCGAGAAGGCCGACCGGATCGTCGAGATCAAGGACGGCAAGATCTACATGGATGTCACCAAATCCAATTAAAGAAGGGACTGTAAGGAAATGAAGATTTGATTATCTTCATGGACTACACAGTCCCTT
>CALGNF010000130.1 GCA_937958685.1 uncultured Caryophanales bacterium
AGATCGTATTCGGTGACTGGAGTTCAGACGTGTGCTCTTCCGATCTGGGGATCGACGAAGTCATCAGCGAAGTCACGCCGGCAGAGAAAAGTGCCTACATTGCCAAGTTGCAGACGCAGAAAGAGGTCGTCGCGATGGTCGGTGACGGTATCAACGATGCCGTGGCCTTGACACAGGCCGATGTCGGCATCGCGATCGGCGCCGGGTCCGACATCGCCATCTCCGCCTGCGACATCGTCCTGATGCACAGCGATCTAAACGACGTCGCGCGGTCGCTCTTCTTGAGCGAGAAGACGATGGCCACGATCAAGACCAACCTCTTCTGGGCGTTCTTCTACAATATTCTCGCGATTCCCGTCGCCGCCGGGATCCTGTATCCGTTCCTCGGACTCACGCTCAACCCGATGATCGCCGCGCTCGCGATGAGCTTAAGCAGCATCTCCGTCGTCTTGAACGCCCTGCGGCTCAAACACACCTATGAAAAGGAGACCATCTGAAATGAAACAGAAATTCACCGTCTTGAACATGAACTGCAAACATTGCCAGCAACGCGTCGAGACCATGCTCAAGGCCTTGCCGGGCGCAACCGGCGCCAAGGTCAATCTCGCCGCCAAGACGGCGGTGCTCACCGCCAAGGAACCCATATCCCGGGAAACGATCACCGCCATCCTCACCGAGGCGGGTTATCAGCCCGTTTTCGGTGAGTGACATGCAGGCCAACCGGAAGGCGGTCAGCAAGCGTCTGGCGCTGGCCAAAGGCCAGTTGGAGGGGATCATCAGGATGGTCGCCGACGACCGTTACTGCATCGACATCTCCCACCAGCTGCTCGCGACGATCGCGATTCTCAAAAACACGAACCAGATGATCCTCAAAGCCCATCTGGAAACCTGCGTCAACAACACCTTGAGCGAGGAAGGCGCCGCCAAGATCGCCGAGATCGTCGACATCATCGGAAAAATAACCAATTAGAAATTGCGTATCTTACCGGCGAGTGATATAATGGGTTTGGCCTGAAGGTGCATAACAGGGAACCAAGTGCGATTCTTGGACTGTGCCAGCAACCGTGAAGACTTATGTCGAAGTCGGGAGACCTACCTGCGGCCAATACAATGAAATCGAAGAGGATTAAAAAATGAGGCGAACAGCACTGGGTATCATGCTCTTCCTTCTGATTTTGCCTGTTTTTTTTGGCTGTCAGACAGTTACGAGCACCATGCAATCTTCCAACGGACAAATCACCTTTGAATTGTATGACGGGGATGGCGAACTGGTCTCGCAAAAGCAGGTCGCATACGATGAGACCGACACGCTTCTCGGACTGCTAAAGGAAAACTACACCGTCTATTGCCAGGGAAGCGACGGCAATCCCGATGATTCCTGCTCGTACCAGGGACCTTACGGCTACTACATCATGGGGATCGACACCGTCACCGCCTTCACGGGCAACGTCTATATTGCCTTCTACATCAACGGCAGCTATGCGATGACCGGGATCGGCGTCACGCCGATCGTCGACGGCAATGTCTACCAGTTCAAACTTGAGACGTTCTGACACCCACAAGGTCAGTCTGCGCCACCTGATCCTGACGGGGATGCTGCTGGCGGTACTCATCGCCCAGGAGCAACTGCTGATTTTCCTGCCCAACATTCAGTTGACTGTTGTGCTGATCATGGTCTATGCCGCGATCCTGCCCGGCTATCTGCTGGTTTTTTTAGTTTTGGGCTATGTCTTGCTCGACAATCTCATCATGGGGTCCTTCAGCCTGATTTACACGCCTCCCATGCTGCTTGCGTGGCTGATGCTCGCATTGATCGGCCGTTTGGTCCGGGACCGCTCAATGATCGTGATCCTCCTGGCGGCGCTATTGTTTGGTTTTCTCTACGGCTGGGTCTTCATCCCTTTCAACATGATCGTTTACGGACTTAACGTTTTTTGGCCGTATCTTGCGTCAGATCTGCCTTTCGAGATCGTGATGGCCGTCAACAACTATTTCACGGTGCTGCTCTTGTATCGGCCACTGACGGCGCTCTTGCGACCGTTTGCCACGAGCCAGCCCACGTTGTTGGATTCAACCGAAATTGTCGATACCCCCCGAAACGCTCGGGCGGAATCGCTTGAGGAACATGATTGAACCAGTTTCCATCATCTCTATGATCAAAATTTCGACGATATATTTATTACCAGGATACAATATGGTATAATGCACTCGAAAGTGAAAAGGAGGAGAAAAACGTGCTACCGACCAGCGTCACCAAATTGCTGAACGAACAGATCAACAAGGAGATGTTCTCCGCATACCTGTATCTCGACATGGCCAATTACTACACCAACAACGGGTTGGACGGGTTTGCCAACTGGTTCCGTATCCAGGCCAAGGAAGAGCTCGATCACGCGATCATCTTCATGACTTATCTGCAGAACAATGATTTTGCGGTGGAACTGGAGGCGATCGAGAAGCCGACCCGGGCTTATGCCGATCTCAAGCAACCGCTTGAGGAAGCCCTCAAGCACGAGCAGTTCGTCACCGCCTCGATCCACGCGATCTACGCGGAAGCCTCGGAGGCCCGCGACTATCGCACCACTGAGTTTCTCCACTGGTTCATCAAGGAACAGGGCGAGGAGGAGAAGAACGCGACCGACCTATTGGTCAAATACGATCTTGCTCACAAGAACCTGTACATGCTTGACAGGGAACTCGCCGGTCGGGAATACCATCCCGCCGACTACGATTTCGATTGATTCACAAATAGAGCCGAAGGCGCTGCCTCCGGCTCTGCTTTTAGTTTGTAATCACGAAGTGACCAGCGTAATCGATTTTGGCGATCTTGGCGATGTCGATGGTTGCGGTGACGATCGCCCTGGCGATGGCCGTCTCCAGATGGCGCTGGATATAGCGTTTCAAAGGCCTTGCGCCATATTCCGGGTCGTAGGCATTGTCGATGACGGCCTGGTGGACGTTTTCGGTGAATGTGATGTTAATGTTTTCCTTCGCCAGGCGGGCCTGTAGTTCGGAAAGCATCTTGGCAACGATCTTGATCTGGACTTCACGGCTGAGGGAATTGAAGATGACGATCTCGTCGATCCGGTTGATGAATTCCGGCTTGAACGACTTTTTGACGAGAAGATTGACCTTGGCGAGCGCCTCGGGATCGTTTTTCTGCAGATACTCGCTGCCAAGGTTCGACGTCATGATGATGATCGTGTTCTTGAAATCCACGGTCCGGCCCAGATCGGAAGAGCGTCGTGTAGGGAAAGAGTGTAGATTCCGGTGGTCGCCG
>CALGNF010000131.1 GCA_937958685.1 uncultured Caryophanales bacterium
AGATCGTATTCGGTGACTGGAGTTCAGACGTGTGCTCTTCCGATCTATGATATAGCAAGCGCTATATTTACCTCATTATAGCATCGATAAAACGGCAATGCAATAGAATTTAGGAAATCGGTTGCCTAAAAATCTCGAGCCCTCGATCTTCAGTTGCAGATGAAGATATGCATTGAATTTCCACCCATTTTCAAGAGTGGCTTAAAAGGGCCAGGTTTGGGCAAAAGCTGACGCTGCCGGCGAACAAACCGCCATTGATTTATGAATGTGGCCGTGAATGGAGAATGTGTCTGCGAAAAATTTTGCGAAAGGATGTTCTTTTACGTGATGATGAATGTTGTCAACGAACGCGGCAGCGACACAAACGCTTGTTTTTCCGGTGTGAAGAAGACAACGCTTTCCGGATTCTCGGTCTTGTTCAAGACCAGAACCACGATCTCTCCGTTGGGATTTTGAAAGGCTATCTGCGACAGCGTAGGGGCGTCGCAACGGGAACCGATGCGTTGCGCTCCCGGTTTGACATGGCGGGAGAATTGCCCGATGTAATAATATGATGACTGTAGAATAAGTTTCTCCGGGAAGACATCGATGATGATGGGGGCGTCACAGAGATTGTTTACATGATTCGGACCGCCCAACGTATCGAGAAACAAATTCCAGTCGAGATAGCCCTGGCACCAGTTGGAAAAATCGCCGATCATCTGTGTGGCGTATCTTTCGCCGGTCGTCCAATCATGGAGGTGCGGCCTGGCCTCGACACATCCCTCGGTGAACAGCAAGCCCTTGTCGGGAAAGAGTTTGTGAACGGTCCCCACATTCACAAAAGCGTCGGAGACATACCAGTGAAAAGCTGTGCCCCAGGCGTAACGCGCCGCTTCTGGGTCGGTAAAGATGGGAGAGACCCTGTCAACGATAATATCGCGGTTGTGGTCCCAGACCAAGATGTTGACATGGTCCTTGCCGAACTTTTGGAAGGTTGGACCGAGATGATATTTCAGAAAGTCGCGTTCCCATTCGGCGGAGTAGATGCAGGAATCCCACCTTTGAACGGCCGCTGGCTCATTCTGGATTGTCACACCCCAGATTTTGATGCCCGCTCGCTCGTATTCTTCGATGAATCGCACAAAGTAGCGTGCCCACGCATCTGCATACTCCGGCAACAGGTGCCCACCCCTGATCGGTGAGTTGTTGTCCTTCATGAACGCCGGGGGCGTCCAGGGCGAGGCCAGGATGGCGATGTCCGTTTGCGCCAGACGCGAAGCCGCAAGGATCGTGGGGATCACGTATTGGCGGTCGCGAGCGATATTGAAGGTTTTGAGTTCTTTGTCATCATCGGTGACATATGTATAACTGGATAGGGAAAAATCACAACCGTGGATCGAGACGCGGCCCAGCGTGTAGCCGAGACCCTCCTGTGGGTCGAAATAGAGTTGCAGCGCCCGTTCTCGGAGTTCTGCGTTGACCCGATGAAGATTATAGCAGGCCGACTCGGTGAAGGCACCACCAAAACCGAGGATGCTTTGATAGGTTTCCTCCGGCATAAGCGTGATCCGCCATCCGGATGCTTCGTCCGCGCTTATCGCTTCGGTCGTCTCGCTTAAACGGTAACTGGTGTCTTTGGCGCTGACTATTGCTCTGATCATGGACATGCTCCCTTTTGTGATGGTCATTCTTCGTTGATGCTATAGTAGCGGACGTAATCGATCTCGTATCTGGCGGGGTAGTCTTCAATCTTGACGGGACCGCCCCACGAACCGCCGATGGCCATATTGAGGATCAGGTAGAAGGGTTCGTCAAATGGCCACCCCCGGGGGGAAGTGTCCCGCTCGTCCGCATGTTTGGCAAATTTCCCGAAGGGCTTGCCATCAACGAAGAAAGCGATGCCTTCCGGATCCCATTCAACAGCATAGACCGCGAATCTGTCGCTGATTCCGGGAATGACTTCGACATGGGTCATCTGGTTGTATTTAAAAAGGTTGTAAAGTTCGCTGTGAAGGCTGACATGGATTTGGTCGGGAGTGTGCGCGACATGCTCCATAAGGTCGATTTCACCGCACAGCGGCCAGCTGACGCCCTCTTTATGCTTGACGCCCAACATCCAGATCGCCGGCCAGGTGCCGATCGCTAGCGGCAGTTTGGCGGCAACTTCCAGACGCCCATAGAGAAAGTGGCGCTTCTGGTATGTTGTCAAGCGGCATGATGTATAGGGACTGTCTTGATAGTCCTCGATCCGCCCTTCGATGGTCAGAATCGAATTCTTGACGGAGGCGTTGAGACCTTCGGTGTAATATTGGATCTCGTTGTTGCCCCATTTGCGGGCGCCGACATCATATGACCACTTTTGGGGATCCGGCAAACCTTCGTAATCGAATTCGTCCGACCATTCGAGACGGTAGCGTTTCATATTGCTTTCTCCTTATTTTGGTTGTTTCTTTCCGAAAAATAGAGTTTTGGAGTTCTGTTTTCCCGGATGAGTCCCCAATGTTTTTCCGGGTGGTCATCGCCGCCCGAGCCTTTCCATGGCTCATCGAAAGCCTCAAAGACAAACATCGTGACTTGTTCGCTTTCGCTCCAAGCCAACATCGTTTCCAAGTAATGTTTCTGATTCTCTTCATTGGCGTCACCGGCGATCATCCTGTCGTTGGCCGTCGTGGTCCATCCGAATTCCGTGAAGATCACTTGCTTGCCCGGATAGGCGGCCACCACTTTCCGATAATCCTTGATGGTCACCGCCACCGCGTTGGCAAAAGGCACTTGATACCAAAGGGGATAGGAATGGATGCTGATGAAGTCGACCTCAGCCGCAATCGGTGTCCCTTTGCGGACCCATTCGCCGGCGCCTTCGCAAAACGTCACCGGTTTCGTGATTTTCTGCTTCAAATATTTCACATGTTCGGCGATTGTCAGGGGATCCATCAAGTTTCGTTGCCAGCCAGCAGTCGATTCGTTGCCAACCGAGACGGCAAGGACGATGTCTTCATACTGATTGCACAAGGCGGCGACTTCGTCCAATTGACTGAAGTTTTCCTGTTTGTTTCTAACAATATCACCATAACTGTGAAATCCCCGTCCTTGCTCATCGGGATTCGAGATTTCCCCTTTCGGTTCGACACCGAGCAGCACCTTGAGGTGAAGGTTGTGATCCCTGATGACTTTCAGGGTGGTGCGGGCATGTTCATGGTGATCGTACATCCGGAGATAGTCGAAATGGGGCTCAAGCAAGCGCAAGTCTTCAAGCACCTGCTCATAACTGGGGTAAATCTTGAGTCCCGGACCCTGATTGGCCCGATATCCGGAATAACAAATGGCACGTCCGTATGAAATCATGGCTTCCTCCTGAGAATAACGTAATTCAAGATCCATTGTCCACCAAACGATGTCTCGTTGGCGACCGATGAGGATCTGGAAGTCATATATCCTGCTATGCCTATTGTAGCACGAACACCCGGCGGTCGCAAATGATGACACCAAAAAAGTGATGGTCAGAAATGATTGGCCCGTAATTCCTTTGCAAACCGCCATTCTTTGTTCGGAAGCAATTTGCTTTTTGCCGGTGGCTATGCTAACATTGTAGCGAGCAATTGCCGTTCTCACCGGCCATTCCGTCATCCATAAAGCAAGGAGACCTTAACATGTTGAAAATCATGTCGTTCAATCTGCGGGTGGACACTCCCGTAGATGGTATTCACAGTTGGGAACACAGGAAAGCAAGTGTCACCGATTTTTTGTCCACCGAAGCCGCAGATGTCTTTGGTTTTCAGGAGATCTTACCGCCGATGCTGGCTCATTTGGAAGGTGAGCTTCCAGGGTATGCCTCAGTTGGCGATTTTCGCTCGCCGGCGGGTGAGGGCTGTCCCATCCTTTATCGCAGGGACAAGTATGCCTTGCTTGGGTCGGAAACCATCTGGCTATCCGAAACGCCAGCGACGATGTCAACGATTGCCGGCAGCCATTTTCCCCGAATTGCCACCTATGCGGTTCTGCAGGCTGCGTCTTCGCTGCCTTTCCTATATTGTAACACCCACCTGGACTATGCTTCCGATGCCATCAGCCGCCGACAGCTGGAAGTGTTGTTGGCATATGTCACATCGATAGCCCGTCAATATGGCGCCGCCATGATCGTCGGGGGTGACTTCAATCAGACCGCCGGTTCGCAGACGCTGCAGCTGATTGAAAATGCCGGTTTGATATCGGTTTTCTCTCATCTTGACAATCCCGGATGCACGTTCCACGACTTCGGCAAGGTCAGCTTCGGTTTACCGATCGACCACATCTATTACGACCCATCATGTCGCCTAATGGATGCGCATATCCTTGGTGGTCTGCATCAGGGAGTCTGGCTATCGGATCATTTTCCTCTCGTTGCCATCTTCAGACATTGAGATAAAAATCACTCATAAATAAATTTCGTTTGGTTGTCATGACAGTTAATCGTTCATTATAGTGATTATCTGGTTTTTTTTTGTGGCAGACCTTGACATGCTCCGGAGATATTTCTATAATTCGTATGAAGTAATGTATCTTGATTACCGCGGTAATTGGCGCTTTCTTATTCGCTGATCCCCCGCTGTGCATCAAGATGCCACTCATAAGAAGATCGGAAGAGCACACGTCTGAACTCCAGTCACCGAATACGATCTC
>CALGNF010000132.1 GCA_937958685.1 uncultured Caryophanales bacterium
GATCGTATTCGGTGACTGGAGTTCAGACGTGTGCTCTTCCGATCTCCGTCGCCCGGACCGACAGGTACACAGGCTATATCGTCGTTCCTGGGCAAACGATTTTCAACACCGCGTCGCTCCAAAATCTCAAGCGGGTCGAAGGGTAGGTGGATCGTATGAAGAAATCCTATCTCATCAAGAGAATCATCTATGCCTTCTTCATTTTTTTGATCGTCATGACGCTCAATTTCTTCATTCCCCGGATCGGCGTCGTCGACCCGGCTGAGCGTTATTATCCGCCACAAGGCAACATGACCGAGATCGAGTACGAGATCATCAAGCAGTTCACCCGCGAGCAGTATGGATTTGATGTCTCGAATTTCCAACAGTATCTGAATTATGTAAGCGGCTTGTTTCAAGGGGATCTCGGAACCTCATTTCGTTCCGGGAATCCGAAAGTGAGCCAATTGATCGGTGAGCGTCTGCCATGGACATTGGTGCTGTCCGTTACCAACCTCTTGATCAGCCTGTTCATCGGGTTGATCATCGGGACGATCGCCGCATGGAAGCGGGGACGGTGGCAAGATACCACCTTGCTCAACCTGTCGACGATCTCGATGGCGCTACCGGCATTCTTCATCGCTTTGATCCTGTCTTTCTATTTCGGTTTTGAATTGGAATGGTTTCCCGCCTATACCAATCCCAATATGGTCGCCCAGTTCGATTGGAGCTGGGAGGCGATCCGGGTCGTCATGTACAATGCAGCCTTGCCGATCGTTTCGATGTCGATCGGCGGGATCATCGGCTATGGCCAGGGAACCCGCAACGCGGTGATCGCGGTGACCAATGAGGATTTCATCCTGACTGCGAGGGCCAAAGGGCTTTCCCGCAACCAGGTCATCTTCAAACACACGCTCAGAAACGCGATGCTGCCGATCGTCACCTCACTCGGCATGTCGATTTCCGGTCTTATCGGCGGTGCGGTCATCATCGAGCAGATCTTCAACTGGAACGGCATGGGCACTTTGTTTCTCGAAGCCAACAACACGAACGACTATCCGCTGATGATGGGCATCATGCTCTTCATGTCGGCATTCGCGATCGTCGCCAATCTGGTGACCGAGCTGTTCTACAGCTTGCTCGATCCGCGGGTTACGGTGGGTGAGAGGCGATGAAGGCCAAAGCCATGCGTTTCCTCAAACTTCTCGGCAACCGGCTTCTGGGGATCCTGCGCGCGATCGCAGGTTTCATCATGAAACTCTGGCGCCACCCGAAGGGCCGGGTCGGTCTCATCGTTGTCACCTTGCTGGTGGTATGCGCCATCTTCGCGCCCTTGATCGCTCCCTATGATCCGTATGATGTCACGCAAAGGGCTGCGAAAGGCTTGTCGCCGTCTTGGAGCCATTTGCTTGGAACCACGATCACGACCGGCCAGGATATCTTTTCCATGCTGATTTATGGAACCAGGGTATCGTTGATCGTCGGTCTCGTGACCGGCATCTCGATCGCCTTTCTCGGCGCGATCATGGGCGTCATCGCCGGTTATGTCGGCGGGGCCGCCGATACGGCGATCATGCGGACCGTCGATGTCATGCTTGTGATTCCGACGCTTCCGCTAACCATCGTCCTGACAAACCTGTTCGGGAAAAGTTACTTGATGATCATCTTCATCTTTGTCCTGTTTGGCTGGACGGGGCTCGCTCGGGTGATCCGTTCGCTGGTCCTGGTTCTGAAAAATGCCAATTATGTCCGGGCTGCCGAACTGGCCGGAGCCAGCCGCGGCCACATCATGTTCCGGCATATCCTGCCGGGCGTCTCCCACTTGCTGATCATGAACACAGCGCTCACCTGCGCCGGTGTCATGATTGCCGAAGCCGGCCTTAGTTTCCTTGGCCTTGGCGATCCGACGGCAATCAGTTGGGGCAAGATGCTGGCGGAAGCCCAGGGCGGTGGCGCGCTTCTGTTTGGCCACTGGTGGTGGATCATCGCCCCCGGAATCGGCATCTTCCTCGCTGTCTTCTCGTTCATGCGGATCGGCTTGGTCATGGAAGAGATCCTGAATCCACGGATGAAACAATCCAGCAGCATCTACAAGATCTTCAAGAACCTGAACAACACCTACATGGAGGAAGTTTTCGCCTCCATGGACGAAAACGCAAAACTGGGGCTAACCTTGAAGGCGGGTGAGGAGTCGTGAGCGACCTGATGCTGAAACTGAGAAACCTCAAGGTCGTCTTCCCAGCGGGAGAAGGCGTCATCCGTGCTGTCGAGGGTATCGATCTCGATATTGCCAAAGGTGAATGTGTCGCCCTTGTGGGCGAGTCCGGCTGCGGCAAAAGCGTGACCTCGCTGGCAATCATGAAACTGCTCAATTCGCCACCGGCCCTCGTCAGGGTCGATGAACTGAAACTCGACGACGAGGAGTTGAAAGACTACTCCGACGGCAAGATGCAGGAGCTGAGAGGCCAGCAGTTGTCGATGATCTTCCAAGACGCCATGACGGCGCTCAATCCGGTCATGACGATCGGTAGACAAATCGATGAGATCTATATCCGCCACAACAATCTTTCCCGCAAGGAAGCCCGCAAACTGACAGTCAAGGCACTCGATCTGGTCGGCGTTCCCGAAGCCAAATCGCGGGCCAACAGCTTCCCCCATCAACTTTCCGGCGGCATGCGCCAACGGGTGCTGATCGCCATGGCCTTCGCCTGCATGCCGAAGCTGATCATCGCCGACGAACCGACGACGGCACTCGACGTAACCATCCAGGCCCAGGTCTTGAACGTGCTTTCCGACATGCAGAAGAAACACAATGTGTCGCTTTTGCTGATCACCCATGATTTGTCGGTGGTCGCCAACATGGCCGACACCATCTACGTGATGTATGCCGGGAAAATCGTCGAAAAAGCCATAAAACGCGATTTGTTCCTCAAACCGAGGCATCCCTATACCGAGGGCCTCTTGGGATCGGTGCCGCGTCTCAGCGACGAGCATCATCACTTCATCCAAATCCCCGATGCGGTCCCGCATCCGATGTTCAAACCTACGGGTTGTTATTTCCATCCCCGTTGTTCCTACTGCACCGACAAATGCAAAGAGTCGATGCCACCACTGGCCAAGGACGTTGGCGGCCGCGAATATCGCTGCTGGCATCCACTCAACCTGGGAGGAGGAGCCAAAGATGGCAAATGACAAAACCCGCGAACCGATCATGGTTCTGGAAAACCTTTCGGTCGACTTTCCGGTCAAGGGCGCGTTGCCTTTCCAAAAGCGCAAACTGATCCAAGCGGTCACCGATGTCTCCCTCACCATCGCCAGCGGCGAGACTTTTGGCATCGTCGGCGAATCCGGCTGCGGCAAATCGACAATCGCCAACGCGATGGTCGGCATGGTCAAACCAACAGGCGGGAAAGTCATCTTCAAGGGCAAGGACTTGTTCAGCCTGCCACGCGAGGAGTTCAAGGAACTCCGCCGGGACATGCAGATGATTTTCCAGGATCCCTTCTCCTCGCTCAATCCCCGCTTCAACGTCTATCAGATCATTTCCGAACCGATGTTCATCCGCGGAGGTTCAACGCCCGATGAAATGAAGGCAAGGGTCATCGAACTGCTCAAACTGGTCGGTCTCTCGGAGAAGGACCTTTACCGGCATCCCTCGGATTTTTCCGGCGGCCAGCGGCAACGGATCGGCATCGCCCGCGCGATCATCCTCAATCCCGATTTTTTAATCTGCGACGAGCCTGTCTCCGCCCTCGATGTTTCCGTTCACGCCCAAATCCTCAATCTGCTCATGGAACTCCAGGAACAGCTGAAGATGACTTATGTGTTCATCTCCCACAATCTGGCGGTGGTCAAGAACCTCTGTGACCAGATGATCGTCATGTATCTCGGAAAAGTCATGGAATCGGGAGCGACAAAGGCCATCTACGCCAATCCGCTCCATCCCTACACGAATGCCCTGCTCACCGCGGTTCTCGATATCGATATCGACAATCAACGGGAACGGGTGTTGCTCGAGGGCGACATCCCGAGTCCGATCGATCCCCCAAAGGGCTGCCGTTTCTATCAACGCTGTCCGTTCGCCATGGCCGGCTGCAAGCATGTCGCAGCGCCGTTGGTGGAAGTCGAACCGAATCATTTCGTCTCCTGTCATAAAATCAACGGTTTTCCCGCAGACAGCGATTCCGCGGAGAACAGGACGCCGTTGCGTGCGGATGATGGACAGGTATAAGACTCCGAAGACCCTGTTCGTGCTGGCTCAGGCGAACACCTTCGGGATGATCACCCTGTTGCAGTTTGTCTCCGGCTGGGTCTTTGTCCTGACACTGCTCGCGATGCATGGCGGGATCGCGCTCTTCATTGTGTCAAAAAAACACTTTCTCCGCCTGGGCCGGCCAATCAAGCGGCATTATCACCTGGCTTATGCCTTTCTGGCCTTGTATCTGCCGGTGCTCGGCTACAAGCTGTTATCCCGCCTGGTGGGTTTTTCGCAAGATGAAGAGTTGGTATTTGTCTACGTTATGGCTGTGACGGTGCTGGCGGTGCTTGCCGGCGTCCTCAACACAATCATCCTCTTCCGTAGTTTAGCAAAGCTTCCGCACGAGGAATCCTGAATCACAACCAAACCGGCCGATGCCGGTTTTTTTGTTGGTATTCATGCAATTCGACGACGCAGTTTCGCTTTGCTGATGGTATAATCAAGACAAAGAGACGAACAAGCGAGGGATGAGCATGCGACTATCCATCAGGTCCGACGGGACCTATCGCATTGACGATTATCAAGGCATCAGCCAATTGTATTTTCCGCTTTTCAACCTCCACGGGATGAAATCGGCGATCACCCCGACCTTGCACGGGGATGCCAAGGTCGATCAGCATCACTATGCGATGATACCGGCATCGGGGATCGATCTGATGCAACCGCTCAATGCCCGCAATGTCTATTTTGTGGTTGACGGTGAATTATGGAACGTCAGCGGGCAGACGCCGTGGCAGAAACGGAATCCTGATCTCACAAGAGTCGAATATGGTCTTCAATATCAAAGAGTGCTAAGGAGGCAAACGGAATTTTCCGTCGAAACAACCAGTTTTGTGCCGATTGATGCTGTCTTTGCCGAGGTGCACCAGCTCGTTTTCACAAACACCTCCAACCGCATCCTCAGTGTCCAACCCACTACCGGCATCGCCATCTATGGCCGCAGCGCCGACAACCTTCGGGACCACCGGCACGTGACGTCTTTGCTCAATCGTGGCCACGTTGTCGACAATGGCATCATCAACATCCCGACGATGTCGTTTGACGAACGTGGGCATCGCCTGAACAGGCATTGCTATGGTGTGTTCGCTTTTTCCTCGCTGCACGAAAAACCCACAGCCTATCATCCCGAATACGATGATTTCGTCGGCGAGGGCGGCGATCTGTTCTATCCTGACAAAGCTCTGAAGCTGGCGATTTCCAGGTATGCGGTCGGTGATGTTGCTTCCGGTTTGGAACTGGTTGGCGGTCTGGCTTTCGCTCCGGTTGCTCTCCAGCCCGGGGCTTCGCTTCATATACATGTCATCATCGGCATTGATGATGATCGCATCCGGTTGCAAGACACAGCGCGGCAATATGGGAACACAACTGCTTTCACCCGGTCCCTGGCCGAATGCCTCGATTTTTGGCGAAGGAGGACGCCGACGAAGGCCTTCACGCTCCGCGACGGGGCTTTTTCGGGCTGGCTGCGCCATGTCGGGATGCAGCCGCTTTTGCGGCGGTTGTTTGGCAACTCCTTCCTGCCGCACCATGATTACGGCCGCGGCGGCAGGGGCTGGCGGGACTTATGGCAGGATTCATTGGAGCCGATCTATGAGGATGCCGCCACCCTCAGGGACAATCTGCTCTCATATCTTGGGGGTGTGCGCGTCGATGGCTCCAACGCCACGATCATCGGCGAGCGTCCGGGCGACTTTCTTGCCGACCGCAACCGGATCGTGCGGATTTGGTCCGATCACGGCGCCTGGCCGATCCAAACGATCTCCAGATATATCGATTGGACCGGCGATCTGGATTTTCTCTTCGCGGAAACATCCTATTTCAAAGACCGGCTGATTGCCTATGCCAAAGCGGAAGATGCCGAATATCAACCCGCTCAAGGCGAAAAGCAACTGGAAGGCGGCGGAAATGTCTATCTTGGTTCGGCTCTTGAGCATTTGTTGGTGCAGAACCTCGTCCCGTTCTTCAACATCGGCGACCACGGCAACATCCGGATCGAGGATGCTGACTGGAACGACGGTTTCGACATGGCCGCACCGGAGGGAGAAACCGTTGCCTTCACGCATCTTTATGCCGCCAATTTCCGGCTGTTGGTCCGCTATCTCGAAGTTCTTCAAACCCAAGGCATCACCGAAATCCCGTTGTTTGCGGAACTTACGCAACTGCTCGATCTGGACGAGACCGCCCCTGACTATTCGCAACCTCGCAGGTTGCGCCAAAGGCTTGCCCGCTTCTTCGAATCAGTTGCCCATACCCTCATGGGAACCAAAATCAATGTCGGCATAGGGGATCTGATCCGCGACTTGAGACGCAAGGCCGACCATTTCATTACTCATCTTCAAACCAACGAATGGCTGGTGAGCGAAGACGGTGAGACAGCGTTTTTCAACGGTTACTACGATGCTCTTGGCAAGCGGCTTGAACATCCAGATCACCCGGTGGAGATGACGCTGACGGGCCAGACCTTTGCGCTGCTTTCGCAGACGGCCGATCCCAAAATGGCCCGGATGATCCATCATGCTGTCGGTTGCCACTTGGCCGATCACACCAGCGGTTCGCTCCGTCTGAATACCGATTTCGGGAGAGTCGACGACAAACTGGGACGATTCACCGGCTTCGCCTACGGACACAAGGAAAACGGAGCCCTGTTTTCACATATGGCGATCATGTATGTCTACGGCTTGATGGTGTGCGGACTCGATCGTGAGGGCATCGCCATCATCGAGCGTTTGTATGCCTATCTGTTGGATTTGGAGCGCTCGCGGATCCTGCCTGGCATCCCGGAATATCTCGATGCGTCAGGTCGGGGCATGTATCCGTTCTTGACCGGTTCGGCTTCCTGGTTCTATCTGCTGCTGGTCGAACAGGTCTTTGGCGTCCGCGGTCATCTGGGGGACATCCTCCTGCAACCAAAGATCCCGGCAGAATGGTTTGTTGCAGGCGAGGCCGCCTTGAACGTCGGTTATGCCGGCAAACTCAGGGAATTCCGGTTTCGGAAACCTGAGGCGATCGGCGGCGAGCCTTACCGGATCGGCAGGATCATCCTCTCCACAATTGTGATTCCCGTGCACTCCCAAAGTGCGATTCTCAGGAGAGCGGTGCTTGCCGACTCTTCGCAGATCGTCATCGAACTGGAAGCAACGCCATAATCAATCACGCCTCACATACAAAAAAGAACAGGTCGGCTGCCGATCCTGTTCTTTTCATGATCCCTGATGGTGGTTATAGACCGCATTTCAGTTGGGCGTTGCAGTTGGAGCAGGTGTTGCAGCCGCCGATGTCCTCGACGGTACCCTCGAGGCAGATCGGACAGATGTCGCCGATCTCGGCGCCGATGTTGCGCCCGGCCTTGGTGCGCAGATGGATGGTTCTCTCTTGATCTTCCACCATTGGCTTGTCGAGGGCGACGCCCATGTCCGCCAGATCCAATTGCACCGGATGCGCCTCGTCCTTCCTGAGGGTGAGCACCTGCGCGTCGCGGCTGCCGTCGACATAGACGGTTCCGCCCTTGGCGCCATTCTTATAGAGAAACAAATAGAGTTCCTCCACTTGTTCCACGCTGTAGCCTTTGGGGGCATTGACAGTCTTGGAGATCGAGGAGTCGACCCACCTTTGAATGATGCATTGGACTTTCGCATGCTCCTCGGCGCTAAGATCCATCGCCGAGACAAACACGTCGGGAAGCGGCTGGCCGCGGTATTCGGGATGTCTGGCGAGATAGTCCTCGATGATCGGCGCGTTAACTTCCATGTATTTTCCCAAACGGCCGCTGCGGTAATATTTGAAGGCGAAATAAGGTTCGAGCCCGGTGGAAACACCGACCATCGTTCCTGTCGAGCCTGTCGGGGCGATCGTGAGCAGATGCGAATTGCGGATCCCGTATTTGAGAACGCCTTCGCGGATTTGTCTGGGCATTTGCCGCATGTATCCGGAATCGATGAATTTCTGCCGGGAGCCATATTGCTCGAGGAAGGGGAAACTGCCCTTTTCCCTGGCCAAGTCGATCGATGCCTGATAGGCGTTGACGGCGATGAATTTCATCAGTTTGTCGATGAATAGATTGCCCTGGCGGCTGCCATAACGGTGGTTGCAGTGGATCATGAGGTCGTGCAATCCCATAATACCCATGCCCACACGCCGCTCGCCTAGTGCCTGACGGCGGTTCTCCTCCAGGAAATACCATGTTTTATCGATGACATTGTCCTGCATCCTGACGCTGACTTGAATTGTTTTTTCGAGTTTTTCCCAGGCGACATCCTGGTGCTCGTAGTCGACCATGTTGGCCAAATTGATCGCGGCGAGGTTGCAAACGGAGTAAGGCGCAAGCGGTTGCTCGCCGCAAGGATTCGTGCAAACCACCTTCTGGTTGTAGCCGGTGGCATTTGTCATCTCGTTGGCGTTGTCGAGGAAGAAGATGCCCGGTTCGGCGGCATAGGTCGCACAGATGTTGATCAGATTCCACAGGTCGCGGGCCCGGATTGTCTTGTAGGTTTTGACTGTGTAGCCCATCCGCTCCCATTCCCGCACATCGCCGATCTTGTGCCACTTTTCGTCGTAGGCGGCTTTTTCTCCCGGCGAGTAGTTGTCGATATCGGGAAAGCGAAGCTGGTATTCGTCATCGCTTTCCACGGCTTCCATGAATTCCTTGGTGATCGCCACCGAAATGTTGGCGCCATTGAAGTATTCGGGATTGCGGACTTCGTAGCGGCCTTTGCGGCTCAGCAACTGCTCGACCCGCTGCAGAGTCGTCCGTCTGAGCGTGCCGTGATTATTGTCCTCCAGTTCCTTGAGTTTCTCCGCCATTTCGATTTCCTCGTTTGTGAGCGGGATGAATTTCAATTTAGCCTTGGCTTCTCTGACGATGTCCTCGTCGGCGATGGTGTCGATGAGAAAATTCAGGATTTTCGGGTTCTGCATCTTGGAGATGATGAATTCGATGATATCGGGATGCCAGTCGGCCATCATGATCATCTGGGCGCCCCGGCGGGATCCGCCCTGTTCCACCAGATTGGTCAATTGACTGAGATCCTGAAGCCAGCTCACGGCACCGCTGGATTTGCCGCTGACACCCTTGGCGAGCGAGTTTTTCGGTCTCAGCGTGGAACCGTTGGTTCCGACGCCCCCGCCGCGCGACATGATCTCCATGACCTGTTTGCGGTGCTCGCTGATGCCGATGCGGGAATCCTGGATGAACGGCATCACGAAGCAGTTGAAATAGGTCACGGCGCTTTGGCTGCCAGCTCCGAAAAGCACTCGTCCCGCGGGAATCAAGTTGAGCGAGGCGATCTCATGGTAGAATTCGCGCGTCCGCTCCAGGGTCTCGCCCATCACCAGGTTGTTGGCGACCCGGTGGGCGATCTGCTCATAGAAGATTTCCATCGGCTTGTCGACGGCGTTCTTGGCTCTGACGATCTCGCCAGTTGGCAAGGCGTCGACGGCCAGGCCTGCAAATTCCTCTTCCAGGCGGATATGGATGCGGTCACCTTTGATCTTTGTGACATTGCCAATGCCGCGGGTGGGAAATTTGGGATCGTCCTTGACGACGCAGATCACAAGATCGCCGGCTCCCAAGGTGATGTGGTTGATGTCTTTTTGGGTGTATCGGTCCAGCATGACCAACCGAGAGACACCCTCAAAGGTCATTTTCATCCCGGAATCGATCAGGAACAGGTGGGGAAAGAAAGCGGCGATTTGCTGATTGAGTCTGGCTATGAGTTGGGGATCGTAACTGTGCATAGGGCCTCTTTTCCGTTCGCTGGCTTTGCCAATTTGTTATTATTATACCAAAGGCAGAAGGATAAACAAGCAACTTGCCCGATTTCCTGAGAAAATCAAAATCATGGTGCCAATGTCCCGCCAAAGGATGCATGAGTTTCCAATTCATGCTTGCATGTTGCTTGACGAAACACCGCTCCTCTTGAAAACAATTCGCAGTGATGATAACATATAAGAGATATGGTAATAGACAACACCAATCAAGGAGATTTGTCGATGCATAATCACGAACTTCCACGGCGGGATCTGGCCCGCAAGGCGTTGGTTTTTCTGGTTTTGCTCGGTTTCATCAGCCTTCTGTCCGATTTCACGCATGAGGGGGCGCGTAGCATCTACGGTCCGTTCTTGGGCCTGATCGGCGCTTCGGTTTTCCTGATTGCCCTCACCTCCGGACTGGGCGAGTTCATTGGCCAGGCTTTGCGGATCGTCACCGGTCTGATTGCCGACAAAACCCGAAAATACTGGCTGATGATGATCATCGGCTATGCCTTGAACCTTTTGGTGATTCCGCTTCTGATGTTCGTCGATGCCAGCATTTGGCAAGTTGCGATCATTTTGATCTTGCTCGAACGCGTCGGCAAGAGCATCAGGGCGCCGGCGAAAAGTGCCCTGACATCGTTCACCACTCCTCATCTGGGAGCGGGAAAGGCGTTCGCCCTTCAAGAGGCGATGGATCAGCTGGGGGCGTTTCTCGGACCGGTGTTCGTCTTTGCCGTGCTCAGTCTGAACAAGGGGACAGAACTCGACGGCTATCAACTCGCATTCGGGCTATTGGGGATCTTCGCGATCTTGACCTTGGTGATCCTCTTCGTGGCCAAGGCCAGGTATCCTCACCCAGACGAGTTCGAGATCCAGACACTGCCCAAGGGCTTTCAAAGCACCCGGGCTTTTGTCTGGTACATGGTCGCCATCAGTTTCCTTGCATTTGGATTCATCGATTATCCGGTCCTTGCCTACCATATCGGCCAACAGGCCACCATCGATGCCATCTATGTGCCGCTGCTTTATGCCCTGGCGATGGGTATCGATGCGATCGCCGCCCTCAGCTTCGGCCATGCCTTTGACAAGATCGGCGTGCGGGCGTTGCAACTGGCAATTGGCATCGCCATGTTGTTCGCCCCGGTCTTGTTTCTTTTCGATGGTGTGATCCCGGTGCTGATCGGCGTGATCTTGTGGGGTGTCGGCATGGGAGCGCAAGAATCGATCCTGAAAGCCGTGGTGGCGACGATCGTCGCCAAAGAGAAGCGTGCCACCGCTTATGGCGTCTTCAATTCCGTTTTTGGTCTTGCCTGGTTTCTTGGTTCGCTGATCGTCGGGTTGCTATATGGACTATCCTTGGTGTGGGTCGTCGTTTTCTCACTGGTGATGGAAAGTATTGCCATCCTCTTGTTGTTCGTTTTCCAAAGGGCCGCCATCCGAGCGCTCGTGAAATAATCACTTAGCTGGTTATATCTAGAGTCTAAATAGAAAGAGCGGCCTCACATCGAGGAATCGCTCTTTTTTTTTGGTGCTCTGTTCAAACCCGAGTTCGCTTGAGAACGGCCTGATACTGGATCGCCGCGAAGATCAATGCTGCCAGTCCGTAAGACCAATTGTTGCCTTTGGGTGTCACTTTGTAGCCAAGGTATGGCAGAAGCGGCATGGGGATCGTCGGGGCGCTGATCTCGGGCATGATGATCTTGTCGCCCTCGTAACGCAGGGCATCGACGACAGCGGTGAAGGCTTTTGTCGCAGCCTCGCGGTATTTCTCCTCCAAGAGCCCCATGCGATAACCATGGAACCACCCGGCGGCAATCAGGGCGGTGGCGGACAATTCCCGGTAGGTCTTCCCTTGACGATTCAAGACGGTCTCGAAACAGCCATCGGGTCTTTGCAGGGGAAGGAGCGCTGCCGAGGTCTTTTGGAAGACCTCCTTGATCAGCGGTGTTTCGGGATGATCGCCGATCGCTTCCAAAATCATCGGCAGAGAGGCGATGACCCACCCGTTGCCGCGACCCCAAAACCACTTCCTGGGGTAGGGGCGCCGGCTGCGCACCCAGTAGGAGTGATGCCAGAGGTTTGTCTTGGGGTCCATCATGTACTTGGCCATCACCCGCGGTTGGCGCGCGGCAATGTCGAGCAGCGCGGCATCCTGTTCATGGTGTGCATACAACGCGGGGAACACGGAAAACATCATCAAGGAGTCGACCCAGATCGATTTCGGATAGAACTTGCCGATCAGGCTGTTTCCCAGATGGTTGACGGAATCCTCGATCAGACGGGGCTCGTTTTTGATATAGTCCAACACCCGGTTCGTCAAGGCGGCGTAGTCCTGATTGCCGGTTTTCCGCTGCATCATATAGGTGATCAGTCCGGGCGCGGCGGTGTCGCTCTGATCGACGGGCGGTTGGTTCTCGACATAATGATCGCAATAAGCGCTCAGGAAGGCGGTGTAACTGTCCGTGCCCTGGCTTTCGTCCAAACGCGCGAGCGCGAAGCCGAGCAGGGCCTCGCCCCACATCCATTTCATCTTCGGATCCCAGGTATCCTTGATCTGATCGGCTAATGCCACCACTGTTTGGAAATAGTCCTTATCGTTCATCGTCATTCCCCTTTGCTGATGCCGCTTCTGCGGCGAATGTCATTTCGTATGTCAGGCCGGCATGATCAAGCACAATCATCTTGGGCTCCCTTTCTGCGTGCACAAAAGGTGTGTCAAAGCGGTTAAAGTCCGGATTATGGCGGTTTCCATCGACAATGAAGTCGCGATTGTACCTGAGTGAAAGCACCTTATCACAAGCGTATTCCAAGATTTTCCCACGTCGGATGAGGGCTGATGAGGGATTGGCGGCGATAAAAGCTTGAAAGTCGCTTTCGTCGCTTTCGCCCATCACCACGGCGAATCCCATCCTACGTCCGGGGAAGAGCAGTTCCTCCTCCCGCACCTCGTAGAGAGAATCGGCGATGATTGCCACATAGGCAGTCTGCTTGCGGGCATATATGGCCCGATCATGGAAGATCACCTCGTCGTAGCGGTCTTTGGGAAAGTAAAAGTGGACGAATGCCTGCCGCAACCGTTCGAGAAATCCCTTGCGCTTGTTCAGATCGTAGTCCAACAGCAGGATGTTCTCGTATTGGCGCGCATCCGGGTTGATGCCGTTGCCAACCCAGTATGAGGGGGAGAAATTCCGCGCTTGGTCATCAAACATCGGACTTCCGGGATGGGTTGAGAACAAGGTCAGTTTCCCGGGCAACGTCGCCTGCCAGATGTGTTGCTGGTCCCCGAATTTGCCCGGATGATAACGTTGAACCGAGGAAAGCAGGTAATGCTTGGTGCGCCAGGTGTAGATGTTGGCGCGTTCGATCGCCACGCCGGAGGTCGCCGGATTGAGGAGTTTGACAAGCAACGGGAGCAGCCTGAGTTTTCTCAAGAGAGGGATATTGACCATCCGCAAATCCTTGAGGAAGTTGTTTTGCATAAGCTTCCAGGCGTTGAAGATGTCGATCGTCATCTCGATCGATTCCGGGTTGGTGAATGCTTCCATCTGCCATAAGTACATGCCTAGATTGTCAAAATCCCGCGGTTGGATGGCATGGACCGCCTCAGCCAGATCATGCCCTTGCGAGGCCTTGATGAGCATCGTATCCGGTGATTTCGCGATCTTGCGGAGGATTTCGGGGACTTGGTAACCGTGGCAAAGAAGAAATAGCGTCGACAACCGGGTGTGGTCATAATCGTGATCGATGATGCCGAAGGCGTGCTTGAGGATGTCGTTGACATCCGCGCTTTCGGGATGTTGTTTCTGGGTTTCATAGCAGCGGCCGCTGGTTGCCACAAAATAGCCTTCGAAGGAGTGCATCGCCATATCGAGAAGCAAAAGATCGATGATCGTCTTCGCGTTCTCGCGTATGTCCGCATCGGGAGCGTGATCCACCAGCAGCGCCAACGGCGCGATGTCTTCCTCGTAATAGGTGTTCGAGTTCCATTCGATGAATCCATGGCGAAACTTCTGCGCGAGCCAGCGGCGGATCTTGGGCGCGGCCTTCTCGCAGTGCTCACGTCCGCTCATGCCGTTGTTCGTGAAGGTATCCTCAGGGAACAGATTCCCGGCGAGATATTCGGCGGTATGGAAGATCAATTGGTGGTTTTCCGACCAATAGCACATGCCGTCAATCCCTGGTTCATCCATCCAGTACTTGAAGGCGAGCAGGCAATCCTTGATCTTGGTGGCGGTTGGCTTTGAAACCAGTTCACGATAGCTGATATAGGTTTTGATGAGCGGCAGTGTGCGAAAATCGGCGCAGTCGTGTCTTTCGTTCACAAACGCGATCAAAGCCAGAATGCCGCTTTCATCGATCGCATTCCCCTTCTCCAGTTCGACGATTTCGGGAAAACACTTGTTGTTCATTTTGACTTGCATGCCGACATCGGCCTTCATTGTCATCTTGAACTCCTAGAAGAGCGTCTCGGCAAGTTCGTTGTAGGCTAGTTGTTCTTCTGTGCTCCATTCCTCATGCGGCTTCTGCTTGCGCAGGGTGAGGAAGTTTCTGACGGTCTGGCTGTTTTGGTTGGTGAGAACGAATTTGCGGGCCGCGAAGTAGGCGATAGTCATCAGGACGACGAAACTTCCCACCATCGCGATCCTGATTCCCAGCAAGGCGCTGGCCGGTTGCGCAGGGAGCGGCACCGCTTCGGTCGCCTTGACATAGCCACTCACGGCGAGCATGATCCCGAAAATCTGGATTGCGATCGCGGAGGCGGTCTTTCTGATGAAAGTCATGATCCCGGAATAACTGCCGGTCGAACGCTCGCCGAACTTGAGCTCGCCAACATCAACGGCATCGGGAAAGATGATCCAACTCATGAGTTGCGCACCCGCGAAGCCGATCGCCGTGAGTCCGGTCAGCGCGTAGGCGCCAATCACCGGCCAGGCGGAAGGGTAGACGCCGACACCCGTGAACGCCACGAGGGCGAGCGGAAGCCCGAAATAGTAGATCTTTTTCTTATCAACGATATTGACGAGCTTGTTGATGATCGGAAACATGATCAATTGCACGCCGATGAAGATGCCAAGAAAGACCGTGGAGCTTCCCCGGGCGACATAAAGCGCATAATACATGATGCCGGTCGCCAAGATGTCCATGGCGATCGATTGGCAGAGGTACATGTAAACCAGGCCGCGAAATGCTCTGACTCGCAAGGGTTTCACAAACGTCACGAGTTCGAATTTCGACTTTGTCTCAGGAATGTCGGCGCGCTCTCTGGTGTGAAGACCGATCAGGACCAAGGGAAGGGCGAAGAAGATGCCAAAGCCGACAGCGACCAGCAAGTAGAACAAGGCAAGGCTGATCTGACCGCCTTTATAAGCTTCGAGGATCATCGAGGGAACCAGCGTGCAAACGGCTGTCGCGACCGTCGAGACGACCAGACGGATGACATTGACGGAGTTACGCTCCTTTACATCGGTCGTTATCTCGGCCGACAGCGAACTGTAGGGAACGCTAATGACGGTGGACACGGTGCTGTAGAGCATGAAAGTGACGATCGCATAGAGCAGTTTCAACCACTGGGCTCCCCAGGTTCCAATCGGCAGCCACATCAACGCGAAAACGATGGCGACCATCAGGCCGCCGGCGAAGATGTATGGCCGCCGGCGGCCGTATTTGCTGCGGGTGTTGTCGGAGATGATCCCCATCATCGGATCGCTGATGGCATCCCAAACTTTGCTGAGAAGAATCGCCAAAGCTCCCAAGGCCGGATCGAGCCCGACGACGTCAGTCAGAAAGATCAGGTACAATACGCCGATCAACGCTTGCGCGCCGCCGCCGAAGACATCTCCCCAGGCGAAGATCAGTTTCTCGTTTGTTTTCAAAGGTTTTGTTTCCATCATGCCTTTCCTTTCTCTGCCCATAGGCCGATTTTCTTGAGCGTCACGATGCTCTTCTTGATGTCTCCGAGGGGAGATTCGCTGTTTTGCTCGATCACGCCGTAAATGCGGTTTTGCCGAAGTAGCGGCAGAAATTGGGTGAAGTCAATGTCGCCACTACCGACAGCACAGTCGCGGGAGCGTCTCTTCCCGGATTTTTCGATATCTTGGTGGTCGCGAAGGTGGATGCCGCATAGGCGCGAGCCAAGAGTCGCTGTCAATTGTGCCAGATCCTGTTTGCTTTTGCTTGCCCAATAGGTGTCCATGACGATCCCCACTTCGGGATCGAGCTCTTCCAGCAAGTGGGCGAGCTTGGTCTTGCAACCTGCCATCTTGAATTCGAAATCATGGTGATGGAAAGCCAGTCTGATGCCTTCGCTCCGGGATCGTTTCGCCAGCTCGTTAAGCCGTTTCGCAAACCGCTTTACCGCCCGCTTGCCGCCCAGGATCGCCCCAAGCGGCAGCACCGAAACGACGGCTGTATCGACGTCTAGTGCCTTGAGAAAGCGGATTCGTTCGGCAAAATGCTTGTCGAGGTGTTGGTATTTGTCTTGGATCGCCACTACTTTCATCTTAGCGTCCTTGATGGCGGTGATCGTCGCTTCGGAAAACGGCACTCTCGCCAATTCCAGATGGACGATCCCCAACTTCCCGATCTCCTTCAGGGCCAGCGGTAGATTCATTTGTGCAAGTTTGCGGATCGTGTATGTCTGCAGCCCGACGATCATCTCAGTCACCGATCTCGCGGAGATTGTTCTGATAGTCCAGCGTGAGGGTCTTGCCGGCGAAGGCGAAAGTGATCACGCCGGGCTTGCGGGTGGTGAAACCGCCCGTGACGTAGGGGTTATCGTAACGGTGATAGTCCAGATCCTGCGCAACTCCATCAATGGTGAATCCGCTTGCGTAGGTTGCTGCCAGCATGGAAATTGCACTACCCTGATCCAAAAGGGTATGATATTCCAAGGCGCCCGTCTCGGCGTCAAAGCTGATTTCGTTTGCGAGCGTTCGCAAGATGAATTCCGCAAATGTCTCGGCATCCGCGTTGGAGGCTTCGATCACGAAATAATGATAACCAGCTCCGGTCTGCACAAGATCATACCGTTCGGAAAGGATGTTCTTGGCGCCGCCCCGAACCAGCATGTCGTCTTTGTTTGCTTCGGCGGAAGACACCGAAAACGGTACGAATTGCAGCGCATGACGGGCTTTGATCATCACAAACGCGTCCTGCGCGCGCCCGAAGATGTATCCTTGTCCAAGGTGACTCTCATCGACCTCGTCAAACAACTCGACGGGAAAGAACGCATGGGTCGTCTCTGCGACCACCATCGGTTCCATGAATCCCGGTTTGAGCGGCGGCAAGTAGATCTGCAGACTGACATTTCTGTCTTGAACACTATACGGTTGCCGGCCATTGCCGGTCCAATATGTCGGCGTGCCCGAACGGCGCGGAATCTTCGCCGGTTGGGTCGTGAAGATTGAAAGGTAGTTGGTGAGATTCAACGAGCTGACGGCTTGTTGGTCGGCGTATTCTCCGGGCTGATGCGCCTGCGCGGTGTGCATCGAATAATGATCGGTTTTGTAGGTGTAGACGTTGGCGCGCTCGATGGCGACGCCGTTTGTTGCCGGGTTCAACAGCGTGGAAACCCCGCCGAGCAAGCCGAATGCCCGCAATGGCCAAAGATTGACCAGTTTGAAATCATTGAGGAAATCATTGGTGAACATCTCGTTGCTGGCAAGATAGCGCATCGTGTTCTGGATTACTGGCGGATTGGTGAAAGCTTCCATGTTCCACTGCATCATGATCTGGGCATCAGCTTGTCCCAACAATCCCTCAACCGCAAGTTCCTCGACGTCGAGCGACTGGCTTGAGCGGATGATTTTTGCCTCTGAGGGGTCATCGAAGATCGCCTTGATGACCGATGGCACCTCATAATAGGGATTGCCTTCGCCATCCGTAGCTTCGATCATCTGCCTGAAGCAGTTGAAGAATCCGTTCATCGAAGTCGCCCAACTGGAGGAAAAGGCGCGTGTGGGTTCGGGTTGGACGATGAAATCGATGAAGTTGCGCATGCGGTTGCCGATATCATCGGAGACACGGTTGTCGGAGTACATCCGGCCGCTTGAGGACACAAAGACATAATATGTCCGCGGGCCGCCGTCGGGATCACTTCCCAGATATTTGTAGCTTTGGCTGGCCAGATCGAACCAGATCAGATCCATGACCATCTTCATCCGGTTGACCATGACTTCGTCCTCGGCAAACTGGATGAAGTTCGCCATCGGCGCCACATCTTCGGGGTAATAGTTGTTGGAATACCATTCGGTGAAACCGTATCGGAACCGCTGGCTCATCCAAGCGTTGATCCTGACGGCCGCCATTTCCTGATGCTCTCTACCGGTTTTCCCGTCGACAGAGAAAACATCGTCAGGGAATGTCTGCCCGACGAGATACTCCTGGGTCGCGAACAAGATCTGGTGGTTTTCCGACCAATAGCACATCGAGTCATGGCCACCTTGATCCATCCAGTACTTGAAATCAAGCATCACCCGCTTGATGGCGGCCTTGGTCGATTGGGGAAGGTGTTCTCCATAAGCCAGATAGAGTCTGACGAGGGAGTTCATCCGAAAATCGGCGCAGTCGTAGCGCCCGTCAATGTATTGATATGTCCCCGCAAGCTCGCTGTTGATGAAAGTCTCCGAAAGCTCGATGCCTTCCGGAAGCTCTTCATCCTTCAGCCAAAGGTCATAGTAGTAAATCAACCGGTCGGAGCCGCCGGCATCGATGGACTCTGTCGGCCGTTGCGGAAGGGATTCAACGCCCATGTTGATGGCGAACTGAATGCCGACGGAGACGATGATGCCCACGAGGATCATGACCAATGACATGATCACCTTTTTTGCAGGACTCCATGAAGCGATTTTTTTCATCTTGTACCGCCTTTCCCGTGATAACCTAATTGTCATTTTACCATACAAGCCTCCCCTTGAAAACGGGAAGCCCCACTTTCAAATCAAGAAATCCCAAAAAGGACGCCCGACAAAGTCGGGCGACTCGTTTAGTTTGGCTGCTGTCCGCATCTTACCAAGGCAAGGGATCGTTCTTGATTTGTTGGTTGTATAAATCGATGATCCTTTGCTTGATCGAAAGGGTCATGACCCGGGTTTCCGCCTGGATGTTGGTTTCGAGTTGGGCGTGATTGCGGATACCCGGAATAACGGCGGTCACGGCATCATAACTGAGCACAAAAGCCAGGGCTGTGGCTGTCAAATCGGTCTCTCCGGTTATTTGCTTGAGTTTTTCGACCAAGATTGCCCGGCGCCGAATCGTTTTTTCGTCCCATCGGGCCCGAATACCGGAAAAGACCGATGTTTGTCCGTATTTTCCGGTCAGCCAGCCGGAGTCGAGCGGCACCTTGGCGAGAAGCGCGATTTTCCGTGCCTTGAGGAATGGGAAGATTGCGGCGGGCTCTTGAAAGAAGGCGTTGAAAAGGATCTCGATGACCTGCGAATCGGTTTTCTCGATCGTGGTCTTCAATTCCTGATAGGTATCGATGCTGACACCATAAGCCCTGATCAGCCCAAGCTCGCGCAGTCGCTTCAACTCGGGAAAGTGAGATCGGAAGAGCACACGTCTGAACTCCAGTCACCGAATACGATC
>CALGNF010000133.1 GCA_937958685.1 uncultured Caryophanales bacterium
CCATCGACCTCACGCTTATCAGGCGTGCGCTCTAACCACCTGAGCTATAGGCCCAAATTCACACATTTGCAGTGCGAGTTATATTTTACTATTTACTTATTTGTTTGTCAATTGTTATTTACCCAAAGATAGCCCTTCGTTATTTGACTTTCGGGTATTTGACGTTGTTCTTTTCCATCTTCTCGAGGATGATCGCCTCGGGGTCGAAACCGAGATCGGCGGCCATCGCAAGCGCATAAAGCAGAACGTCCGCAAGTTCTTCCCTGACGTTCTCCAGATTCGGCTCCTGGCCTTCCCATTGGTAGTTCTCGAGCAGCTCAGCGGCCTCGATGATGATCGACTTGGCGAGCGCCTGCGGCGTGTCATGTTCCTTCCAGCCGCGTTCGTCGCGGTATTCAATGATCTTCTTCAGCAGTTCCTTCATTTTGTCTTCCCACTACTTTCTTGATGCGTTTCTTGAGGGTCGGCCTGTCAATCAATACGATGCGGCCGCACCCCAGGCATTTGATCTTGCAGTCGGCGCCGAAGCGGACGATCTCCCATTTGTTCTCGCCGCAGGGATGCCCTTTCTTGAGGACGAGGATGTCGCCCAGGCGGATATCCTGTTGCATGTCAGGCTTTGTCCTTGAGGAGCGCGGCGAACTGTTCCAGTTCGGCTTCATCCTGGAAAGTGATCGTGAGCTTGTTCTCGTGCGCCTGGGGTTTCTTCGCAAGCGGCACGATGTTGATGAGTTTGTCCCTCACGTCATGGATCTGCCTTTGGAACTCATCGGTAACGCTCTGACGCCTGATTTCCTTTTTCTTCTGTTCCTTCTTGACCAGGGCCTCGATCTCCCTGACGTTGAGCTTGTTCTCGACGATCAGCTTGGCGATCGCCTTGATCCGGTTGACGTCTTTCAGTTTCGAGAGGGCTCTGGCGTGGCCCATGGAGATGTTGCCGGTGTTGATGTCTGTGAACACCGTTTCGGGCAGCGACAGGATTCCCAAAGTATTGGAGATGTAGGAGCGGCTCTTGCCGATCTTCTGGGCAAGTTCGAGATGCGTGAGTTTCAACGACTCGATCGCATTCTGGTAGGCTTGCGCCTCCTCGACGATCGAGAGATCCTCGCGCTGGATGTTCTCCAGGAGCGCAAGTTCCGCCAGATACTGGTTGTTGTAATCGCGGATAATCGCCGGCACCCTTTGGAAGCCGGCGATCCCAGAGGCTTTGCAACGGCGTTCGCCGGTCACGAGCATGTAGCCGTCGGCGATTTTTTTCACGATCACCGGCTGCAACACCCCGTTGATGCGGATCGACTCGGCGAGCTCGTTCAGGGCGGTCTCGTCGAAATGCTTCCGCGGTTGGAAGGGATTGGGCACGATCTTGGTGAGTTCGATCTCGACGACCTCTTCTTTTTCCAGATCGACGATCTCGTTCTCCTTGATCAGGTCCGCAAGGCTCCGCCTGGTCAAAGTCGGCTTATTCATTGCGTTGGACCACCTCTTTTGCGAGTTGCTTGTAACTCAGGGACGATTTGCTCTTGGGGGAGTATTCGGTCACGGGCACTCCGTAGAACGTCGCGTTCGAGCAACTGACGTTTCGCGGGATGATCGTCTGGAAGACTTTCTCCTTGAAATAGGTCTTGACCTCGTTGACGACTTGAAACCCCGAGGTCGTCCTGGTGTCGAGCATCGTGAGCAGGACCCCGAAAATCGTCAGGGTTTCCTGGTTGACCTTCTTCTTGGTTTGCACGAGCCTGATCGTGTTGAGCAACTGGGTGAGGCCGTCCATCGCCAGAAACTCGCACTGGACGGGCACGATGACGCCGTCCGAGGCCATCATCGCGTTGATCGTGATGTAGCCGAGAGACGGCGGACAGTCGATCAGGACATAGTCGTAATTGTCCTTGAAACCTTTGAGCTGGGTGTGGAGGATGAAGTCGCGGTTGGTGTTCAAAATCATCTTTTCCTCGATGCCTTCGACGGTCGTCTTCGCCGGCAGGACGTCGATCAGGGGATTGTCGGTGTGCATCGTCACTTCCGTGATCTTGGCCTCCAGCTTCAAACAGTCGAAGACCGACTTGCCGAAGCTGCCGCGGTTGATGCCCATGCAGGTCGTCGCGTTGGCCTGGTAGTCCAGGTCGATGAGCAGGATCTTCTTGCCGAGGCTGGCCAGGGAACTGGCGAGATTGATGGCGGTCGTCGTTTTCCCGACGCCGCCCTTTTGATTGGCGATCGATATGACTGTGCTCATGGTCCAACCAGTCCTTCCGTTAGTCTTTGCGGCAAAGATGCTTGACGAACAATTCGCGGTTCTCCTTGAAGATGGCGACCTCCCGCGGAGTGAGGAAGTCCTCGGCCTCGTTCCCGGTGAAGAGCTTCTCGATGTCATCGGGGGAAAGGATCCGTTTCATCTGGTCCCATTCGTCGGCGCCGGAGACTTCGTTCGCCAGGTATTGGTAGAGGAGCGCGAGCGCGATGATCACCTCATCCGGCCGGGTTGCGATCTGGTGCAGTCTGTATTCGTAGCGGTCGGAGCGGTAGGGTTCCGTCGGCCGGAACCGCGACATGAAGTTGTAGAGCATCGAGATCATGTCGGATCTCTGGTTGAGGACGTATTTGTGCAGATGGTCGGCGGTCTTCTTCATCGCGACGCTGATCTCCTCGTTCGCGAGGATCTTGGCGAGACCGCGCTCGTGGATATACAGATAGAGATCGAAGAGGTTGATGATGTCTTTTCCCGATTCCTTGGTCTGCTCGGCGACGAAGACGGCGAGTTCGGCGACAAGGCGCTGGAAGGCGATGTCCTCGTGGACGAGTTCGTTGCCCGCCTGCTTGCGGATCTCGTCGACGTATAAGAAGATGTCATCCTGGTACTTGTCGATCACCTGGTTCATCTTCACCCAGTCGAAATTCATGTCGGTGTAGAGTTTCTCGTTGTACATGATCTGGACGAGAAAGATGAAATAGAACAGCACCAGCGTCAGGATGAAGATGTACATCGTGCCGGGGAGCGCATCCGGCTGGATCAGCTCCGCCTGGTTGATGATGATGTAGGCGACGCCCAATGCCGTTGCGATCGTGCCGAAGGAGATGTAGGTGTAGAGTTCCTGGTAGAAGATGATCACGGTCAAGGTGATGTAGAAGAACAGATAGGCATAAAAACTGCTGGTCCCCTGGGTATAGAAGAGCGTGAGGCCCAGGGAATAAAGGACGCTGATCTGGGTGGCCGCCATCAGGCGGTTCAGCCTGATCATGACGATCATCAGCGCGTAGGCGATCACGAACAAAGCCATGATGATGATCTTGACGCCGGTGGAATAGTTGAAGAAGATCGAGAAGGGAATCGTCACCGCCGTGATGACCGACAGAAACGCCATCACGAGGATCGTCTTGATCTTCCTGACCTCGCTCATCGGCAAAAATTCCGCGTCCCGGACGCGGCGGAAGAAGGTGTTCATGCAGCCTCCCCCTTCCCGAGGATGTCGGCGGCGATCGTTTCGAAGACCTCGCTGTTGCGGTCATAGATCCGCATGACGCGCGGATCGATGTAATAGAAATAGTCCGTGCTCGTCAAGATGTTCCTGATCGCCTGGCCGTCCAGGCTGACGATGCCGTCGATCCCGCGCTTGAGCGCGGCATAGAAGACGACAAAGGCGAGAAGTTTGATCTCGAAATTGTCGTATTGGTGGTTGAAACTCTTGAAGTGGGTCTCGGAGAACATCTCCCGGCGCTTGATGTCGATGTTGTAGGTGTGGCTCATCTTGATCGCGAGTTTGCGGAGCCGGTGTTTCCCGCCCACAAGCAGGTCCTCGAGCCGGTAGAGATCGGCGGCGCTGTATTTGGGATATTTCGCGAGAAGCTTGTTTCTTGCAGTATTCTTCTCCAAGGCGAACAAGACGTCAAGTTTTTCGGAAAAAGCGTTCTCGGCGCCGATCTTGCCGCTGAATTCCTCGCAGAAGGCGCGGACGTTCTGGTAATACTTCTTGAGGTCGATGTCGGTGCTCGTGGCTTGTTTCTGGATGTCGATCAATAGATCGATGTTGCGGAATTCCGTTTCCTTCGAAAGCGCGATCTGGTTGTAGAAGAAGCGTTTCTGCTTGATGATGATGAACGTCGAGACGGTCAGGATCGTGATGAAGGCAACAAAGAAGAAGGCGACGCCGAAAGAGTTTTCCGTGTTGGCGGAGGGGAAGGTTAGGTATTCGGGAAAGTTGAGCAAAATCATCAGCGCGCTGAAAAGGAGCAGCACATTCGAGATCGTCATGACCTTCAGATCCTGGTAGAAGGCGCTGATCGCATAGGCCAGGAACAAGACCGTGATCGCCACGGGCGATTCGAACAGGAAGATGATGACGATCGATAGCACATAGACGTAAACGGTGGTGATGTATTTGTTCAGCTGGAGGAATTTATAGTTTTCCTTGCCGTAGGCGAGCTGGGCGATGTTGATGAGGATTACGATCAAAAAGCCGATCATGAGCGCGATCGTGTCGCCAAGATCGAAGGCGGTCACAAACATGTAGATGATCGTGATCACCATCATGCCCGCCAACAGTCCGAGGACGAAATGATTCTTCGTCCGAAGATGCTTGGTTTCGAGCTCTTCGCGGTAGTCTTCGATCTCCTTGAACATGTAAGTCTTGTTCTTGTTCAAACAGCGTTCCTCCTAGAGCGGGTTTTTCTTGATCTTGCCAAAGGCGCGGGGGTAGATTGTGGGAGTTGGTTTCTGCTTGCGGATCACGATCAGGACATGGGTCCGATCGGGAGCGATCTGGTAGGGAATGACGCTTTCAAATCGGCCGCCGAGCTTGCTGATCGCCGTCATGGCCGTTTCCAGTTCGGCTTCATAGCCGGTCGCCTTCATGGCGATGAAACGGCCGCCCACTTTTGTAAAGGGCAGACACAACTCCGCCAGTTCGTTGAGCGCGGCGACGGCCCGGGCAGTGACGATGTCGAAACGCTCGCGCCCGGCGTAGGCCTCGGCGCGCAGCGCCAAAAGTTCCACATCGGCGATGTCCAGGATGCCAAGCAGGCGTTTCAGAAACTCGATCTTCTTCTTGGTCGCCTCGATGATCGTGACCTTGAGTTCGGGAACGAAGATCTTCAAGGGCAATGAGGGGAAGCCGGCGCCGGCGCCGACATCGAGCAGCGTCGCGCCCGCCAGCGGTCCGGTTTTGAGGATCGCCAGCGAATCGAGGAAATGCCGGGCATAGACCGCCTCGCGATCGGTGATCGCCGTCAGGTTCATGACCTGGTTTTCCTTGATCAGATATTCATAATACTGCTCAAGCTTTGCGAGTGACGAGGGGGTCGCCCTCAAGCCAAACTCCATCAGTCGAGGAGAAAAAGCATCTTCCATCTAATCACCTATAAATCATTTTACCATGAATCGCCAAAAATGGGAAAACCGGTTTGATGATTTTCCATGGGAGCCTTCGATCTCAAGCTTTTGTCTTGGCTTTGAGATGGAAGAGCAGCATCTGGAGATCGGCGGGATTCACGCCGCTGATCCTTGAGGCCTGGCCCAGTGTCTCCGGTCTGATCGCCGTCAGTTTGGCCCTGGCCTCGATCGCGAGATTGGCGACTTTGGCATAGTCGATATCGGGGGGGATCGCGATTGCTTCTTCCTTTTGGAAGCGCTCGGTGTCGCGGAGCGCTTTTTTGATGTATCCAGCGTATTTGGCTTCGATCTCGATCTGCTCGTAGATCGCCGCCTCATAGGGAAACTGCCCGGGAAACTCGGCAACGAGGCTCGCCGAATCGATATCGGATCGCTTCAAAAGTTCCAGCCAGGAGCTGTTGGCGGTGATTTGGTGGAGTCTTTGCAGTTTGACAAGCTCCGTAGCGGTTGTGAAGGTGTTCTTGAGTCTGGCGGTTTCGGTGTCGATCAATTCGCGCTTGGCGGCGAACTTCTCATGGCGACCCGAAGATATGAGTCCGAGTTGATAACCATGGTCGGTGAGCCGCAGATCGGCGTTGTCGCCTCTGAGGAGCAGCCGAAACTCCGCCCGGGAGGTGAGCATCCGGTAGGGTTCCCTGGTGCCTTTGGTCACGAGGTCGTCGATCAGCACGCCGATGTAGGCCTCATCCCTTCTCAAGACGAAGGGCGCAAGCCCATCAAGTTTACAGTGGACGTTGATGCCGGCCATCAGGCCTTGGGCGGCGGCTTCCTCGTAGCCGCTGGTGCCGTTGACTTGGCCGGCAAAGAAAAGGTTTGTAATCTGTTTGGACTCGAGGCTCGGCCTCAGGGTCGTGGCGTCGATCGCATCATATTCGATCGCGTAGGCGTATTTCGCAATGACAGCTGTCTCCAATCCGGGAAGCGAATGGACCATCTCTTCCTGGATCGCATGGGGCATCGACGTCGAGAAGCCCTGAAGATAGACCTCGTCGAGAGCGGCGCTTTCCGGTTCGATGAACAGTTGGTGCCTGGGCTTGTCCGCGAAGCGCACCAGCTTATCCTCGATCGAGGGGCAATATCTTGGGCCCACGCCCTCCACCAGGCCGCCGTACAGGGCGGATTTCTTGAGATTGTCCAAGATGACTTTGTGGGTTTTCTGGTTGGTATGGATCAGGTAACAAGGCCATTCCGCGGGCAGAATGCGCAAATGTTCCATTTCATGGCTGAAATGGTGGATGAAGCCGTCTCCGGGAGACAGTTCCATTTGGGAAAAATCGATGCTATCTCGTTTGATGCGGGGCGGAGTGCCCGTTTTCAAGCGGAAAGTCCGGATTCCGTGAGCGCGCAGGTCGGCGCTCAACCCCAGCGAGGGGCGTTGCTTGTCGGGCCCCGAGAGGGTCTTGGTGTTGCCAATCAGGACCGCGCCTTCCATGAAGGTGCCGGTGGTGATGACCACGGCCTTGGCCATGATCTCGCTACCGTCCTCCATTTTGACGCCCTTGACGGTCTCATCATCGATGACGAGGGTTCTGACATAGCCTTCCAGCAATTCCAGGTTGGCCTGTTCTTTGAGAACCTTCAACATCATTTCCGGATACAGCAGTTTGTCGGATTGGACCCGAAGCGCCCGTACGGCCGGGCCTTTGGACTTGTTCAGCATCTTCATCTGCAAACAGGTCCGATCGGCATTCTTGCCCATCTCGCCGCCCAGGGCGTCGATCTCCCTGACAAGCGTGGCCTTGGCCGGACCGCCGATCGAGGGATTGCAGGGCATCCAGGCGACCATGCGCAAATTCCCTGTGATGAGCAGGGTTTTGCGCTTTAGTCTGGCAAGCGCCAGTGCGGCTTCCACGCCGGCGTGGCCGCCGCCGACAACGATGGCGTCATACATGGAGAATCACATTCTTTCGCTTAGATGAGCCGGAAGTGTTTGAGGGCGTTGACGACGCCGTCCTCGGCGACGTCGGTGGTGACATGGACGGCCGCTTCCTTGACTTCGGGAAAGGCGTTGCCCATCGCGATGCTGTTTTTCACGGCTTTGAGCATCCCGATGTCGTTGTAACCGTCGCCGATCGCGTAGATTTCGGCTTCGGGATAGTCCAGGTGTTCGATCAGGAAGACGATGCCGTCGCCTTTTAAGCTGTTTTTCATGTTCACGTCATAACCAAACCGGTTGGAACGGCTGAATTCGAGCATGGGCATCTGTTTTTCAAGGAGTTTGACGATCCTGTCGTCGAAGATGACGAAAGCCAGGACGTCGTCGCGTCTTGCAACGACATGATCGGTGGCGGGTCGGGTGATACTATAGGTATCCGCGAAGTCATCGACGCGTTCGGTATCCTTCCGGTAGGCGAGATAGGTGTCTTTCTTCTCAACGACGATATCGAACTTGTATTCGTCAGCCAATGCCAAAAGTCTGTTGGTGATCGCTTCCGGGATATAGTTCTCGCGGATCACGCTGTTCCGGTAGATGATGTAGTTGCCGTTCGCGGCCACGACGGAATCGATTCCCAAGGTTTCGGGATAGTCATAGAGGAAGACGGGGATCCTGCCGGTTGCGATCACGGGGATGTGGCCGTTGGCTTTGAGCGCGGCGATCGCTTTCTTGACGCCGGGAACGATTTTCCCGCCGTCAAGCAGGGTGCCGTCAAGATCCATGAAGATGAGTGCCATATCAATCGCTCCTTGTTTTAAAAAGAATCTCCCACAAGGCATCCCCGCCCACATAGATACCTTACTTAAGGCTGCTTCCGTCAAGACCTAGATCGGAAGAGCGTCGTGTAGGGACAGAGTGT
>CALGNF010000134.1 GCA_937958685.1 uncultured Caryophanales bacterium
AGATCGTATTCGGTGACTGGAGTTCAGACGTGTGCTCTTCCGATCTTGAAGTCCACCAAACGGGACATCGCTACCCCGCTGGGAGCGGCTTTGCTGGCAGGTGTTGGCATCGGTCTATATCCTGACTTTTCTAATGCCGTCAAAAGAACTGTGCAATATGCCAAAACATATTTTCCTGACAGGGAATCCCATGAATTCTATTCTGATGGTTATCAAAAATATCTGGCAATATATCAACGTCTAAAGGGATTGTGATGAGATGAAAGCGGGCGTTTTGGTCCAAAATGGAGTTATTGTCTATCAAGATGTCGTAAATCCAGACATCGGTTCTGACATGGTTTTGGTAAAAGTCAAGGCTTCTGGGATATGCGGTTCCGACATTCCCAGAGTTTTCGCCGGCAAAGCTTCTAAGTATCCATTGATCCTTGGTCATGAATTTTCCGGCGAAGTGTCCGCGATTGGGAGCCATGTCAAAAATGTCAGAATGAATGATAAGGTCGTCGCTGCCCCGTTGCTTCCCTGCATGCAATGCGAGGCTTGTTTGAAAGGCGACTATGCCTTATGTAGCAACTACTCATTCATTGGCTCACGCATCGACGGAGCTTTTGCGGAATATATCGCTGTGCCTGAGAGGAACATTGTTCGTCTGGCAGATAATGCGGATTTCGTCCATTCGGTTTTTTTTGAGCCTTCAACAGTAGCGTTGCACGCTTTACTCCATACGCATTTTGGCAAAGGTGCTTCACTTGCCGTGCTTGGATGCGGCACCATCGGCATCTTTGTGATTCAATGGGCGAAAATCCTAGGTGCGGGGATGATTGCCGCATTTGACATTAGTTCTGACAAGTTGCGCTTGGCATCCGCTTTTGGTGCTGATTACACGATTAATCCAATCTCCGAAGATCCAGCAGCGATTTCCGGAAAATTGACAGATAAACGTGGTTTCGATTTTGTGATTGAAGCTGCAGGGAGTACGCAGACAATGCGATTGAGTTTTCTTCTTGCCGGCAACAAGGCGACGATATGCTATATCGGGACTCCAAAGACGGAATTAACCTTTTCTCCGGAACTATTTGAGAATATGAATCGCAAGGAGTTCACTCTGACAGGCTCTTGGATGTCATATTCAAAACCATTTCCGGGTCAAGAATGGGAAATGACAAGGGATCATTTGGGAAAGGGCGACCTAAAAATTAGTGAGGCATTCATCCACAAGCGTTACCCTTTAAGCAGAATATCTGAGGCGTTTTCAGAGTTTCTCGAACCAAACAAAGTGCAAGGCAAAATCATCTTGATCAATGACCGATAAGCATGACAAAAACATAAAAAAGGAGGATGGTGCAATCCTCCATTTTAATGAACCTCTAGGTTCGCTATTTCAATGATTTTCCGGACTAACAGCAAAAAGGTGCCGCCTAACTCCCCGAACCCTTGTCGTATCAATTTGTGCGTACGGTTTGTAGGGAAATTGCCTAACAGTTCGGCTTTACTGTTTGGGGTTGAAGAATGCGGCAACTTCAGTGAGTTGTTTGATGATGCTTATATGCTGCGGACATAGCGGTTCGCAGTGCCCGCAAGCTTGACACATCCCGGCGCGCTCCTCGGCATCCACGAACCGCTGGTAGGCGGAAATGCTGCCGGGAAAGTCGCCAAAAATATGCGCGTCGTTGTAAAAGGCGAAATTTCTGGGGATGTTCACCCCATGCGGACAGGGCATGCAGTATTTGCAGTTGGTGCAATCGACCTTGATCCGTGATTTGTATTCCTGTTTGACCTTGGTAATCAATTCGCGTTCTTGGTTGCTGAGCATTCCCGCCTCGGCTGCGGACGCCTCCGCGATGTTGTCCTTGATGTGGTCGAGGTCGTTCATCCCGCTCAGGACCACCTTGACTTCCGGTTTGTCCCATAGATATCTGAGGGCCCATCCGGCGGGGGTGTGTTTCTTTGGATAGGCGTTCCAAAGATCGCGGACGGCTTCCGGGGGATTCAAGGCCAGACTGCCGCCGCGCAAGGGCTCCATCACGATGACGTCGATGCCGCGGTCGGCAGCGAGCCTCATGCCTTTCAGTCCCGCCTGGTATTCCTCATCGTAATAGTTGAGCTGGATCTGGCAGAAGTCCCACTGATAGGCGTTGATGATCTGGGCGAAGACCTGATGGTCATCGTGGAAGGAAAAGCCGATGTTGCGGATCTTGCCCGCTTGGCGGGCGGTTTCCAGGAAGGCGAAGACATCCAGCCGGACATAGTTGTCGAAATAGCCCTTGTTCAGAGCGTGAAGCAGATAAAAGTCGATATGGTCGGTGTTCAGCTTGGCGAGCTGCTCAGCGAGGATCCGTTCCAGATCGGCCTTTTCCTTGATGAGCCAGGACGGCATCTTGGTGGCGAGCAACACTTTTTCGCGGTAACCGTCCCCGAGCGCTTTCGCCAGGAAAGTCTCGCTGTTGCCGCCGTGGTAGCCGTAGGCGGTGTCGACATAGTTGATGCCGTGATCGATGGCATAACGGAGTTGCATTTCGGCTTTTTCATCGTCGATGCGGGAGTAATCGTTGTCGATGAGGGGAAGACGCATGCACCCGTATCCCAAAACTGAAACGGGCACGTTGTCTCTGCCAAGCGGACGATATTTCATGTGACCTCCTCGGATGGTGAAGAATCGTCGATCGTGAAGCGACATCAATATTATAGCCGCATGGAGTCCAAAATGAAAGCCGATGCCCGAATTACGGCAAAAAAAGACCGCCAGCCCCCTATAATCCAGGTCCTCTGAGACGCCGGTTTTGTCGGCGTTTTTCCCAGTGAATCAATGTTTGAAAAAAACACTTTTCTTTTTGAAAAAAGATGTTATAATCTGCTTAAAAAATATATATGATAATGTGAGGAAAAACCATGGATCAAACTGAGACAGAACCTTTGGAAGGACAACCGGAGGGGGATCTGCTTAAGCAGGTTGTCGCGGACGGCAGAGCGATCGATCGATCATTGCTGAAACGGGTCAAACCGCTCCTGAGCAACCGCAATTTCATTCACTACACCATCTTGATCGCCGTGTTTGCCGCAATCGTGCTGCTCACGCCAAGCATCCTGCCCCGCTTTCCTTTGTACTCCGTGATTCCGGCTTTGTTTCTGTTGGTTTACATCTTCATCACCAGAAGGATCTTTGAATCCTTGGTGCTCGGCATCGTTCTCGGATTCCTGATGGCGGTCGCCGCCGGGCTCTATGTCGCTCCCGAGGCCGTCTACGGTTTTGAGGAGGGCGAACTGCTGGGCTTCTTCGATGCCATCAACTACTCGCTGATCAAAAACGTCGCCAACGAGGATACCGCCTGGCTGTTCATCGTCTGCGGCTTGATGGGCAGTTTCGTCGCTTTGATCGAACAGGCGGGCGGCGTCTACGCCTTTGGCCGCTGGGTCGCCAAGCGGGCCAAGACGAAGCGTTCGACGTTGCTATGGACCTGGGTTCTGGGCCTCATCATCTTCGTGGACGATTATCTGAACGCGCTCACTGTCGGTTCCTCGATGGCGCCGCTTACCGATGAGCACAAGGTCTCCCGCGAATATCTCGCCTATATCGTCGATTCCACGGCCGCTCCGGACACGACGCTCATTCCCGTTTCCACCTGGGCCGTGTTCATCGCCGGACTCTATTCGCAGACAATCTCCGAGTACTCGCTCACGGACACGTATGGCGGCGGCATCCGCGTCTTCATCAGCAGCATCCCCTTCAATTTCTACGGCTGGTTCTCGCTTTTGATCGTCCCCCTGACGATTTTTGGGATCATCCCGCTGTTTGGGAAACTCAAGCGGGCGGAAAAACGCGCGCAGGAAACGGGCGTGTTGGCCCCTCCAGGATCGGAAAAGATCGATATTCGCGGCGGTGAGGCGCTCGAAGCCAAACCGAAGGCGCGTGTCCTCAACTTCTTTTTGCCGATCATCCTGCTCATTGTCTCGACTTTGGTTTTCGACATCGATCTGATGTACGGCGTCATTTTCACCTTGGGCTTCATGTTCATCTTCTACCTGGTCCAGGGATTGACTGACGGCGAATCGTTCTTCGCCCTCGCGCTGAAGGGTTTCAAGAACATGCTCACGCCGTTATTGATGGTCGTCCTGGCATACATGTTCGCCGACGGTATCCATACCCTGGGCTTCATGGATTACATTGTCGATGTGGTCGGCCGGAATGTTCCGGTGTGGCTGTTACCGGCGCTGGTGTTCCTGGTATTTGGTCTCACCGAATTCATCATGGGCCTTTCCTGGGGCATGTATGCGATCGCGATTCCCCTGGTCACCGTCCTCGCCTTCTCGCTCGGGATCCATCCGGGACTCTTGATCGCCGCGGTTGTTTCCGCCGGCGTCTGGGGCAGCCATGTCTGTTTCTATTCCGACGCCACGATTTTGTCCTCAAGCGCGGCCGGGTGTGACAATTTCGAACACGCCACTTCCCAACTTCCCTACGGCGTCATCGCCGCTGTCTTCGCGCTTGCCGGCTTTCTGATCGCCGGCATTGTGATGGCCTGACCGCAAGATACCACTGACTGCCTATTTCTTTTCCAATCAAAAAAGCGGCGCAACATCCTTTTGAGAAGTTGCGCCGCTTTGTTGTTTTTGCCTATTCGAAGCGATCAGCTTCCATGATCTTGTTCCAGGCGGCAATGAAATCGTGCACGAATTTCTCCTTGGCGTCGCTTTCGCCGTAGACTTCCGCCAAAGCGCGCAATTGTGAATTCGAACCAAAGACGAGATCCACGCGCGTTGCTGTCCATTTGCGCTCGCCGCTCTTGCGGTCCAGGCCTTCAAACAGATCGTGATCCGGAGTCACCGGTTGCCAAATCGTGCCCATGTCGAGCAGATTCACGAAGAAATCGTTCGTCAGGGTGCCCGGTTTATTGGTGAAGACGCCATGTTTCGCCCCGGCGTAATTCGCCTCCAGAACGCGAAGCCCGCCAATGAGCACCGTCATTTCCGGAGCTGTCAGGGTCAAGAGTTGCGCGCGGTCGATGAGCATTTCCTCCGGGGTGACGGAGTATTTGGCCTTCTGATAGTTGCGGAATCCGTCCGCCTTCGGTTCCAAGACCGCAAAGGAGGGCGCATCTGTCATCGCCTGGGTCGCATCGGTGCGGCCGGGACGGAAGGGGACTGCCACTTTGAAACCTGCGGCTTCCGCCGCTTTTTCGATGGCGGCGGCGCCGCCCAGCACGATCAGATCGGCGAGGGAAATCCGCTTATTCTTGGACTGCCCCTTATTGAAGGCGGCTTGCACTTTTTCCAGTACCGTCAAAACCTTGGCCAGCAGGGCGGGTTCGTTGACCTGCCAGTCTTTCTGAGGCTCAAGGCGGATTCGGGCGCCGTTGGCGCCGCCGCGTTTGTCGGACCCGCGGAAGGTGGAAGCCGAAGCCCAGGCTGTCTTGACCAGTTCGGAAACCGTCAGATTAGAAGCGAGGATCTCGGCTTTCAGAAGCGTGATGTCGCTTTCGCTAACCAATTCATGATCCACGGGCGGCACGGGATCCTGCCAGATCAGATCTTCTGCGGGCACTTCCGGTCCGAGATAACAGGCCCGTGGTCCCATATCGCGATGCGTGAGTTTGAACCACGCCCGCTTGAACGCGTCCTCAAACTCCGCTGGATGGTCGAGATAGTATTTGGCGATGGGCGCGTAGATCGGATCAAACCGCAATGACAGATCGCCGGTGGTCATCATCGGGCGGTACTTTTTGTTCGGGTTGTGAGCGTCGACGATCATGTCAGCGTCCTCAACATCCTTTGCCAGCCACTGGTAGGCGCCGGCAGGGCTTTTGACGAGTTCCCACTCGTATTTGAACATGATCCGCAAATAACCCATGTCCCATTTGGTCGGATTGGGTTTCCAGGCGCCTTCGATGCCGCTGCTGATGGTGTCGCCGCCCTTGCCGGCGCCGTAGGTGCTTCGCCAGCCCAGGCCCATATCCTCGAGTGACGCCGCTTCCGGTTCCGGGCCGACATGAGTCGCCGGACCTGCTCCATGGCACTTGCCGAAGGTGTGACCGCCAGCGATCAGGGCGACGGTTTCCTCATCGTTCATTGCCATGCGGGCGAAGGTTTCGCGAACGTCGCGACCGGATGCGACCGGATCCGGATTGCCGTTTGGACCTTCCGGATTGACGTAGATCAGACCCATTTGCACGGCCGCCAGGGGATTTTCAAGATCGCGATCGCCGCTGTAGCGCTCATCGGCCAGCCATTTGCCTTCCGAGCCCCAGTAGATGTCCTCCTCCGGTTCCCAGATGTCGACGCGGCCGCCGCCAAACCCGAAGGTCTTGAGACCCATGGATTCGATCGCGCAGTTGCCCGCCAGGATCATCAGGTCGGCCCAGGAGATCTTCTTGCCATACTTCTGTTTGATCGGCCACAAGAGCCGCCTAGCCTTGTCGAGGTTGACGTTGTCAGGCCAGCTGTTGAGGGGGGCGAAACGCTGTGATCCGCTGCGGCCACCGCCACGGCCGTCGCCCAAGCGGTAGGTCCCCGCGCTGTGCCACGCCATGCGGATGAACAACGGTCCGTAATGGCCCCAGTCGGCCGGCCACCACTCCTGCGAATCTGTCATCAGGGCGTAAAGATCAGCTTTCAGGGCTTTCAAATCAAGTTTCTTGAATTCCTCGGCGTAGTTGAAATCACTTCCCAGCGGGTTGCTGAGCGAGGAATGCTGGTGCAAAATCCTGAGGTTTAGTTGATTGGGCCACCAATCCTTGTTGGTCGTTCCGCTTCCGGCCACGGATTTGCTCGTCGCGCCGGTTACGGGACATTTCGATTCATTCATAATCATATCCTCCTTATTCGTTATCTTTGGCTTTATGTAAACACGAGGGGCAAACCCCTTTGAAATACACGTTCTTTTCCCGAATGTCGAAGTGTTTCAGCCCATTTGTGGCAAAAGCGTCGATATCGATCGTGAAATTGAAGATGGCGCCGCACTGCTCGCATTTGAAATGTCCGTGGGTCTCGGTCTCGAGGTCATACCGGGTCTCGTTGTCTTCGATCGTGAGGATCCGGACCAAACCCGCTTCCGCCAAGGCATGCAGGGAATTGTACACGGTTGTCTTTGACAGGGTTGCGATCTCTTTGTGAAGATCGGCATAGATCTGTTCCACCGTCGGATGACAATGATGTTCGGCCAGATATTCCAGGACTTTCAGCCGGTGGTGGGAGAGACCGATGTTTCGCTGTTTCAATAATGCCTTCATGTCATCGAACGATCGTCTCATCGCTTCATCGCCTCATTTATATGTATTACATATTTGTAATTATTACAATTACATTATCACAGACTTTGATTATCCGCAAGGGGGTTTATGAATGTCAAAGCAAATATGAAAAATGCCCGTTTCCTTGAAAAGGGGCATATTGGCCAATGATCGTTCGATTACAACAAAATCACCTTGAGGAAACGCACAAACGCGATTATTGTCTTGGGAATGGTGTTGTCGTCAGGTATGCTAACAGAACCATCGCACGATTCAAGGCGATTCTTCAAATGCCGGCATATCGCATCCGAATTCTACCGGATTGAACTGGCTTTGAGCGGTTTCTTCTGGAGAAATCAGCATATCTCTCTCCTGCGACCTCACTCTCTCGATTTCGGCATATGTTTTGCGGTAATAGTTGCGGAAGGATCGGAAATAGCCGTTGGTGTTTTCGTTGATGAAGTCGGACGCAAGCGAATCGTCCGCCAGCAGACGCGTAAACGGATAGCCTCCATGAACCCGAAGTGGGTTGATCAATCCCGGGCGGATCGCATCGGCTGGGCAATACGCGACGCACCCCATGCACATCGAACAATCAAAGGAAAACTTCGGATAGCCGTTGATGTAGACGATGTTGTCCGAAGGACACATCTTGCTGCAAAGACCGCATTGACGGCATTTGTCTTTGCGGGCGTGGAACAAGGGGCCGTTGATTCTGGCTCCGTACCACTGGATCCGCAATAGGCGCATCACCAGCCACGTCCAGGGATAGATCGTTCTTTTTGTGGTTTTGTTGTCCAAAATATCATGGACGATCACCGCTGCCATCATCCGGGTATGGATGAACATCTGCTTGGCCAAGGCGTCATCATAGCGGAATAGGATATTGTATGGCATCAACAGGTGTCTGTCCATGAGCACGGAGAACCCCTTCCACTTCAAAAACCGGATGATGCTCGCGCTGGATGCGTTGTTAAGCCAAAAAGGCTCCCCGGATGTTTTGAAGATAAAGGCGGGTTTGCCGCAATCGACATTGGGAAGATGCTTGATTGTTAAGTGAAACAGTTGTGGCGCGTTGAAGGCGTGGATCGGATACCCAAATCCGACGACATCATAATCATTCGGATCGGGAACAGCTCTGCCGGGCTTTCTTATCTCATAGAGATTTGTGGCATAGCCTTTTCCATCAAGGCAACGCTTGATCTCGGTCGCGGCGATTCTAGTGTTTCCGGTTCCGGTATAGTAATAGATGATCGCTTTTTTCACGCAATTGTCCTTTCATCATCAAGTCGGCTAATATGGTCTTATTATACCAAATAGCTCTTACTAGAAAAACGCATAACATAGAGATGTTGAATATCATGTGTTATAAAGCCGCGTTGTGACTGAGAACGGGAGATTGTTTGTCAAAACAAACTCCAAGTGTGTATGTCCTTCATACCATTTTGATATGAGCATCTAACAACTCTCCTGATGTATGTTTGAAATTTTCACCGACTCATGTTGATTTGTCGGTTTTGTCAACGTCGTTATGTATGGTGACTATCTCACGACACCTTCAATGAATATGATTCATCTGTTGTTTCTTGCCTTCATTTGATGGTCAGTTTCAAGACCTCCTCATCTTCATCCATCTCATGGGTGTCGATGAATCCGTACTTGATGTAAAACTGATAGGGCATCTCGGTCTTCATAACACATGAGGTGAAGAGAAATCTAACTTTATCCTCCTGACATTTCCGATAGATTAAATCCAAGACTTGTTTGCCATAGCCTTTTGACTGATGCTCTTTGGCAATCATGAACCGCCATAGATAATGAGAGGGCCGATCTTCCTTTGGGGTATCCGAATCAAAGAGCGCCAGCATCACAAAACCGATGGGCTCATCATCCAAATAGATCGCTCTCGGCCAGGCTTTGTCTTGATTGACATAGGCCTGGGCCAAGGATACCATGTTTGGCGCGACAGCTTCTTTTTGACTATCATCCAGTGTATTCGACAATTTAACGACTTTGTCGAAATTTTTATTGGTGACTTCCCTTAAACTGATGGTTTTCATTTTGATACTTGTTCCTCCGATTTCTGTCATATGTAACCATATTGTAACACTTATTATCCAATCCTTAATAGTGTCCACCGGTTTTTGAGATTCTCCTTCTGTGACGATCGCATCATGAAAGCCGAGACAACACGTGAACTTCAATCATTGTCTCATCTTCAACCGGCCTTTCTTATTTGTGCTTGTTCCCTTCGTTGATTTCATGATGCGGGATGACATTTGAGAGTTACTGTGTATATATCCAAATGATTAGGGTAGTCGATACCACAGAGAAGAATCACGCATTTTCATAAGTTAATTGAGACGGCTTAGTCGCTCTTGAAAGACGAGAACCAATCCAGAGATTTCAGCAAATGATGGACGAGCATGAAAAATCCCCATTTCGATTTGAAACGGGGACTCAAATAGCAATGGTATCCAATACTGGTTCACGAATTTCCCGAGAAACATGTTTTTCAGGTTTTTGACTCTCTTGATGTTGCTTATGAATCTCACTTCGATGACCGGCATCAACAGCCAGGATCACCAATCGATCCTCATAAATATGAGTAAAAAGTCGATAATCCCCAATCCCTTATAACGTATATGTAGACCATTAGTAAGTTGTTTAAAACCTAATGATTAATGATCTTCCATAACATCTTTAATGATAAATCTCTTTTCGGGACCATGATAAGGCTTCTTTACTAATGCTGTTTTACTACTATGAAGGGCATTCACAGGACAATGATTGATGCATCGATAACATAAAATACATGAATTCTGAGCGACTAAAACACCATGTTTGATTTCAAAGTTATCGACGGGGCACAGTTCAATGCATTTCTTACACAAAATACAATTGCCTTCAATTTTGATAGCGTTTGATATCCATTTCATATCTAGTTTTTGATATGGGACTCTTTGTAAAAGACCAAGACATAATGAGATAACATTCGATCCTTTCTTCTTTCTTTTATCGGCCAGAATATACCTTACAAATCGATTTACCTGAATAGTCTTTTTAAGATCAATACGTTCTAAATTGTGGCTATTAAAGGGCTTTAAGATCTTGTAGTCTGTAATATTATTAGGCATATTAAAATGTGCTTGTTGTCTGATGCTAAAACCCTTCTTCTCAAGTAGTCTCCCGCCATAAGCCGCACCATCACCGGAATACATCATTTGGGTACAATATATGAAAGCTCTTTTAGAATTGTGCATCTTGAGTCCATTAATCCAGTTTCTAATGATTGTGGGGACATCAGACCCATAAATAGGATAGCCAAGTCCGATGACATCATGGTCATCAATCAACTGATCATCATTATGTGTTTTTTCAAGAGTAAAAAGATTACACTGATTGCCATTTTGAATCAGTGAATCTTGTATCTTTTTGGCAATGAAATAAGTGTTGCCTGTGCCACTAAATAAGAAAATTGCTACTTTCATATGATTACCTTTCTGGTAATTCGAATCATTGCATTAATATCCGTAAAATCATCTTGAAAACATCGACTCTGTAATATCTGATTCGATTCTGCTTTTTTAGTGTACGGGATTTAAGTGTGATAAAAAATTTTACTAGACGATAAAATATAGCTACACATCCTTGATAATCCAATTTTACCACTTGGAATAGTTTTTTAATTGTTAACTTCCCATAAAAGAAAAATTGATAAAGTAAGTCAAGCATAATTGGACAAATCATCAATCAATATGCTATCTTTCAAATACTCATTTACAAAACTCTTTTGTATTAACTAATACTTGTTTAACTATGATAATTATTTTTGTTATGATAATCAACCGCTGGACACCACCCAATGTGAAACATGCAAGAAGTAAAACTTCACTGATGGCTTCACAAAGCGAAAGAAAGACCCCATTTCGCTATGAAATGGGGACACTGACGGCATTGGTAGCCCGTATGGGTTCACACAATCATCCGCGAGAATCAGACTAGACTGATAAGTGAGTCGATGTTTTCACGTATAGTTTTGGCTACCCCTTATATGACTTTTTAACTATGGACCCCACCTGCAAGTCGAATCGCGAATCAGATTAGGCCAAGTTGTCTTATGCATATGCTATCGCGAGCCACTGTCAAAAATCCATACTAATCCAATGAAGGATTCACGAGATCTGAAGTTGCTTCTTGGTTGGTTGAAACAACCAAAAAGGATTGGTATTCATCGCTGTATTGAATGTTTCTCTCAAAATACTTATAACATATCTCAAACCTAACTGTCATTATTGTCAATAGACGCCAGTGACTCGTTAAGTATATGCAAATGAGGAACACCTGTAATAATGCGAGTCAACCTGCTATCATCAACTTCCTTGCATCGCTGAGAAAATCGAGATGACGACGGGGATATCGGTTGCGGCATGAAACAAGACAGACCCCCATAGACTGTTTGTTTTTCGGATGAGGTGCCCCCATGCCAAGGCCAATGGAACCAGTATAACCAAGAACATTAACGTGTCTTTGGTATAGGAGACTCCGGTATGATGCAACACAAATGGGATTGCAGTTACAAGATTAGCGAAAAAAGCTCCCATGAAAGTCGAGTAATCTTTGATGAATAATCCCCGGAACATCAGTTCTTCATTAAAGGCGTTTCCGAAAATGAATATCAAAATATACGGCAACCACTCCATGAACATTGTGAAAGTATAGGGTTTTGCGCCAAACAGTATCGCAATGTAATAGGATAAAGCGGCAAAAACAAGAAACAGAAAGCCGCCAATCAAGAGACTTATTTTCAAGTTGCCGCCAGCCAAATATAAGTCTGAGTACTTCCTTCGTCGAAGTTTCCAAAGTACCAATATCACACTCACTAAGATGATTGTGCTATCAAGTTTATCTATGGCTATACCGGCTGGCGAGTCTATCGGGACCACAAACAAACTGGCAATCCACTTTCCCGAAGGAAGATATAGGTCGACAGCCATAGCTACCGATACAACAAAGAAAGCATACAAAGTATTGGAGTATGTCGCGTATTTTGGCTGCCGTTTCGAAAGAAGCGAACCTGCCAGTAACAGCGCAACCAAGAGCATTCTGCCAACGATATCGATAGTGCCGGCAAACACGGGTCTCATATGACTGAACACGACAAAAACCAGTGCCCCCAGCAGCAAAAAAACAATGAATTGAAGATAACTAAGAACTCGAGATTTATTCATTTACTCAACCCCTATTCGACAAATCGTTAATCGCACTCAGAAATCTCCAAATATATTATACCCACGTTCAAAGTTGGAGTAAAGGGACTCAAACAGAACTTAACACAAATATCTATCCTATATCGCAGGTTTGACTATGTTGAATTGTGTCCGCGTTTAAATGGATTAGTTGATTCTTGATCAGTATTTGAAAATGAAGTCATTTACATACACAGACTGTCATGCTTACCACATCAAAAAAGAATAAATCCCCGATATTTATAACAACATAAGTCGGATTTTTCGATGATTTTTTGAGTTTAATCATGAACTTCCTTTTTATTGCTTGAAATTTGCTTATGTCAACATAAGTTTTCAAGGTTTTTGACCCTTCCCACAAAAATCATCCAAATCAGTATCTGTTACGGGTTTCTTGTTTCATTGTCTATAATACATACACCTTTGAATTTCTATCGCACTAATAGATCTAACGGTGAATAAAAGCCCCCATTTCACAGTGAAATGGGGGCAATATTGACCTTGGTAGCCCGTACGGGGTTCGAACCCGTGAATGCCGCCTTGAGAGGGCGGTGAGTTAACCGTTTCTCCAACGGGCCATCGCGATCAGCCTATAGAAGGCTGATGGTGTGGTTGATTCTATTAACTATTGTATCATATCCGAGGATTTTTAGTACATAGTAAAAATTAGGAGTGTTCTTTCTGGCGCTGACAGCGATCCTGATGATCTCCGCGAAATCACCGATATGGCCCAAATACCGGTCCGGGTTGTTTTTATAGTCCTTGGTCCGGGCCGCAAAGCCGGTTGCTTCGGCGACCATCTTCAAATTCTCGAACCATTCAGCCTCCGGCAGATTCAATCCGGGTTGCCTTAGGAATGCCTCGAGCACATCGATAATCTGTGTTTTCGTGAAGCGCTCGTTGAACGGTCTCGATTCCCTGATCGCTGCTTCAAACCACTTGTCATACATGAAGTTGATGATCGGGAAAATGTCAGAGTATTTCTCATAGTCTTTTCGTGGCTTCTCGCCGCCTCTTTCAATCGCGAGGATCGCCTGGAAGTAGGGGATGTCGTTCTTGATCGCCGCGGCGAAAGTCTGGTCATAAGCTTTGGCCCAGGCAAGGGCTTTGCTCGCGATTGTTTCCGCAGGCATTTTGGCGAGGCATTCCTTGCAGATGGATTTGACCTTTTCCAGATCGAAGAGGCCGCCATCAAGCGTCATCTTCGCGAAGCTGAGGTTGAAGTTGAAGATGTCCGCATCCGGATTGGCAAGGCGCCATTCCTCGAAATTGGTGTTGGCCATCGTCATCAGGTATTCCAGGAAACCCTCGATCGGATAGCCTTGCTCGAGAAAATAACTCACCGAGGCCTCGGGATCCTTGCGCTTCGAGAGTTTCCGACGTTTGCCCTCATCGAGCTTCATGATCACGGGAAGATGGGCATAGATTGGCCGCTCCCATCCGATGCTGTCGAACAGTTGGAGATGGATCGGCACGGAGGCCATCCATTCCTCGCCTCTGGTGATATGGGTGGGACGCATGAAGTGGTCATCCACCAAATGGGCGAAATGATAAGTGGGCAGTCCGTCGGTTTTCATGATCACGATGTCCTGGACATTTTCCGGGAATTCGATCCGGCCGCGGATGACATCGTCGACATAGACGCGGTTAGTTTCGATACCAGGAGATTTGAATCTAATCACGAAGGGGAAACCCGCTTTGACTTTGGCGGTCGCTTCCGCGAGAGACAGATACCTGCACTTCGCATATTCGCCATAGTAGCCGGGATTGGCCTTGATCTTTTCCTGCTCCTTGCGGATCTCGTCGAGTTCCTCATGCGTGCAGAAACAAGGGTATGCGAGATCGTGCTCCAAAAGGTGCTTGATGACGACATCGTAGATCCACTTGCGCTCGCTCTGCCTATAGGGTCCGTAAGCGCCGCCCTTGACAAAACTTTCGTCGGGAGCGATGCCGAATGTTTCGAGCTCCTCGATGAGTTTGTCGCCCGATCCGGCGATTTCACGCTTCTGATCGGTATCCTCGAGCCTGACGAAAAAGACGCCGCCGGACTGCTTGGCAAGCCTCCAGGAGATGAGCGAAGCCGAAAGCGAACCCGTATGCAAAAAGCCCGTCGGGGACGGAGCGAAACGCGTGACCATCGCGCCTTCTTGAAGCGTTCTTAGGGGAAATAAAGCTTCCAGATCAGCAATCGTTTTGGTCACTTCGGGAAATATGCTTTTGGCAAGTTCATATCGGTCCATCGGCGGCGCTCCCACTTTCTCTAGTGTCTATTCTACCATATCTTGATTAGAAATGCCAACGCAAAATGAAGGTGGCAAACAATCAGGAAGCGGGTTCGTAGATCAGCAGGTATTCGGTCGAGATGCTGCTGGGTTGGTAACCAAGAGCGGTAAGCGCCGCTTCCATTCCCGGCAGATTGTCAAGATAGTACCTGAGATCGATGATGATGTAATCCATTAGCTCGGTGGCATGGTCGAAGTCATAGTAATCATAGTCGTAAAGAGTCTCCCTGTCGCCCAGATAAGTGGTGAGCAGGGTGGTCGCGACGACGCTTTTATCCCTGGGAATCGAGGTGAGCGTCAACCGCATGCCCTCATACATCTCGAAGTTCTCCCGGTAGTCCTTGATATGGCCGTACCGGGAGAACAAAGTGCTCGAACCGACCATCACCGAGATCGCCAGGGCGACGAAGGCCATGCTGTAGAGCGCGTGTTTGATCGTATTGAAACGGGTGAAGAAACCCAGACTGAGGTTCTCCTTGATCGAAAGCAGCACAAGGAAAATCACGAGCACGCTGCTGCCGTAGAAATACTGGTAGCCGAATTGGTGCTGCCAATAGTAGTTGCTCGCGAAATTGACGACGATGAGCGGCCCCAGCAGGAAATAATCAGCCATGTTCCTGACGAAGAACGGAAAGAAACCGACAGTGGCGAAAATGACCACCAGACTGTAGACCTTGCTGGGTTGAAACAAGGTTGAAAGCAGATAACTCGGATTCTGGAAGAGACTGGGCAGGGTGCCGAAGGCGCCCAGCTCAGGATAGCCGTTTAGGTTGCTGTAGCGCCATAACATCGCCCCGGTGCCGGCGTTGTTCAGATAAGCCACGGCGACGACGAAGTATAGGATCGCCACAAGGATCGCGCCCGACCCGTGGATGATATTGAGCCGGACGTCCTTCCTGGAGGCGTCCTTCTTCTCCGTTCCGAAGATGAAATAGAGGCCGATAAAGACGAGATAGATCCCCGCGTCTTCCTTGACCAGAAGCAGCAATAGACTACTGATGAAAAAGGGGATTGTCCGTTTTTTAATGCCAAAATAGAGCACAAAGAGGATGAGGGGTGCCAGGAAGCAGTTTTCATGCAGATCGAAGAAACTGCTGCTGATCAGAGCCGGACTGAAGATGTAGATGATTGCGATCACCGACCTGATCATAGGCGGCAACTGGAATTCCTTGCCGATCAGATACAACGGAATCACGCCGGTCGCAACGACGATGACTTGCAGGATCTGCAAGGTCTCCGGTCGGGGGAAAATCCAGAAAAACGGCAACAATAGATAAAAGATCGGCGAGATATGGACGGCGTTGTGATTCAAGGCGTAACCGCGTTCGAGCGTCGTCACCATGCCTTCGAAATTGCGCATGTTGTAGAACATCTGCGTGAAGATGCCGAAATCATAGCTCGGTGTTTGGAGCGTCATCGTCCGATAAACCATCATCCGCGACAGCGTGACCACTTGGAAGAGGACCACGAGGACGATGACGATGATGGCGATGGTTTCCCTTGACTTGCCGTTTGCCTGCCTGTTTTCATCGTTGGTCTGAAAGATGTAGGCAACGATCAGGCCGGCCATCACGCCAAGGGCGATGTAGAAGTATGTTACCCAATCGCCGATCAGCACATGCATGTCGCTGATGAGCGACAGGTTGCGGCCTGGATACGGAGTATAGGGAAGACTGGCTTTGACGATCAGGATCAACAAAATCGCCAGGAACATGGCATAGTTGGCGTGGATCAGAAGTTTGTTGGCCTTGACCCTGCTTTTGTCGTATTCCAGTTTCCGGAGCGCAAAGCGCTCATGGAAGCTCATGTAGACACCGGGAATGGCGATCAGAAGCGCGCCGAAGACGAGCGACTCGACGGGAGCGTAAAAGCTGAAGACCGTGAGGTAGACAAGCCATAGAAAACTGAGGAGCACCGGCGTCAGAAAATAGGTCAGTTTGGCGCTGAAGACCCTGATCAAGGCCAAAAACCCGGCAAAAAGCGCCACCTGGAGCAAGAACTGGAAGGCGGTTATTTGCCGGATATCATAGAAGTTGCGGCTCTTGCCGAAAATGAAGAGGGACAAAAGCGCCATCAGGAGAAAAGCGCCGACGACTTGTCCCGCAAGGATCAGGAGCGCGTTTTTGTCTTTCATGTCACGCTACCCCTTTCATAGTCCATGATATACTAGTATACATCAATCCACCGGAAGCGATAGCGCCAAAGTGATTTTTTTAAGTTTGAGCGCTTTGCCTGACGGTGGCTTTGCGGTTCGCGATGGTGATGACCTCGTCATAGCGGTCCAGATTTTCGGGAATCACCACGTGGGAGACGTTGATGATGGTGACACCGGTCAACGACAGCAGGCTGGATTCGATCGCCCGGGCCTTGTCCAGATCCAGACTGGCGAAAGCCTCGTCGAGGAAAATCAGCTGGGCGCGGTTCAAGAGGCCTCTGGCGATCGCGATCCGGCTCTTCTCGCCTCCGGAGATGTTCTTGCCGTTGTCGAGGATCGGCCGGCTGAGGCCGTCTGGGTGGTTGTCGACGAAATCCTCGAGTCCGGCCTTAAGCAATGCGTTCCGGATTTCCGAATCGCTATAGTCCTTGTAAAGGGTAAGGTTGTTTTTCAAGGTGTCCTCAAACAGGAAGACCTGTTGTTCGATGTTGGCGATTTTGGCGAAATAGTCGACCTTCCTGATGTTCACAAGCGGGATGCCATCGACTGTGATCTCCCCATCTGAAGGATTGAAGTACTTGCGCAAAAGTTTGAGCAAGGTCGACTTGCCACCGCCGGATGGACCGACGACAAGGTATTTCCTGCCTTTGACAAACGTGAGCGAAACATCCTTCAATACCGGTTCCTGATCATAGGCGAAGGACACGCCATTGAGCGAGATCGCCTCTTGAAAACCGGCAAGGGTTTCGGTCTCGGGAAAGGTTTCTTTGTTGGCCAGCGATTCGTCGATCCGCTCAAACAGGACCTTGACCGACATCAGTTTCGGGATTGCCTCGGAAAACGTGATGATGGGACCGATGAACCCGTCGATGTTGTTGATGACGACGATGATTCCGGCAAAGGTCACCAAACCGGTGATCGTCATGTAGGAGACCACCAGCATCAGTCCGAGGACGGTGATCATCCCGTTGGCGTTCTGCAAGGCGAAAATAAACGACATGATCTTGTCGATGACATACTTCTTCTGCTGGACCTTGGTGCTTTTGTCACGGAAGTCGGTCGTGATCCTCGTTTCCAGATCGTTGGCCTTGATGATTTGGAAAGCCGAGAGCACCTCCTTGATGAAGCCGTTGTAGGAGCGCATCAAATCGCTCCTTTCGGCATTATGCTTCTTGATCGGCTTCTCCGCCAGCATGGAGATGATCGCGTTGATGATGGCGACGCCGGCCCCGACGAGAAGCAGCCAGGGACTGACGATGGCGATGATGATGATGGCGGTCGCGAAATTGATCAAGGAATCGATGATCGAGGCGACCTGCTCGAGATAATCGCGCTCGATCAGGTCGAAGTCGTTGGTCAGCGCGGAAACATAAAGCGCATTGTTGTCCTTTTGAAACTCGGAGATGTTCTTATTGAAAACGGCCGCCATGTAATCCGTCTTCATTGCCGCAAGCGCGCCCTTGATGAATTTGCCGCGCACGTAGGCCATCAAGAGATTTGCCGGCAGCATCAGCACGACGAGGATCATGACCCAGATCCCGTTCTGCCAGAAATCGTCCCATACGCCCGCGGTCGCCGCGGTGATCGTCGCAAACAGAAAAAGCGACATCCTCAAGGTCAAAAAGGCGATGATGAGCCTGACGAACACTGCCGGCCAGGCTTTGAGGAGGTAGCGTGATTTAGCTTTCATCCTGGGCCTCCGGGAAATAGTCTTTGATATCGTACTGGGTGACAAACCCGTTTTTGACCTCCAAGACATGATCGTATCTATCGGTGATGCCTGGATAGTATTTGTGGCTGATGGCGAGCACGGTGGCGTCCAGGCCGACGATCGTCGCCTCGACGCTTCTGCCGATCTCGTCGTTCAGGGAAGAGGTTGCCTCGTCGATGAAGAGGATTTCAGCATTTTTGTACATTGCCCGCGCGATGGCGACGCGCTGGCGTTCGCCGCCTGAAAGGTTCTTGCCATTTTCGGCGACCGCGAAATCAACGCCTTCTGCCTGTTGGGCGACAAAGTCCCCTAGTCCGGAGGCGATGACCGCGCGTTTCAGTTTCGCTTCGTCCTGTTTTTTGAACAGGGCGATGTTGTCCTTGAGCGAAGCTTCGAAGAGAAAGACATCCTGGTAGATGAACGCCGCTTTGTCATAGAAAGACTTGATGGCGATGGTCCTGAGTTCCTTGCCGTCCGCGAGAATCTTGCCTTCATAGTCCTCATAGATGCCGGAGAGCAGTTTCATGATTGTCGACTTGCCGGCGCCGCTTGGGCCTTTGAGCAGGTATTTCTTGCCTTTTTCCAAAACGAAGCTGGCATCGTGGAGAATCTGGGTGTCTTCGTATTTGAAGTTCAAGCCGATGACTTCGATCCTGTCCTTGAGCGTGAAACTGTGTCTTTTGCCGTTGTGTTCGTCGATAGTGACCTGGGCGGTGATCTTGTCGTAGATCGCCTGCGAGGATTTGAGGGTGTTGATGAGCGGCATCATGTTCACCAAGGGGAAGATCGCCATGGATGCCAGTTGCACGGTGAGGGCGATCATGCCGAAACTGGTGCCCTGGGAGATCATCCAGGTCAGATAGAGCATGACGCCCATGAGGATGATGAAGCCGATTGCGCCGTTGGTGTCGAGTTGCAGCGTCGTGAAGAAACGGAAACTGAATTTTTTCTGTTCCAGGGCTTCGATCCGGTGTTTGGCATTTTCCAGGAACTTACGTTCGATATTGTTCAACTTGAGAATCTCAAGTCCGGAAAACGTGTTGGCGTAATTCAGCGTCGCCGTTTCGTTTTCCTTTGAGACCTCTTCCTGCAATCTGACTGTTTTTTTCTGGTAAAGTTGGGAAATGCCCAACACCATGAAGGAAGTGAAGAACACGATCAGGGCGATCCGCCATTCGACGACGAAGAGGATTGCCATCACCGAGACATAAAGCCCGCAACGGAAGATGAAGTTGATGAGGGACAGAAAGAACGACTGTTCGAAGATGTTGATGTCGTTGACCAGGTTCGACAGGTAGACATCGCGCGATTTTTGATGGAAAGTCCGGTATTCCATATTCATGATCTTGTCAAAAGCCCGAATCCTGAGTGATAAAAGCGTATCCCGCATGTAGGCGATCCTGAGCATCCGGGAGATGATGAAAAAACCGGCATGGACGAAGATGAAGCCGATCGAGGCCAGAACCGTCCAACGGAAGAAAGCCATCGTTTTACGGTCCGCAGACTCAAAAATCAGCGAAATGACTCCCATCCTTATCAGCTCGGTGATGACAGGGATGAAACAGGCGATGACGTATTGGAGGAAGCGTTTCCGGTTTTCCAGAAGCATTGTTTTCATGCGCGTATTCTCCGTAGGCGGTTGAAGACTACTTCCATATTATCATATTATATTTAATATGTCATTAATTATTTTAAAGATTATACATAGATAAATGTTAATAATCAATTCTCTGTTTATGATATTTCAATCGCGATCGACAAGTTCGACAAACCGGCAATCGCAAAGGCCGGTCTTGCGCAAGTGGCCGTCCTCCTTTTCAATCACCAGGAGTTTCTGGAAGAAGCTCCCGCCGACAGGGATCACCATCCGCCCGCCGTCCTGCAATTGGGCGATGAGCGCCTCGGGAATATCGCGGGCGGCGGCGGTGACGATGATCTTGTCGAAAGGAGCATGCTCGCGCCAGCCGTCGCAGCCGTTTCCGACTTTGAAAAGGAGATTGTCATGCTCAAGCGAGAACAAAACCTGTTTTGCCTGCTCTTGGAGCGCCCTGATCCGTTCGACGGAATATACCATACCGCCCAACTCGGCGAGAATCGCCGTCTGATAACCGGATCCGGTGCCAATCTCCAGGATCCGGTCCGTTTTCTTTAGTTCTAGCGCCTGGGTCATCAAGGCGACGATGTAAGGCTGGGAGATCGTCTGCTGGTGGCCGATCCCCAGCGGATAGTCCTCGTATGCCCAGTCTTCCCTGCCTTTGGCGACGAAAAGATGCCGGGGAACGCGGGAAAAGGCATCCAGCACGGCCGGGGAAGTGATGTCCCGCCCGCGAAGCTGGATGTCGACCATCAGTTTGCGCAGCTCGTGAAAGCGATCCCGGGTCATGGGTTCACCTCCGGATCTACCGTTCTCATCATCATTATACCTCATTTCTTCGTGGTCGTGTCGCAAGCTGCCGTCGAAGATAAGAAAAAAACAGCCTCGCGGCTGTTTTGTTTGCTCAACTACCAGGAACATAGATCAGGATGTATTCCGTCGTCAGCGGGCTTTCGACATAACCCGCCTGATGGCAGCGGTTCCTGATCTTGGTCAGGTTCGTCTCGCTGATGCGCATATCGATGATGATGTAGTCCAGTTGTTCCTCGGCATAAAGAATATTGTAATAATCATAATCGTACAGGTAGAAACGGTCGGCGATCTGCGGCGTCAAAAATCCGGTGGCGACGACCTTTTTGTCCTTGGGAATGGCACCGAGAGTCGCCTTCATGGCATCGAACCGCCCGGGATTCTCCCAGTAGATCCGCCAGCCAAGACCGGATCCGACGATATATTTGACGCCGAAGGTGAAGGCGATCGCGACTCCGAAGATCCCGAGCACATGCGTCGGGGTGATCCTGGCAAACAATTTGGGAAACAGCGGCCGTTCCCGATATTCCTTTTCAGCGAGCACCGCCATGTACAACAGCAACGCTCCGGTGCCATAGAAATATTGGAAACCCAGTTGGTGCTGATAGACATAATTGCTCGCGAAGTTCATGATCAAAACCGGCGCCGCCAGCAGATAAGCGGTCCTATCCCTAAGTATCAGCGGCAAAAAGCCGACCGAGCCGAGCATGATCAAAAGCGTGGCGACCTTGGAAGGGGAAAAGAAGGTGGCGAAGAAATACGACGGGTCCTGGAAAACGCTCAGGAAGATTCCCAACAAACCTTTGTCGGTGTAGCCGTTGATGTTGTTGTAGCGCCAGAACATCGCACCGTCACCGGCGGTTTCGAGGTGATTGGTGACGATCAGGAAATAACCGATGGCGGCGACAGCCAGAATGACGCCATGGATGGCGTTTTTGATTTTGGTCTTGCCATCGACGTCCTTGACCAGTTCGTAGACGGCGAAATACAGCCCGATGAACATGAGATAAAGACCGGAATCCTCCTTGACCATCAATGTCAATGCGCCGAAGAGGAAGAGCGGCAGGGTCTGCCGTTTCAATCCGAAGTAAATGACGAAGAGCAACAAGGGGGCAAGGAAGCAGTTTTCGTGGATGTCATACATCGAGCTCGAGATGATCGCCGGACTGGCGATGCACATGATGAGGAAAAGCATCCGCATCAGTGTGCCCGTCTTGAATTGCTTCATGATCAAATATAGGGGGATGACGCTGCTCGATGCCACCAGCACCTGCAACACCTGGAGCGTATCCGGATAGGGGAAGAGGACAAACGCCGGCAACATCAGATAATAGATCGGCGAGAAGTGGACCAAAAGATGGCTCATGACGACGCTGCGTTCGAGGGTTGTCACCATTCCCTGCATGTCTTTCATATTATAGAACATCTGGGTGAAAATCCCGAAATCATAGGTCGAAGCGATCATGCTCTTGACGCGGTAGACCATGAAGAGCGAAAAGATGGTGACCTGGGCAACCAACAACAAACCGGGAAAAACGAGCGCGGCGATCCTCACGGGGCGCTTGTCCTTGAGGTTCAGCGCGGGGATGAGCGCCAAGGCGCCATAAAGCGCCAGGGCGCCAGCGAAGATGTAGAGACCCACTTTCCAGACACCAAGATACTCCTCGTTATACAGCGGATCATCGCTGATCTTGGCGATGTTGATGGCTGAAAGCGGAACATATTCCTGCGCTCCCTTGATGAAGATCCAGCAGAAAGTGATGAGAAACAGGCAAAGCGCCAAGCCGGAGATCCCATAATTCCAGATTTTTACGAATCGGGACGTTTGGGTTTCCTTGCTGCCGGATACAACCGCCAGGACCATATAGGCGGCGGGGATGGCGATGATGAAACCGCCGAGCGCAAGGGAGACGACCGGTGCCTTGAGGGCGAAGACGAAAGTGAATATCAGCCAGGCCAAAGCCGCATTCAGCGACAAGGTGGCCACATCGGCCCGCCGTTGCAGAAAGAACAGCACGCCCGCTCCCGCGAGAAAACCGGGAAGCATATAGAAAAGTTCGCTCAAATCGATCAGGTTGATGTTGTAAAAGTTGCGGTCCGGAGGCAAAATCATCAAGATGCAAGCGGCCATCAGAAAAAAGGCGGAGCCAAGCGAACCCGCCGCATTGATGATCGTCAACTTGAATCGTTTGTCCATGTGCACCCCGCAAAGCGCCTTGACTTTCGCTGATTGTTACAGCAGGCTAATTATAGCATCATTCGTCCGCTTTGGCAATCACCAACTTGGGAACTCGGCCCGGATGATCATGCAAGATGGCGTCGGTCACGTCTGTGGGATGCAGCTTGGCAATCGTGTTTGCTTCATTGACAGCCGAGCCGGATTATGCTACTATTGTTTCAGCAAGTCACACGTCTACCCAGGTGAGAGAATGGCTAAATCCCCTTACGAAAAGGCTTATTTCCAGATCCTCAAGGAAGAACTAGTACCGGCGCTGGGCTGCACCGAACCGATCGCTGTCGCCTTCGCGGCCGCCAAGGCTAGGGATGTCTTGGGAACCATGCCCGACAAGGTTGTCCTGCATTGCAGCGGCGGCCTGATCAAGAATATCAAATGCGTCGTCGTTCCGAATACCGGCAACCTGGTGGGCATCGAGGCGAGCGCTCTTGCCGGCGTCGTCGGCGGGGATGCTTCCTTGGACCTGGAAGTCCTATCCGCGCTGACGGAAGCAGATATCGACCAGGTGCGATCCCTGTTGATGGCCAATATCTGCGAGGTCAAGCTGCTGGAGACAAAACTCAACCTGCATTTCATCGTCCGGGTCGAGAAAGACGGCGAAAGCGCGGAGGTCGAGATCAAGAATCTGCACACCAATATCGTGCGCATTGCGAAGAACGATGTGACCATCCATCAGATCAACGAGGAAAAGGGCAAATACTACGGCGTCATGACGGACAGAAGCAGTCTCAGGATCGACAGGATCGTCGAGTTCGCCGATAATGTCGAACTCTCCCTGCTGAAAGACGTCTTTGCCAAGCAGGTCGCCTATAACATGGCAATCGCCGAGGATGGACTTTCAAGCGACTACGGCGTGATGATCGGCAAGGCGATCCTGGCCAATGACGCCTCGCTTCCCGGCAAGATCAAGGCTTATGCGGCTTCGGCCTCGGAGGCGCGCATGTGCGGTTCGCAACTGCCGGTCGTGACCAATTCCGGATCGGGCAACCAGGGCATCGCCGCCAGTGTCCCCATCGTGCTGTATGCCAAAGAAAAGGGCTTTTCCGAGGAAAGGATGTACCGCGCCCTCGCCGTCGCCAATCTCCTGACCATCTATCAAAAGACCCATATCGGCCGCCTGAGCGCCTTTTGTGGCGCCGTGAGCGCTTGTTGCGGCGCCGGTGCCGGCATCACTTTTCTCGAAGGCGGCGATCTCGAGCAGATCAAGATGACGGTGACCAACGCCTTGGCGAATGTTTCCGGCATCGTCTGCGACGGTGCCAAGGATTCCTGCGCCTCGAAAATCGCGACCGGCCTGGAAGCCGCCTTCATCGGTCACTATCTGGCGATGGTCCGTCATTCCTACAATCCCTTCACCGGTTTTCTCAGGAAAGACGCGGACGAGACGATCACCGCCGTCGGACGGATCGCGACCGACGGGATGAAGGACACCGATCAGGTGATTCTCAAGATCATGTTGGAAAAATAGGCAAAGAAAAAACCGTGAACCACGGTTTTTTATGTTTGGTGAACCTATACGAGTTTGCCGCGCAGATAACTGGAGATCGCATCCACGGTCAAGACCATGATCACGATTGCGAGCAGGATCGTGCCGAGGATGTTCCAGCTCCAGCTGTCGGCAGCCAGGATCAGGGAAGCTCCCAGGCCGCCTGCCCCGATGATGCCCAGGACTGTGGCGGAACGGACATTGATGTCAAGGCGGTAAAGCGTGATGGAGGAAACATCCGCCGCCACCTGCGGTATGATGCCATAGCGGATCTTCTGCCAGGCGTTCGCGCCAACGGCATCTAGAGCTTCAAGAGGCGACTTATCCATGTTGTCGATCGCCTCGGCGAACAATTTCCCCAGCATGCCGATCGAATGGATACCGATGGTCATGACGCCGGTAAGGGCGTTCATGCCGAAGCCTTTGAGTAGGATCAATGCCAGGACGATCTCCGGGAACACCCGAATGATGACGAGAATCGCTTCGCCGATTCTGGCAACGCGTTTGCCGACGATGTTGTGCGAGGCGAGAAAGCCGAAGGGGATCGCGAGAACCGCACCCATGAAAGTGCCGATGAAGGCGACGGCCAGAGTGACGAGCGTCAGATAGATGACACCCTCTTCAAAGCGGAAGATGCCCGTCCCGAAAAAGAAATCCCATTGCAGATCGGCGAAGCCCTCCATCATGACCCTGAGGGAAATGCCGATTGTGCGGACCCGGGTCCAGTTGATCGTCGAACCAGCGAAGGAGTAGACCATCGCCGCGACAGTGGCTCCCACAAACACCAGATTAATGACCCAGCGTTTCGGTTTGCGCTTTAGCGCGAGTTCTGCCGCCCTCATTGGAGTTTGCTCCTGATAAAACTGGAAAGCATCTGCACGAATAGGATCACGACCAACATCAGGAGGACCGAGGCGCCGACGCGGTCATAGTTGTAAAGGATATTGTCCTTGATGACCGTGCCGATGCCGCCGGCACCGACATAACCCAGAATCGTCGAAGCCCTGACATTGATCTCAAAGATGTAGATCAGGTAACTGACGAACATCGGCAGCACCTGCGGCATGACCGCGTAGCGCAGGGATTCGACCTTGGTGGCACCAGTCGATTCCAAAGCCTCCACCGGATTCATGTCGATCGTCTCGATGACTTCATAAAGCATCTTCGACATGATGCCGAAGGTGAATAAAGTGATGGCGATGATTCCCGAAAGGATGCCGGTACCCACGAAAAACACGGCGATGAGTGCCAAAATCATCGCGGGAATCGTGCGAAAAAGATTCATCAGGAATCTTGCGGGGATGTAGATGAATTTTGTCTTGACGATATTCTTGGCGGACAGCACTGCCAGTGGTACCGCAATCAGGGAGCCGATGATCGTGCCCGCAAAACTCATGTTGATGGTTTCCTGAAGCGGTCTCATCAGCGATTTGGGAATATACATGAAGTAATCATTCCAGGTGCGGTTGCCCTTGGGAGTGAACATCTTCTCGAGGATGACCTTCAATTGGTCCAACTTGATGAAGGTCGGATCAAAGGGGATGAAACGTGAAAACAGGTAGAGAAGCAAGGCGACACAGGCGACAATGATCCAGATTTTATTGAACGGCTTGACGATTGTCTTGCCGTTTGTCAGCGTGAATTTGCTCATGCTATTCACCCAGGACTTCGTCGTGTCTCAGTGAGCGGCCATAAATTTGCACCAGTTTTTCATCGGTGATTTCCTTGGACTTGCCGTCAAATACGACTTCGCCGTCTTTGATGCCGATGATGCGGGTCGCATATTTCAAAGCCAGGTCCACATGGTGCATGTTGGCGATGACCGTGATGCCGAAATCGCGGTTGATCCTGGCGAAGTCATCCATGACCTGAACGGTGGTGATCGGATCAAGCGAGGCTACCGGCTCGTCCGCAAGGATGAGTTTCGGTTTCTGGGTGAGCGCGCGGGCCAGGGCGACCCGCTGTTGTTGGCCGCCGGAAAGCTGATCGGCTCTGGTAAAGGCTTTTTCCAGGATCCCCATTGTATCCAGGGATTCGAGAGCCATGAGCTTGTCCTCTTTGGGAAACAGCCCGAAAACAGTTTTAAAGGTAGGGTGGTACGCCACCCTACCTGTTAAAACGTTGTTGTAGACCGACATGCGCTTGACCAGGTTGAATGACTGGAAGATCATGCCGATGCTGCGCCTGAGCATGCGCAGTTCCTTGCCCCGGATGGAACTGATCTCGATATCGTCGATGTATAGCTTGCCCGATGTGATCGATATCATCTTGTTGATGGATCTGAGAAGCGTCGATTTGCCCGCTCCCGACAGACCGATGATGCCGACAAATTCCCCGTCCTTGACTTCCAGATTCACTCCTCGCAAAGCTTTCACGCCGTTGGGGTAGGTCTTGCTGACATCCACGAATTTGATCATACGGTGCCTCCGATCGAGTATTTAGCTGTTGTCTCTCATGAATACGTAGAAGGCTCTCTCGCCATCATAATCCTCATCCTCGGCAACGAGATAACCGCTATGGTTGTAGATCGTCAAAGCTGCCTTGCCGGTTTCGGTTTGAATGATGTCGATGAAAGCTTGCTGCAAGGCGGCGCGCAATACCGGTCCGAGAGAGGAAATGCCCGAAATCGTGTCGTTGTAGATCGGCGTCGTCAAGGCAACAACCCTGGTTACGGCAAATCTGTCAACTCCAGGATTGGCGGCCTGCCAGGTGGCGTAATTATTGGTCGTAGTGTCGTCATATCTGGCATCAAAGAACGTGAAGACGGCGTCGACTTCGTCATTCAAAAGGGCGATGACAGCATTTTGATGACCGCCGATTTGAAACGCGCCGACTTCGCCGTTGGCGGCATTCGGCCCTTCAGACCAGGGGACAAAATGCAAGTCGTTTTCATAAAGAAGGAATGAAGGATACGTGTAACCGGATCCGGAAGTCGCCGTCTGGGTTCCGACTTTCTTGCCTGCGAGCCACTGGATGCCTTCAGCCTGATAAGCGGCGTAATCTTCCGTTCTGATCAAAAGCATCGAGTAGTAGGAACTGACTTTGTGGTCCCTGGTGGTCGCGGCGCTGTATTCGGGGTCGTCATTGGCATTGGCCATGATGATATCTTTGTCGGTGATCTCATTGCCGTCGTCGTCGATCTGGCAAAGATACGCATTGCGAACCGATGTCAGCAACACATCGACCGTGTCGGGCTCCTCGGTGGTGACGAACGCGTACTGCTGGGAAGTCAGGAAGCCGACATGAACCTGTTCGGAAACCATGCCTTCGATGACGGCCGCATAGCTGGTGCCGACGCCGATATAGACACCGATGTCGAAGCCGGCGTCATAGAGCGCTTGTTCAAGCATGTTCTCCAAGTCTTTGACCAAAGTCAGCTTGGAGGCATTGAACGAGGTGCTGGGTACGAACTGTACAATCAGATTTCTGGGGTATTCCTCGGTGACAACCGGTCTTGCTGTCGTCGGTGTTGCGGTTGTCGTCGGTGCCGCTGTGGTGGTCGGCGCAACAGTTGTCGGCGCAGCGGTGGTCGGCGCAGCGGTGGTCGGCGCCGCTGTCGTTGTCGGTGCGGCTGTCGTTGTTGCTTCTTCGCAGGCGAACAGGCCGAACGTGACGAAAGCCAGAAGCAGCAAACTGAGAATCTTCTTCATTTCTTTTCCTCCCTATTTATTTGTTATGGATTTGTTTCCATACAATCTCGTTATAGTTTATTCATCGTCAAAGTCAATGAATCCCGCCAACATTTTCCGTCAAAACGACGGAAAACGTTTACGCGATTTTCTTTTAAGCGAACGCGGTTTTCCCTTTTGGTGATCGGCGTAGCGAAAATCCCGGTGCGCCCCCGAGCGATTTCTTTGAAATCGCTCGCAAACGAAAAAAAAGACCCATTCTCCGGAATGGCTCTTTTGCTGTTTGCTGGTGACCTGTACGGGATTCGAACCCGTGAATGCATGCGTGAAAGGCATGTGAGTTAACCGTT
>CALGNF010000135.1 GCA_937958685.1 uncultured Caryophanales bacterium
AGATCGTATTCGGTGACTGGAGTTCAGACGTGTGCTCTTCCGATCTGCGTCCTCATGGTCCTTTCCGATCAGCAAGGCCGTCTTGACATAGGCGCCTTCCTGGTTTCCGGTTTTGGTTTGCTCCCAAAGCAAAAGCAACCGGTCGAGAGCATCCTCTGACAAGGATGAGGCTTCAAATTCGAGTAGCTGATCTTCGACGTTCATCTCCGCTTCTCCTTTCCGAATGTTTTGCGACAACGATCCACCGCGACTATTGCCGGCGCTGTCATAATCGTGATCTCCACAACTTCGCCGGTCACGTCGACGATGGCGTAGGTGGGCCCGTGCCCGCTTCGCGGAAACGTGAGCGCGCCGGGGTTAACGAGCAACAATTCGCCGAGATCGTCGATCCGCAAGGCATGCGTATGGCCATAGAAAACGACATCTGCCTGCCGGGCGCGTGCCCGGGCGATCAACCGCGACAAACCGGTCTTCACGCCATCCTCGTGGCCGTGGACAAACAAGAACCGGATTCCCGCATACGTGAGGTTCAATTCGCTGGGGAATTGCGGTTCGAACGGATAATTGCCCTTGACGCCAAAGACGGAGAGTGCCGTCAGCTCGCCCTCGCTCATTTCCGAATCGCCAAGCGAGATGATCTGCTCGGCATCGGGATGGGCGGTGATGATCCGTTTGAGAATCTCGCGGTTGCGATGGTTATCGCTGAAGACAAGCAGTCTCATCGGTTGAGTTCCAATGCCTGCCGCAGCCGCTGAAAAGCGACCGCCCGATGGCTGATTTGGTTTTTCTCGGCTGTCGTCAGCTCGGACATCCATTTGCCCAGGCTGGGAATGAAGAACAGCGGATCATAGCCGAAACCGTTCCCGTATTTCAGTTCACGGGCGATCTCGCCGTCGAGCGTCCCCGTAAACGCCTTGAATCCGGTCGTTGGATCATAATAGACGATGCAACAGACAAAGCGGGCGCGGCGGTTTGCGATCTTTTGCATCTTTTTGAGCAACAGATGGTTGTTGTCATCGTCGCTGCCGCTGCGGGAATAACGCTTGGACCTGACACCAGGCTTTCCGCCCAAGGCTTCGACCTCAAGACCAGAATCATCGGCGATGACCGGCAAACCATGCCGCGCCGCCACGGCTTCCGCCTTGAGCGAGGCATTGGCAAAAAAGGTCATGCCACGCTCTTTGATTTCCCGGTTCAGGGGATAATCAAGCAGCGAACAGACCTCATAGCCGCAATCGGCAAGCAACTGCCGATATTCCGCGATTTTGCCCGGGTTTGTGGATGCGACGATGATTTTCTTCACCTTATCACCGTTAATAGTATAGCATATTTGCCAAAAAGTCGGGGATTGCTGCAAGAAAAACAAACCGTTTTTCCTCCGCGAGGGTGCCTGGCAGTGTCGGCAGCGGCCCATCACAAAAACCTCGGCTTTCGGAGTGACAAAAAAAATACCAATCTTGGTGTCCAGATGGTATAATGAATTGTAAGCGAGGTGCTGCTATGAGCAATTATGACGATCTGTTCAAAAAGACGGATGACGAGCTTTTCTATCCCAAACCCAGAAACAATAAACCGAACGATCCTGTGGATACCGTCTCGGAACTGGCGCAGGCTCAAAAACGGAACAAGCAGTTGCTGCTGGTGTATGTTGTGGCGATGTTTCTTGTTTCGATCGTCTCCACGGTGTTCGTGTCCCTGAAATATGGCGATATTGCCGCCATCGTCGACAACATCGAGATTGTCAGCACCCCCGAGATCATCGTCGCTCCCAGTCTTGACGAGGAATTGCCGTTTGAGTATCAGATGTCGGGCACCCTGCGCAACGGGAATATGATTTCCTTGCCCGTCATCTATGTCGAATACTACTTCTATGACGCTGGTGGCAAGGTGATCGGCACCTACTATGTCAAGGCTGAGGCCGTCGCTTCCGGAGCGGAGTTCTCCTACAGCGAATCCTCATTGTTCGCTTCGGAGTTTGTCACAACCGATTATGCCTATGGCTTTGACGAAAGCCCCTTCTTCTATCTCTCGGTCAACCTGATGCAGATGGCTGTTGTCGGCATGTTGTTCCTCTTGATCGACAAGCGCGCTTTCCGCAAGGACGGCAAGGATGTCCTGCAAGCTCCGGGTAAGGCTTTGCTTGAGACCGCGATCGGCTTCGTGCTGGTGTATGTGGCGATGATTTTGGCCCAACTCCTAATGCAGTACGTGCTTGGCGCCGACACCGCCTCCGCCAACGAGGCGGTGATCGCCGGGATGTTCGTGAACAAGCCGCTCAATCTCGTGATGCTGTTTTTGCTGCTGTGCGTTTTCACCCCGATCGTGGAGGAAATCATCTTCCGCAAGGTTCTCTGCAATTTCATCGAACCCCGCCTCGGTTATCTCTGGGCGATCGCGATCAGCGGACTGATCTTTGGGGTGATGCATGTCATCTCCTATGGCGATTTCGTCCAGGCTATCCCCTATGTCGTGATGGGTTGGGTTTTCGGTTATATCTATTACCGGTCCAAGAAAAACATCTTCATCCCGATCGGTGTTCATTTCGTGAACAATTTCCTATCGTACCTGTTGTACTTGCTGCCTTTGCTCGGGTATCAGTTATTCTAAAAAAAACCGGCATCCTGAGTGCCGGTTTTATTTGGGGGACTTCTGTAGTTGATGTCTTAGCGGACCGAATCCTTGAGAACCTTGCCGGCTTTGAATGTTGGTGCTTTCAAAGCGGGGATGTTGATGATTTCGCCGCTTCTGGGATCATGGCCGGAGCGGGATTTGCGGACTTTGACCTCGAAGGTGCCAAAGCCGGTGAGGATGACTTTCTCGCCTTTTACCAAAGCCTCTTGAATCGCGAGTACGGTAGAATTAAGAGCGTTCTCGGCATCTTTTTTTGTCAGATCCGACAATTCGGCAATTCTTGCGACTAGTTCAGATTTGTTCATCTTATAATCCTCCTTTTTATTCTATACTCAAATTATAATTAGTTTATTTTTAAAATGCAAGCGTTTGACTTAAAAAAATGCCGTTTTTTTCGTATTTTTAGCCATTATTCGCGTTTTCGCAATATCATTTTGATGGGGGTGCCGGTAAAATCAAAACGTTCGCGGATGCGGTTTTCGAGATAGCGGTAGTAACTGAAGTGAAGCGCTTCGGTATCGTTCACGAACAGGACGAAGGTCGGGCACGCGGTTTTGACTTGGGTCGCATAGTAGACCTTGATCCGGCTTTGGTTGTGTTCGCTCGGCGGATTGAGCAGCATCGCCTCGGAAATCACTTCATTGAGCGCTGCCGTCGGAATGCGTTTCTGGTAGTTCATGAAGACCTGTTCGATCAAAGGGAACAACGTGTGCAGCCGGGCTTTGGTCTTGGCCGAGAGGAAGGCAATCGGAATGTAGCTGAGGAACTGAAACTCGTTGCGGAGCTTCTCCGTCCATTCCTGCATCGTCTTTTCCGTTTTGACCACGGTGTCATACTTGTTGACGACGATGATCATCGCCTTGTCGTTCTCAAGGGCGTATCCGGCGATGTGCTTGTCCTGTTCCTCGATTCCGGTCTCGGCGTCGATCACCAACAAACAGACATCGCTGCGCTCGATCGCCTGCATCGCCCTGAGAGCGCTGTATTTCTCGACGCTTTCGAAAATCCGGCCGCGTTTGCGCAAACCGGCGGTGTCGATGATGACGAACTGTTTCCCGTCGCGGGTGAAGGGGGTGTCGATCGCATCGGTGGTCGTTCCCTGCAAAGGGCTGGTCAGGACCCGTTCATAGCCGAGGATCGCATTTGTAAGCATCGATTTGCCGACATTGGGGCGGCCGATGACTGACATCTTGAGGGTCGAGATCGGAAGAGCGTCGTGTAGGGAAAGAGTGTAGATCTCGGTGGT
>CALGNF010000136.1 GCA_937958685.1 uncultured Caryophanales bacterium
AGATCGTATTCGGTGACTGGAGTTCAGACGTGTGCTCTTCCGATCTAATCATCTTTCGTCCGGAATATCGGAAAAAATGCATCGCCAACCATTGCGGAAGATACAACCGTTCCTGGTCTTGTCCACCCGCAATCGGCGATCCCGAGTTGATCATCGCCGCCATATGGAAGTACAGTCGTGGCATCATGATCCAGGCGATCTCGCCTTTGGAGGATCCCTATGATCTTGAGTCGATGGATCAAGGCCGAAAGCAGATCCAGGATTTGACCCAAGCTCTGAATGAGAACCTTCGTCAAACGGGACAAGCTTTTGCATTGTTCGATGCCGGAAGTTGCACGATTTGTCCGGTTTGCACTTATCCGACAGAACCCTGCCGTTTTCCTGAAAGGATGCTGATCGCGATGGAAAGCCTCGGCATCGATGTTGCGGATCTGGCCAAAAACGCCGGCATGCGCTATTATAATGGACCATCGACCATCACCTATTTTGCCTTGGTCCTTTTCGGGGCTGATCATGTATAAGTTGACAATAAGTGCTGGCCAAAAAACCGATACGATCACCGCAAATGCTAATAGACTTCTGATTGATGTGCTTAGGGAGAACGGCATCTATGTGAACAGCCCCTGCGCCGGCAGAGGCGTATGTGGCAAATGCCTGGTGTATCATCAGGAAGCAAATGCCATGATCAAAGCTTGTGAACACGTGATTACTCACGACTTGACGGTTCGTATTGAACAAACGAAAGTAACCGCCAAAACGCCATTTCATACGACACTCATCAAGTTTCAACAACGAATGGGTCTGGGTCTCGCTGTTGACCTCGGCACGACGACGATCGCGCTCTATTTCGTCGATCTGATGCAGGGGAAGATCATCGACACCGCTTCCTGTCTCAATCGGCAAGCAGCATTTGGCGCCGATGTCATCAGCCGCATCAACGCAGCGATCAACGGCAAGTTGCTGGAACTCCAACGGATGGTTGTTGATGACATCAACGCAGCGATAGCGGCATTCCTGTCGCCAAGAAGGCAAACAACCATCGATGAGATTTTGGTCGTCGGGAATCCGACGATGCTCCATATTTTGAATATGACATCTCCCGAGCCACTGGGATTTGCACCTTTCCAAGCTGTGTTCCTCGAGCAAATCCAGACAACGGGAGCAGTTTTAGGACTTAACGCCGCCAAGGTGACACTCATGCCCTCTGCTGCCGCCTTCATCGGGGCTGATGTCCTCGCGGGCGCACTTGCCAGCGGGCTACTCGATCATCGCTACAGCCTGCTCATCGATTTAGGCACCAACGGCGAGCTCCTGCTGAAAAAGGATAACGAATACCTGGCGGCCGCCACTGCCACCGGACCCGCTTTCGAAGGCGCAACCATCGAAATGGGCATGGGCGGTGTAGCGGGAGCCATCAACCATATCGACTGGCAAGGCGGCCAGATATCGCTTACATCCATTGGCGACAGCGAACCCCAAGGGATCAGCGGCTCCGGACTCGTCGATGCCATCGCCGGTTTGCTTCGCCAGGGCATCATCGACGAAACCGGCGCCTTGACGATCTCCTTTGAAGGCAAAAGCGAAGCGCGGTATTATTTGACCGATCGGGTCTATCTGAGCCAAGCCGACATCCGCCAGTTTCAACTGGCCAAGAGCGCGATCCGCACCGGGATCGAGATTCTGCTTGCGAAAGCGGGACTCAAACCGGCAGACCTCGAGCGGGTGTATGTCGCCGGGGGATTCGGATTCCATTTGGAGCTTGACAACGCCTATCTTACCGGTCTGCTGCCCCAAACCTTTGCCGGCAAGGTCGCTTCCGTGGGCAATGCCGCCGGCAGCGGCGCCGTCCTTGCGCTCGCCGATCCGGACATTCTGGCACTCGCCATAGCTTTGGCGCCGGCCATCACCTGCATCAATTTGGCGGAGGCAGCGGAATTCACCGACAGTTTCATCGCTAATATCGTTTTTTCTGAATGAAGGAGATCGGAAGAGCAAACGTCTGAACTCCAGTCACCGAATACGATCTCGTA
>CALGNF010000137.1 GCA_937958685.1 uncultured Caryophanales bacterium
AGATCGTATTCGGTGACTGGAGTTCAGACGTGTGCTCTTCCGATCTCGCTTTGATCTTACCGGCAATCTGATTGGCGATCTTCCCGCTGATTCCGGTATCGATCTCGTCAAAGATGATTGTGGACAGTTGCTGCGACCTGACGAACAGGGTCTTGAAGGCCAGCATGATCCGACTCATCTCGCCGCCCGAGGCGGTCTTGGCCAGCGGTTTGAACGGCTCGCCGATATTTGTGGTGAGCAAGAAGTCGATCTCGTCGACACCGGTTTCGGAAAACACCCCGCTGTCTTTGGGGGATGCCGGCATCCTGGTGGTGATGCTGATCTTTAGTTTTGCAGCCGGAAGTCCTAGTTCGGCAAACAATGAGTCCAGTTCTTCCGAGATCCTGTCAGCGATGCTGGTGCGCGCTTGAGTGAGTTTCCGAGCTTCAAAAAGCGTGTTTTGGAACGCCTCCTCCACCTTGTGGTTCAGCTTGTCAAGGCTGAACGCGATCGAGTCGGCCTCCGCGAGCAGACCTGATAACGCCACCTGATGCTCGTAAAGTTCGGGAAGCGGCAACCGATATTTTTCGGAGGTCTTCGTCAACTGATAGATCCGCTCGTTGATGCGATTCAGATGTTCGGGATCGAAATTGAGGTTGTCGGCGCGTCTTGTGATCTCGTGGAACAAATCGTCGAGTTCATAATAGTGATTGGCAAAACGTTCCTGAAGTGCCACAAATTCGGGCGAATAGGCCGCAAGTCGTCCCAAATTGGCGAGGAGTCCATGCAGATCGGCAGCCAGGGATGAATCCCTGATTGTCGCGAGCATGGCTTGAAGAGTGTCGTGGACCTTGTCGAAATTATCGAGTGTCTTGGCTTCCTGATGCAACCGTTCCAATTCGTCGGGAGCGAAGGCCAGTTGGGTCAATTCGTCAAGTTGATACTGGTAAATGTCGCGTTTTTCGGCCAATTCCCGCTGCTTGCGCTCCTGTTCGCGCCTTTGGTTCTCGGAAGCGCGCAAGTCTGCAAGACGCGTTTGAAAGGTATGGCGATAGCTGTCGGTCAGATCGGGTTGGTAGTTGTCGAGCAGTTCGAGGTAGGTTGCCGGACTGAGCAGTTTTTGGGTGTCGAATTGCGAATGGATGTCGAGCAACTGCCGCATCATCGTCTTGAGATCAGCCAGGGTCGTGGGGATATCGTTGATTTTGACCGTGTTCTTGCTGGCGATCGTGATCTCCCTTTCAACGATGATTGTCTCTCCGGCAGGGATTCCCAACTCGCGCATCAGTGTCCTGATTTTGTCTTTGCTTACAAAAAAGATGCCTTTGACGGCAGCTTTTTCGCTCCCTGCGCGGATCATTTCCTGACTGGCACGATCACCCGCAAGCAGACTGATCGCGTCGATGAGGATGCTTTTGCCGGCTCCTGTCTCGCCGGTAAGGACGGTCATGCCCGCAAAAAACTCGAGTTCAAGGTGGTCGATGATAGCGAAGTTGTCGATCACGAGGCGTCTAAGCAAGATTACTCCCCTTCCTGTCTGAGGCAGTCGGAAATGGCGGTGGCGATTGAGGCGTTGTCGAGCCCATATTTGGCGTAGATCTCCGTTGTTGATCCTTGTTCAATGAATTGATCGGGCATCCCGAATATTCGGAGTTTGGGACTCAAGCAGCCGTTTGTTTGGAAATGTTCAAGGATGGTGCTGCCCAGACCACCGATGACGGAAACGTCTTCGACGACGAAGAGCGGCCTGCCGGTTTTTGCTATTGCCGCCAAGAGGGCGCCATCCAGAGGCTTGATGAAACGGGCGTTGATGAGCGAGATGTCAAGCTTGTGTTCCGCGAGCATCGCCTGCATCCGCAAAACGTTGTCGCCATAGCAGATCAGATGACCCAAACGGCCTTCCTTGAGGGTTCGCCAAGATGGAGAAGTGATGATTTCAGGTTTTGTCAAATCGCTTTTGTCAAATGTGACTCTGGACTTGGCATAACGGACGGCGATCGGTTTTGGCGTCCTCTCGAAGGCGTAGTCGAGCAGTGCATACATCTCGCGTGCGTCCATCGGTTGGACTATTTCCAGATTCGGGATGTGCCGAAGATAAGCGATGTCATAGAGCCCTTGATGCGTTTCGCCGTCGCCACCGACGATTCCCGCTCTATCGATGCCGAAGATGACATGCAGGTTCTGCTTGGCGATGTCGTGGGAAACCTGGTCATAGGCCCGTTGGAGAAAGGAGGAATATATGGGAACGAAGACCCGCTTCTTGTTGATGGCAAGCGCACCGGCAAGACAAACTGCGAATGATTCGCAGATGCCGACATCGATGATTTTCTCGGGGTATTGCTCTTGAAAACGGCGCAGCCCCGAGCCGTTGATCATGGCAGGAATGATGATGGTGAAGTCGTCCTTTTTGATCCGTTCAAGCAGATACTCAGAGACAATATTACTCCATGTCGCCGTGTTTTCCTGGAAATGGGCCTTGGCTTTCCCGGTTTCCACATCAAAAGGCTCGACACCATGCCACATGCCGAGATTATCGTTTTCTGCCAGAGGATAGCCCTTGCCCTTCTTGGTGACGACATGCAGCACCGAGGGGTGATTGTCCCGTTTCACGAGTTCGAGGTATTTGATCAGGGTTTTGAGATTGTGACCGTCGATCGGTCCGTAATACTGTAGGCCGAATTCGTCGAAGATCGTCATGTTCTTCGCAAAACCGCGGATCATGTTTCCGAGCCTGATCTTCAACTCCGTGAACAATTTGGGCATGAAGCGGCTGCGGGTGGCGCGAACATAAGGCTTGGAGGTCCGCATCGAAGTCAGCAACTTGGCGATGGTGCCGACGTTCTTCGAGATAGACATTTCGTTGTCGTTGAGGATGATCGCGGGTGAGATTCCCGGATGATGGCCGACGAAATTGAGGGCCTCAAAGGAAAGCCCGCTGTTGAGCGAGCCGTCACCGACGAGCGCGAGGACCTTGTGGTGTTCTTGATCCTTGATTCTGGCAATCTCGAATCCGGCCATCGCGGAAATCGCCGTCGAGGAATGCCCGGCTTCCCAGCAGTCGTGGATAGATTCGCTGCGTTTCAGATAACCGGACAAACCTTGGTACTGCCGCAATCGCGGGAAGTCTTTGGCTCTGCCGGTCAGGATCTTGTGGGTATAGGCTTGATGGCCGACGTCGAAGATCAGCTTGTCCTGAGGGGAATCGAAAACCCGATGCATCGCGATCGTCAGCTCCACAACGCCAAGGTTGGAGGAGAGATGTCCGCCCGTATTGGCGATGTTCTCAATCAAAAAGGCACGAATCGATTTGGCCAATTCGTTGAGCTCGTTGATGGTGAGGTCCTTGAGAAAGCGGGGATCTTCGATGCCGAGCAGATCGATGGTGCGGAGCGTCTTCTTCATTCTTCGGCGGGAGTGAAGTCCTCGAGCGCTTCGCCTTTCACGAGTTTGACGATCACGCTTTCGGCATTTTGGATGAGCGCGCGGCAGTGATTGACCAGGCGCGTGCCTTCCTGATACTTCTTGATGGCGGCCTCGAGGGGCAGGTCGCCGGCTTCCAGGGCTTTGACGACGCTTTCCAACTGTTCCAGCGCTTGTTCGAAAGTGAGTTTCGCCTCCATTAGTTTTCTTCCTTTCTGATGGCCTGCACCAGGCAGGCCAGAGTTCCGTCTTGCAGTCTGATGTCAACGGCGTCGCCGATCGCGGCATCCGCGACGGATTTGACGTATTTTGTTTGTTTGCTGACGATGGCATAGCCTTTGCCGATAATGGCGAAGGGGTTGACAAGGTCGAGTTTCTCTGCCAAAGCATTCAGCCAAAGCCTGCGTTTTTCCAGCATCGCGCCGATATGGTAGGCCATCGTTTTTTCCTGGTTTGTGACCAATTCGCGGTTTCGCTTGAGCAGCTGCAGCGGCTGCTGCAACTTCAGTCTTTCCTCGATCACGCAAAAGCGCATCTCCAGATTGTCAAGATACTTTTCCGGATGCCTGATAACAGCCGCCTGGGTGACGTAGGTGAGCCGCTCCGCCTTTGCTTTTAGCAAGCGCGAAACCAGAAGCTTCAGTTTCTGCTCTTGGGAATGGATCGTTTCCAGAAGATCCCTTTGATCGGGAACGGCGATTTCGGCGGCGCCACTTGGAGTCGGTGCCCGGTGATCGGCCGCAAAGTCGGTGATTGTGAAATCCGTTTCATGACCGACGGCGCTGATTATTGGAATTTTGGAAGCCCGGACCGCCCGAACGACAACTTCCTCGTTGAAAGCCCAGAGATCTTCAATCGAACCGCCGCCGCGACCGACGATCAGCACATCAGCCAATCGGTCCGCATTCGCTTTTTCGATCTGTGACTTCAACGATGTCTTCGCCTCTTCGCCTTGGACCAAGGCGGGATAGATGAGGATGCGCGCCAAGGGGTACCGGCGGTTGATGATGTGGATGATGTCTCTGACGGCTGCCCCCGTGGGGGAAGTGATGACGCCGATGGTGCCTGGGAACCGGGGTAGCCGTTGTTTGCGCTCATCGCGGAAGAGACCCTCCGCCTCGAGCCTTTGTTTGAGTTCGTTATAAGCCTGATAAAGGTCGCCGACGCCCGCTTGTGTCATCTTTTTGACGTAAACCTGGTATGAGCCCTGTTGTTCGTAGACGCTGACATAACCTTCGATGATCACCTGCATGCCGTCCTTGGGCGCAAAGGAAAGGGACGCGGCCAGCGATGCGAACATCACCGCCGCGATCTGGGAAGCATCATCCTTCAAGGTGAAGTACAGGTGTCCCCGTGAATGCCGCCTGAAATTCGAGATTTCCGCTTTGAGCAGGATGTCCTGCAGGTTGCGGTCGTTGTCAAACTTGAATTTCAGGTAGCGATTCAGTGCGGTGACGGTCAAATATTGCCGTTCCATATCGTCGCCCGCCAATCAGAACAGGTTGTTCTTGATGTTTTCCAGAAGCCGGTTGTTGAAACTTTTCGCGTTGTCATCATCCAGATTGGTGTATTTTTTCGTGAGCTCAAGCGCTTCGTTGATGGCGATCTCCGCCGGCAACGCCGCATATTTCATTTCGTAGACGGCGTAACGAAGGATGGCTTTGTCGACATAATTGAGCCTGTCAATCGTCCAATTCTGCAGATTGGCGCTGATGATCGCGTCGATTTCGCCCACCACGGCAATCACATCCGTAGTAATCTCGATGACACTAGGTTCATATCCGGTTTTATCGTAGTCGCCGCCCATGCTCGTCAGGTAGAGCAGTTTGACGATTTCCTCGCGCTGCGCGCGTTTTTCCGCTACTGTCATGTTAACCCCTCGCCAATCCTAAAGTCGTAATTATTGTAGCATAAACAGGTTAAAAGATAAAGCAATATAGCGGCATGCAAAAAAAATACGCCCGTGGGCGTACTCTTTATCCAGAGGCTTTGGCGCGCTGGAGGATATTGGTGATGAGGGTGCTCCGCTCATTGCTGCCATAAATGTACATCTCGCGGAATGTTCCCTCGGGGAACGGGTCGAAATTGTTCGCGAGACCACCAAACTCGTTCTGGATTTCCGTGAAGATCTGGTCATAGATGATATCGTAGGGGGGCGCGTAGCCGATATATTCGTAGTTGCGCAAGGCAACATCCTCGCGGAGCAGGAAGTTGATGAACTCGTGAGCGAGCGCGACATTGCCGGCAATGGTGGGAATCACCATCGCATCCATCCAGACATTGGTGGTTTGGGGAACGTGGAAACCGAATTTGATCTCCCGTTCATCCTCGATCGCTGCATAATACTCGGAAAAATAATCGCCGGAAAACACCAGGGCGACATCAAGAGTGCCGGCAATGATCCGGCCTTTGAGGTTGTCTTCGCCCCAAGCGGTGAAATTGGCGTTCGTGAGAGCCACTTCCGCCTCGGCCAGTTCACCCTCATCCTCGGAATTGACGGAATAGCCAAGATAGAGCAAGGCGGCTGCGACCGCATCACGGGGCGAGTCATACATGCCGACTCTATAAGTGGAGCCATACTCGAACAACGCTGCCCACTCCTCGGTTTGAATCACGGTTTCCAAACCGGCGACATCGGTGCGATACATGATTCCGATCGTGCCCCAGGCATAGGGAACGACATAATCGCCGAAACCGTAGCTCTCGTAGAGACCAAACAGGGTATCGTTGATGTCAAGATCCTCCCAATTGGTGAGCAGGGAGAAATCGATGCCCTGGATTAGTTCCTCCTCGACAAACTTATCGATCATGTAATCCGAGGGGAAAACCAGATCATAGACCGCGTTTTGCGCCTTCAGGAGCGAAGCCATCTCCTCATTGGAACCGACAGGCTTGTAACTGACGCGAACACCGAACTCCTTTTGGAATTCCTTGATCAGGGCCTCATCCATGTAGTCGCCCCAGTTGAGGACGTAAAGTTTTTCCCGTTGCGTGCATCCGTATGCGGAGAACGCCACCAGGAAGACAAGCAGCAAAACCATGAACTTTTTCATGCGGTTCTTTCCTTCCTTTCTTTCTTTAGGTTCACAAAGACGATGATCACGATCGTCATCAGGAAGATGATCGTGTTGTACGCGTAGGCGACAGGGGTCAGGCTGGAGCGGCCCTCGCGGGCAAGCGCCGCGTAGAGCCAGGTCGAGACATTCATGTATTCGTTGCCGGAGGTGAAATAGGTGATTACGAAGTCGTCGATCGACATCGTGAAGGCGATCAGCGCGCCGGTGAGGATGCCAGTGGAGATGTTGGGCAGCACGACCCGCCAGACACCGCCGAAACGGGAACAGCCGAGATCGAGTGCGGCCTCGTACAGGTTGGGGTCGAGTCGCTTCAACTTGGGGATGACATTAAGGACGACGTAAGGCAGGGAAAAGAAGATATGGGCGATGAGCACTGTTCCAAATCCGAGCGTGAACGACAGGATCGAAAAGATGATCATCAGGGAAATACCGGTCACGATGTCGGGGTTGACGACGGGAACATTGTTCATGATCATCATCCGGATCCGATGCTTCTTCTCCAGCGAGTGGATGCCGATGGCGAAGATCGTGCCAAGGATCGTCGAGATGATCGTCGAAAGGATTGCGATCGAGACGGTGTTGACGATCGGCTCGCGCATGATGTCATCGGTGAAGAGCCGAAGATACCACTTGAACGTGAGCCCTTCCCAGGCATAGCCGCGGGAGGAATCGTTGATCGACAGGATCAGGATCATGATGATCGGCAGATACAGGGAGACGAATGTAATGCCCGTGAGAATGCCGCCGATGGCTTTGAGATAACGGTTGCGGAGCAGACGTTTCTTCATATGAGCGTCTCTCCTTCCTTGTCGAATCTCGTGATGATGACGAACGAGATGACACTGAAGATCATCAGCATCAGCGAGATCAGGCTGCCGACGTTGATGCTGAGGCTGGAGGAGCCCATGACTTCCTTCATGAATTTGGATTCGATGATGTTGCCGATCAGATTGATTTTTCCCAAACCGATGCGGGCGGGCAGCACAAACGAGGTCATCGCCGGCAACATCGTCATGATGACACCGGAGACGACGCCTCCCAAAGAAAGCGGAAACGTGACCTTGAAGAAAACCGCCGCATCACCAGCGCCAAGATCCTTGGCGGCTTCAACAAGACTTGGATCCATCTTCTCGAGCACGGAGAAAAGCGGGAATATCATGAACGGAAGATACATGCCGACCATGCCGATCACCACGCCGAGGTGCGTCCCCAGCAGGTTGAGCTCGAGGCCGAAGATATCGGTGAAGATCGATCCCGGGGTGAAAACTTTCTCCCAGGCGAAGATCCGAAGCAGCATGTTGGCCCAAAGCGGAACAATCAGCAGGGCCAGCCACACTTTCCTGGTCTTTTCCGAAAGTCGGGCCAGAAAGTAGGCGACGGGATAGCCGATCACGAAACAAATGACGGTCGTGACGATCGATAGCACCAGGGAATTTGACAAGGCTTTGGTTAGATATGACTGCGCGAAGATCGCGAAATGGACCAGCGTGAAACTGAAGGGTGCGGGGTCATAGACGGACAGATCGGAAAATGCGAGCACGATCAGGATCAGCGTTGGCACAAGAATCAGAAGGGCATTCCAGAACAAATACGGATAAGAGAACAACCGGAGCCGCTTCATCGGTGTTCCTTCTTCATCACATGGATGTTTTGCGGGTCGACCGCAAGTCCGACACGGTCGCCGATTTCGCGGTATTTAGTGGTATGGATCGTGTATTCCCGGCCCGAAACCAGCACATTGATCTCGTAATGGACACCTTTGAAGGTCAGGGAATCGACGACGCCGACGATTTTCGCCTTCGACGGCGGTGCGAAATCGAAGTCCTCGGGACGGATGACGACATCGACCGGTTCATTTTCCGCGAAGCCCTTGTCGACGCAGGCAAATTTCTTGCCGCAGAACTCGACGGTGTAGTCCTCATGCATGATGCCGTCGAAGATGTTCGATTCGCCGATGAAATTGGCCACGAAGCGGTTTTTGGGTTCGTTGTAGATGTCTTCGGGGGTGCCAATCTGCAGGATCTCCCCCTCGTTCATGATCACAATCGTATCGGACATCGTCAAGGCTTCTTCCTGGTCATGGGTGACATAGACGAAGGTGATCCCCAGGGTTTTCTGCATTTCCTTGAGCTCGTATTGCATCTCTTGGCGCAGCTTCAGATCCAAAGCCCCGAGCGGCTCGTCGAGCAGCAGCACCTTCGGGCGGTTGACGATCGCCCTGGCGATCGCGACACGCTGCTGCTGGCCGCCGGAGAGGGTGGTGATCGAACGCTTCTCGAAGCCCTCGAGCTTGACGAGCTTCAGCGTCGCCTTGACGCGGGCTGTGATCTCCTCTTTGGCGATTTTCTTCAATTTGAGGCCGAAGGCGACGTTGTCGAAAACGTCAAGATGCGGGAACAAGGCGTATTTTTGAAAACAGGTGTTGATCAGCCTCTGGTTGGGCTCGAGGTCGTTGATGACCTTTCCGTCAAAGACGATTTCGCCGGCATCAGGCGTCTCGAAACCGCCGATCAGCCGCAGGCAGGTCGTCTTACCGCAACCGGAGGGGCCGAGGAGAGTGATGAACTCGTTTTCGTTGATGTAGAAATTGAAGTCGTCAAGGACGGTCAGGTCGCCGAAGCGTTTGGTGATGTGTCGCAACTCGATAAGTTTTTTGCTCATTGGCATCCGTCCTTGAAAGATCAGTTATTTGGCGTTTAACGAAACTATACACCTAAAATAAGAAATGCGCATATCTGTCTTGAAAACCGGGGTTAGTATATCTATACTAAACCCCGTGTTAAATCAAAATAAACAAACGCATTTATATTATATATAATATCCACAATATGTCAATAGTTGGACAAGGGAAATCTTCCGTTCGGTTCACCCCCTTCGCTCCCGACGGTAGACAATCGCCTCGTAGGGTCTGAGGCTCATTTTCATCTTGGGAGCGCGCCTAGCCCGGGGGCGATTGCCCTTAAGGAGCGAGTAGCCATCAAGTTCGATGCCTTCAAGAATCACTTTCGCGCCATGGGAGCGGAAATTGCAGAGCACCAGCACGCTGCTTCCTTGCCCTTCGTTGAGAAAGCAAAAATGGCTGTTGTCTTCGGGATGGATGAAGGTCACGGTACCATATCGGATGTCGGGCTCGCTGATGCGGTAATTGAGCAGCCACCGGTACAGTGAGAGGATCGAGTCCGGCCGGATATCTTGGGCGGCGACATTAAGACGGCGATAGTTGCCATTCACCCCGATCCAGGGCTTATGGGTGGAGAAACCAGCATATTGTTCGGCTGACCATTGCATCGGTGTCCGGGCGTTGTCGCGGCAACGAGCCTTGATGATCGCGAGGGTTTGAGCGGGAGAGAGCCCTCTTGCCACCATGTTCGCATGTTCGGTGAACACTTCGACATCGCGGAACTCTTCCAGACTCCGGAAATCGACGTTGGTCATGCCGATTTCCTCTCCTTGATAACAGATAGCCGTCCCCGGAAGGAGATACAAGGCGAAAGCCAGCATTTTGGCTGAAAGCTGATGATACTTCCGGGAATCGCACCCGTAGTGGCTGACGATGCGTGGTTGGTCGTGATTGTGCCAATAGATGACATTCCAGCCTTTGCCATGAAGAACGGAGAACCAGTAAGCAAAGCTGTCCTTCACCTGGTTGAGGGCGAGTGGCCCCTGGCTCCATTTGCCGGTAACTCGGGGATCGGCTCCCTTGGTGTCAGCCCAGCAATGGCCGAATTGGATGAGCATGTTGAACTCACAGGAGGAGAAAGCCGCATACTGGAGCGCTTCCTCGCGGGTTGCGCCGCCGGATTCGCCGATTGTGAGCACATCGCGAGGCACGAAGATCTCACAGCCGAGTTCACGCAAGTATTCGTGATGTTTCGGTAGAGATCGGAAGAGCACACGTCTGAACTCCAGTCACCGAATACGATC
>CALGNF010000138.1 GCA_937958685.1 uncultured Caryophanales bacterium
AGATCGTATTCGGTGACTGGAGTTCAGACGTGTGCTCTTCCGATCTTCGCCTTTGGGCATCCTGGCGCGGGCGACAAAGCGCCCATACTGGAAGTGCCGCTTCTTGTAAGTATGCAACCTTGCGGATTTATAACGGCATTCTCCCCCATCCTCGCAGGTCGCAACCAGATGCAGAGAAGAATCCTTGACATAGCTGTGATCGCGGTCATCGACATAGCATTGCGCCTCGCGATTGGCCCACTTGTTCCCGACGGCATGCGTCCAGATCCTGGGATCTGGGGCTCCGTCAATCAGAAAATCATCCTCGAAAACCAAGACATATTCACTCATCGTCACAATCCTTCTCCTCAAGCGCTCAAGCCTTGTACTTACAATCTATTTTACCATAACTGCCGGTGATGGGTTCAATCCAAACATAAAAATAGATTTCCCAACAAAAAGCCGATCCGCGATCGGCTTTTGCCATCAATGATCAGAATCAGGCTTTTCGGAAAACCAAGGCGAGACCGAAGACGATGATCATCGCCGGCACGAAGAAGCCCCGGAAGTTCCACCCGTTGGCATCGAGGAAGAAGTAGATGCCGACGGCGAACAGAATCCCGTTTCCCATCGTGATGCCCTGGCGCGTCATCGAGATGAGCGCCGGGACGATCAGAAACAGCGTCCACCAACCGGCGAAAAAGATGTTGGCGGTGATCACGCCGATCCGGTTGAGCAAAAAGACGATGCCGATCACGATCAGCACCATGCCCAGGATTTTCTTGTCGTTGTATCTCATGTTGCCACCTCCTTCTCCAAATATGTTTCCTCCCAGGTGACGGAGGCGACGTTGTTGATGACCCTGACATTGGCGATACGCCGGCCGACGATCGTCTTGAACTTGACTTCCTTGATCCGCGAGGACAGCCTGGTGTCGGCCGTGAGCAGGATTCCCATGTGCTTGAGACCGCAGAAACCGTAGACGAGCGCGTAATAGGCGCCGCCGCAGGTGGCGAGGTTGGTACCGCCGATGAAGACGCCGCCATTGAACTGCTTTGTCTCCGCCCGGAGGTTGACGGTCGCGCCGCGGAAGAAGTGCGGATAGGCGGAATTGGCCTTGCCGATGTCCGCCGCCACGAGCGCATACATCGATGAGGAGAGGCTGGCGACGTTTTCGGTCTTGTTCTCATAATGGGCGAAATTGATCTTTTTGACGATCCGGGTGAACTTCTCCGGAAACAGCGCCATCAGGATGATGATCTCGGGCTGCTTGACGATCTGCGTCGGGGTCGCCAGACCCTTCTCGCCGCCCAGGTACTCGTGCGGATGGATCATCCGCTCCTTGAGTTCCCCGAGGGTGATCTCCTCCAAATCGAAATACCCGTCAAACTGTGGCAGAAGCATGTCTTCGCCCGGCACTGGCAGGTAGAGTTTCTCCCTGATCGCCCTGAGCCGCTTGATCTCCTCGTTGTAATCCTTTTCCTTCATCAGATCGACGGTGAGCTGATAATTCGCCTCCCGGGCGCGAACGGAGAGGTCGTTGGCCTGTTCCAAGACAAAATCGATCATGTAATTGGTATAGGTGTTGTTGTCGACGAGCTCGTGATACTCGTCGGGACCATCGACCTTGATGGTCTCATAACGCTTCAACTCCCGGTTGTACGTGAGGTAATCGGCATAGAATTTGGCGCATTCCATCACCATTTCCAGCCCGCCCGCGAAGAGGACGCTGTAATCCTCGGTGCGGTCGAGATATTGTTTGAGCGCGTAGACGACGGCGCCGTTCACATGAATCTGCTTTTCGCGGAAATGCGTTCGGAGCGGCTCGCCGGTGATCGCGTCGGTGATGTTGTAGTCGCTGCAGGCCTCATAACCCTTTTCCTGGCTTTCCCAGGCGTAGAAGGCTCCCTGATAGCCGTACTGCCTGGCTTTGGCGAGCGCGCCCGGCAGGCCGAGAATCCGGTACATGATGATGTGTCGGGCGGATTTGCGGTCGGTGTTCAGGAAAAACGGCAGCATGAAGATCTCCGCGTCCCAGAAGACCGCGCCCTTGTAGACCTGGCCGGAGAGGCCCTTGGCCGGGATCGAGACCTCGTCGGAATAAGGACGGGAACTGATCAAATGATAGATCGAGTAGTTGAGACCGAGTTCAGCCTCGTCGTCGCCGGCCATCTCGATCCTGGCGAGACCCCAGCGCGCGTTCCAAAAGGCCTCGTTTTCCACAAAACGCCGCTCATAGCCGTATTTCTGGGCCTTCGTGATCAGGGTGTCCAAGTGGTCGTAGGCGTCCTTGCGGGTATGGCAGACACCTCCGAACTTGTAGAGCACGACTTCCTTGCCCGCGGTCAGTTTGAGATGGTAATGGCGGAGCGCCTTGTTGTTCTGGTAGAGCACATCCCCGGGCTCCGAAAAACTCCGGACCGTGGTTTCCCCCACGACGACCGGCAATTGGCATTCCTTGGTTTTGGCCTTGACGAAGAAGAACCCGACCTCGTCGACGATCTCGACAACGTCCAAATGTTCGCCTGAGAGATTGTAGATGTCCATGTCGATGCCGGTGTAGAGGTCGATCGCCGTGTCCTCGGAGACCTCCACGCTGTATCTCTCATAGATCAGTTCCAGATTTCTCTGGTCGGCGAAGCGTTCGGTCTTGATCGTGATCGTCGCGTTTTTCAAGGGGAAAACGGTGTTCCGGTAACAGACCCCTTTCTGGATGTCGAGACCCAATGTGTGCTTAAGGGGCTTGATCCGGACCGGGTTCATCTCGACGCCCCGGACCTGAATTGCGGTGTAGAGCGGATTGAAGGCGTTGATCGATTCGCGCCAAAGATCGCCGTTGCGGTCATAGATCCCGTTCAGGTTGAAAGCCACCATCTCGGCCTTGGAGTATTCGGAAAGCGTGCCCCGATACCCATGGTAGCCGTTGGCGATCAGATACTTCGTGCCGTCAGCGATGATGTCGTTCTTGTTGTAGGAAGTCCGTTCGATCTTTGTCATCTTATCTCCCATCGCCAGGTGAGAAAGCGGAAGCTCCGCCCGATCCACAAATGGTGGCGTCATCATATTTCTTATTAATTATACTTGGTATGGACCCCTGATTTCAAGACCTTTCCAAGAATGTGCGGGGAAACCGGCGCCAGGCGGTTGGATCCGCCGGCGCCCGTCCGCAAATTCTTGAATCTGCTAGTTGCTTTTTTGCCGGTGATTTGGTAAAATATTACCGCTGATGTCAATGGAGGTGAGAAAATGGCAAATATCAAGTCGCAAATGAAGCGTAATCTGACAAATGAGAAACATCGCTTGGCCAACGCCTCGTTCAAGTCATCATTGAAAACCGCAATCAAGGATGTGGAGTCCGCCGCCACCGGAGCCAACAAGGAAACGGCCGTCAAGGCGCTCAATGTGGCATTCACGAAACTCGACAAAGCGGTTTCCAAGGGCATTCATCACAAGAATTACGCCGCCCGGCAGAAATCCCGTCTGTCAAGACTCGTAAACAACCTCTAGAAGAAAAAGCCGTGAGGCTTTTTTTTATTCCACGTACAAGCGCATCAGGAACAATTCCAACCCGAGTTCCTTGTCGATCTGGCCGGTCTTGATGGCAGCGTCCAACGCTTCCAAACGGCCGAGAAAATCCATCAATCTGGCATCCGTGACCTCCCGGGCGTTTTTCATGATATAGAAAGCCCGGCCCTTGCTCGCCGAGAAATAGCGCATGATGTCTTCCTGTTTGTAGTTTTGCTTCAAGAGTTCCTTGGCGTAGAGGATCTCCTGGAACTTGGCGATGATCGCCGCCAGCATCCACATGGCGTCGACGCTGGCGCTCAGAAGTTCCTGATAGGTGCGGATCAGCATCTGCGTGTCTTCCTCGATGACGGCGTTCACGAGCAGATAGATGTGATCGTCAGGATTCTTGTAGACGATGTCCCTGATCATTTCCGCGGTGATCAGGGGCAGTCCGCAGGCGTAGGCGATCAGCTTGTCCAGCTCATGCTTGAGCATCAGTCGATCGGGACCGACGCGGCTCACGAACATTTGGAGCGCGTTGGCATCGATCTTGAGTTTGTTTTTGGCGAGCGTGTCCTTGATTTCCTGGAAGACATCGTCGTTCTTGTCCGGGGCGCAGGAGACGATCTCCGCGCGGTCGGTAAGCTGCTTCAAGAGCGGGGTGGTGCGGTCGAGTTTCTCGTAGGGCGCCTGGATGATCATGATTGTCGTCGGGTTCGGATCCGCGAGATAGGCGGACAGCGTCTCCAGGGGGTGCACCACGTCTTTTTGCGGTTTGAGCCCGCCCAGAAAACAGGCGTTTGCCAGGACAACGCCTTTTTTGTCGGAGAGGAAGGGGATCGTCATCGCGTGGTCGATCGCCTCCGCGAGCGAGACTTCCTCCATGTCGTAGACCTCGACATCCTCTTTGGCGATGCCGTGCCCAGCGAGGATCTTGTCGGTGTTCTTCTTGATCAGGTAGGCGTCCACGCCTGCGAGCAGATAAAGGTTCTGTTCCAAAATCATCACCTTCAGTTATTGTATCACAGATTGTCCGCAGTTTGAAGAGCCTGGGAGAAACGCTTTTGCCGTTTTCAGGAAAAGAGCCGGAAGCGATCGTGCCTGTAGTTTGCGACCACCCGCCCGCCAAGAAAGGGATGATAGAAAAATAAGATCGAGCCGTCGTCTTTGGTGATCAGGACCGTGGCCCGTTCTTGCCAGCCGGCCACGACCTCCGGGTCGGGCAGACCGTAGGCGTTTCTGCCGACGGAGATCAGGGCGTAGGCGGGATCGGCCCAGGCGATGAAGTCTTTGCTGGAGGAAGTCTTGCTGCCGTGATGGGCGACCTTGACGATGTCCACATCCAGATTCATGCCCAAGAGCTCTGTTTCGATCTCGGCTTCCGCATCGCCCAGGAACAGCCAGCCGTCGCCGCCGATCCTGGTATAGAGCACCAGCGAGTTGTTGTTCTCGCTTCCGGCGCCCTGCGCGTTCAAGACGGTGAAAGCGAAGTTTCCGCAGGTGATCACGCTCGCTTTTTGGACGATGTGGATTCCCATCCCGACGTATTCGGCGGGAATGCTCGGGGCGACGATCATCCCCACCTGGAAACAGGCAAGCAAGTCGGCGAGTTCCCCGCAATGGTCGCGGTGCCAGTGGGTGATCACCACCAAATCGAGCATCCGGATGTTTTCCTTGCGCAGATAGTTCACTAACGCGTCGTATTCGTCAAGATCGCCGGTATCGATCAGGATCGTCGATGCATCATCCGCGATCAGGAGCGCATCGCCCTGACCGATGTCGAAAAGCACGACTTTCGTCAAGCCGGGAAGGCGGACAAGCGACAGAAGCAAACTCAAGGACATCAGGAGCGCTCCCCCGGTCTTGATGCTTCTCTTGGCGGGAAAGCACAGGGGCTGGAAGAACCCCAGGCAATACAGCCCCTTGGCCCAGGTGCTGCTCAGGTTGACGGGAATGAACAGGTTGATGCCGGCAAAAAGGTCCACAGCCCATTCAAACACACCGATCGACCACAGGTAGACACCCGACAGAAAGGGGAAGAACAGTGTGAGAAAGGTGAGCGGCAACAGCCACAGCCGCAGGCAGGTGATGAAAACGAGGTTGGCCAGCGGGAAGAGGACGCCGATCCCGCCGATCGCCTCCAAAAGCACCGGCAGGAGTGCCAGGTTCAAGAAGACGGTCGTCTTGAGCAGGGCCAGGGCGTGGTGACGGCTCCGCAGCTGCTCCTTGCCCAACATCAGGCAAAACGTCATCCCAAATGAGAGGTTGAAGCCGATTTGGCTGCCAAAGGCAGGATTATAGACGAGCATCGCCACATAGATGAGGCTCAGGACATCCAGTCGGGACAAACGCGGGTTTTCCTCATCCAGCAAAAACATCGCGATCACCATCAATGAGGCGCGGATCAGGGAAATCTTGAATCCGGTCGTCAGGTTGTAGACAACCAGACAGCCCGCCAACAGGGCGCGATGGGCGCCTTTAGACAAATAAAGGCGGCGCAGCAGCCGATCGAGAAAGCCGATGATCAGTCCCAGGTGCAACCCCGAGATCGCAAACAGGTGCGCGATCCCGAGGCGTGTCGCCTCGAGACGCAATCTGGGATCGAGCGAGCGCGTGTCCCCTAAGACGAGCAGACGGATGTAAGTGGCGGCCTGCGGTTCGAAGTTCGCCTCGAGATAACGCTCGACATGGTAAGGAATGATCCCCGGCACCAGGCGATGCCCCGTGATGCTCGGTGAACTGCCGTAGTGGACGGAGGCGATATCGCTGGCCTCGAGGTGGCGCTCATAATCGAAGGCATGGGGCATCTGCCTGGTGGTGACCGCCGCCGGCCTCACGTCCACCCTCACCACATCTCCCGGCCGGATGTTGGCAGTATCATCGAGATAGACCAAATGCACAAACCACCCGGACCTAACCAAGACCCGGGTGGCTTCGACCCGCATGATTGTCCCGGTGAGCGTGGTGGTTGCCGGCACTTGCAGTTTTGTCCTCAGCCAAAGCGAGCCGCCAGCCAGCGCGATCGTTGTCAGCGCCAGCCAGAACAGCCGCCGTTCCGCGAACCAAAGATAGGCAAGCTGCCCCACCAGCAAAAGCAGGAAAGCCAGGCTGCGGCAAGCGAGCAGAAACATTGACAGCGCCAGCGCCAGGTGGATCAGCCTACCGGTTACCGACTTTGATCGCATCCCTGATGTTCGCAAAAATCGATTCCTTGATCCCCGAAACGAGCATGATGTCCTCGATCGCCGCGAATGGTCCGTATTCCGCCCGGTAGTCGATGATCCGCTGTCCGAGGACGATGCCGATGCCTTTCAAGGTCATCAGATCGTCGAGATCGGCCGTGTTGATGTCGATCAGGCCGTCGGGGATCGTTTCTGTTTGTGGTTGGTTTTCCGTTTCAACGACTGCCGGCTGCGCTTCGTATTTGCGGATGACGATGCGTTCACCCGCGACCAGGGGCTTGTTCAGGTTGAGGCCGGTGATGTCGGCGCCAATCTGCAAGCCGCCGGCCAGATTGACCAATTGTTTGAGCACCCAGTCGGAGTCGACCTCGTACAGCCCCGGTTTCACGACTTCGCCCTGGATCTCGACATAGATCCTTTCCTTGATTAGAGGGGCAACCGTCGGGAGCCTCGGCACCGTGATCTGCATCCCGTCTTTCACCGCCTCGGCCCGGTTGAAGGTGGTGATGTCCGCATGGACGGTCAACCCGCCGGCCTTGGTGATGGCCTCGCCGACGCGGGCGCCGAGCGGGAGTTCGTAGATGCCCGGATAGCGCACCTCGCCCTTGATGTCGACGACGACCAGCACCGGGCTTGCAGTGGGCGACGGAAGCGCGACAGCCTGCATGCGGCTGGGGATGATGATCACCATCTCATCGCTCAGCACCCGGGCGAGATTGAGGTTTTCCGTGTCCGCGTCCGCCAAAAGACCGCCGGCCGCCTGGATCAGATCGGCAATCCGCGAACCCGGATCCAAAAGATAGACTCCGGGGTATCTGACCTCGCCTTTGATGTCGACATAAACCTGTGTTCCCCTGGTCGAAGTGGTCAGTGTCTGTTTGCGTTCGCCGGGGGCGGCCGTCGTCACCGGCGGCAGGATCTGGGCGGCGGGTTTTAGGGATGAAAGATTGAGGATGATGATCCCGATCACGCCACCGAAGAGCAAAACAAAACCGGCATATCTGCCAATGAATGATTTCATGAAATCACCTCAATGACATAATACGCCGGTGCCGCTCGTTTTCCTTATTCGCCCCGCTGGAGGACGAGGATCGTCCGTTCGGGCATTTTGATGCTTTCCAAGATCACGAAACCGATTCTGTTCGCGACCCGCACGTAATGGTCGAGATCATAGGTCTGTTCGTAGATTTTGACCTCTTTCTTCTCGCCATTGATCCGCATCGTCACCGTGTGGACGATGCTGTGCTCGGAATCGCCCTTGTGGGATTCCCAATGGAACTTGAACTTCTTGTCGTCCTCGACATAGCCGTCGAGCATGTCGATGTAGTCGGCCGAAAGCACGTCGAAGATGAAGATGCCGTTGGGATGGAGCGCGCGGTAGATGTTGGTGAAACCGAACTCGACATCCTCAAGATCGGCGAGATGGTTGAGCACATCCATCGAGGCGATCACGGTGTCGAACATCATCGGGATCGGATCGAGCATGTCGTAGACGGCCATCTCGAGACCGACTTTCTCCTCTTTCGCCCGGTAGTTGACGATTTGGAGCATCTCTTCCGAGAGATCGGTAGCCGTGACCTTGAAACCGAGTTTGGCGAGTTTCAAGGATAGCGAGCCCGTGCCGCAGCCGATGTCGAGCAAAGTGCCCCGGGAAGTGTATTTGTCCAGAAGCCGCAGATATTGCTTGTAGACTTCGGGATCGATGAAGGCGTCATAGAATGTCGCCAGCAGATCATAGCTCATAGGCTGCGGATGCCGGTTGCGACCTCTTCCTTGCCGATAAAGAGTTTCTCGAACTGATAGTATTCCCGTTCTTCCCGGTGGAGCACATGGATGATGATCTCGCCGAGGTCGAAGAGCAGCCACCGGTCCGCATCCTGGCCTTCGACACGCCTGATGTCGTTGCCGGGGAAGGCTTGCCGCAGATGGTCGATCGCGGCGTGGACCTGGCGCTCGTTCGTTCCCGAGGCGATCACCTGGTAGTCAAAGAAGGGCGAGAAGCCACGAAAATCGTAGATCCGGATGTCTTTCAGTTTGAGATTGTCCAATGTCTCGACAACAAGATGCAGTCGTTCGGTCATCCAATACCTCCGTTATTTGGGTTATAGTAAGCCAAGGCCGCAACTGTCAGGCGGGAGACCGGCTGATTTGACAATTTCAGAAAAGCGGTGACTTCCGTGATGGTTGCGCATAACGCCTTATCAAGGTCCCGAAGCGCCAGGCGGCGAAGCGCATCGCTGACGAAGGCGCGACCCTTTTCCAGGTAATCGGCCAGATAAACTACTTTTTCCAGCAGGCTCATCCCCGGCCGCGCGGTCGTATGGAACTTGATCGCGTTCAAGATCTCGGGATCCTCGACGCCGCAGAGCTCCTGGGCGTGCACCACTGCCACGAGGGCGTGCCAGGTGGGTTTGGGAAAGTCCTCGGGATCGGGCTCGCCGAAAGTGCGGGCGAGCGTTCTTTGCAGCGTGGTCTCATCCTCGTTCTTGGCGACATCGTGCAGGAAACAGGCGATTTTGGCTTTCAAGGGGTCGCAGCCGTGGATGCGGGAGAGCCTCAAGGCTACCCGCAGCATGCCCTGCACATGCCGATAGCGGTCTCTGTCATCGCCCAAACGCTCCCGGAAGAGCTTCTGACTGCGGCGAAGGGTTGTCATCAGATGATCGCCGGACGGGCGTAGATGCCGACGACGAAGGGAGCGTGCGCCCGGACGTAGAACGGCGCCCGGATCGTGACGAAGCCAAGACCGGAAAAGACGATGTCGTATTTGAGATTGTCGCGGATCCTGAATTCGTGGAAGACCCATTTGGGCAGGTTCTCATCCTTGGAAAACGGCGGGGAAAGCAAGGTGTAGAGCTTCGCCTCATAGAGTTCGTCGGCTTTTTGGGTCTTGGTGCGGTGGATGTTGACGGTATTGGCGAAATACGTGACGAGGTTGACCTTGTCGCCGGTCTCGCCGTTGATGACATCAAGCCGCGCCAGACCGCCGAAGAAGAGTGTCTGCCCTTCGGAGAGTTGGAAGACGAGCGGTTTGATTTCCTTCTTGGGAACCGTGATCTTGTAGGATGGACGGGTCAGATAGTGGGTGTACTGGTGTTTGTTCACGACACCGGGGGTGTCGTAGATCATCGTGCCGTCGAGCAGGGGGAACCCGATCATGCCGATCGTCGTTCCCGGGGTGGATGAAACGGTGACGACGTCTGTCGGATAGCCGAGGTAACGCTTGAGGATCTGGTTGACGATCCGCGACTTGCCGACGTTGATCGAGCCGACGATGTAGACGTTGCGATTGCCCTTGTGTTTTTCGATCATTTGCATCAGTTCGTCGAAGTTGTCGCCGAACTTGGCGGAGATCAGCAGGCTGTCAAGGACTGTGAACCCTTCCATCGCCAGCATCTGTTTCAGCCAGTTGAGGATTTTTTCCGGTTTGACGTTCTTGGGCAGAAGATCCATTTTGTTGCCGACCAGGATGACGTCCTCATTGCCGGTCAGGCGCTTGATCGCCGTCACGAACGATCCCGAGTAATCGAAGATGTCGACGACCTTGACGATCAGGGCGTTCTCATCCCTGATCCGGTTGATGACGGTTGCGTATTCGTCGTTGGTGAGCGAATAGGTGATCACATCGCTGTAATGGCGGAGGCGGAAACACCGTTGGCAAAGGACCGGCTTCGTCTCGTCGGCCAGATTGATATTGTCCGAGACATAGCCCGGCAAGGTTTTGTTTTCCTGTTGCAGGAGCGCTCCGCAACCCTTGCAGTAATACTCAGCCATCGAGGTTACCTCTTTTCATCGAGTCCCAATCTTTGATAATAGGGGAGGTCCCTTTTCTTCATGCGGGCAAGCACCCGCTTTTCCAACCTGCGGTTGATCTTGGTGAACCATTTTTCCACTTCCCGCTTGATGGCGTCGACGACGATCACGGAAAAACCCATCCGGTTCGCGCCGAGCACATCGGTCATGAACTGGTCGCCGATCACGAGGATCTCGGCGGGTCTGATGTCGGGAAAAAGGGCTTGTGCCCGGCGAAAGCCGAAGCGGAACGGCTTTTTGGCGCTGGCGACAAAGGGCACGCCCAGTTGGCGGGCGAAGGGTTCAACGCGGGTTTGATGATTGTTCGAGATGATCGCCACCTGCAGCCGCAGTTCCCTGAGATGGGCGAACAAAGCTTCGATCCTGGCATTCGGTGCGGTTTGATCATAAGGGATCAGGGTATTGTCAAGGTCAATCAAAAGCATCTTCACCCCAGAGGCGGCAAGTTGCCGGTAGTCGATGTCGAAAACCGTCTTCTGATAGTCAAGCGGATAAAAGTTTCTGCTTCTGAACAACCAATCCATCTACCGAACTCCCCTTACGAATTAATTATATTATAAAAGATTACACCATAAAAGTCCAATTTTTTCGCTGGCTATCGGATCGCCTGTTCTTGAGGCTCAAACTTTACGTTTTCGGCAAGATAGTCGTTGACCGGCGTTTTTTCGTGATTTTGACGGATGATAGCGGTTTGATCAGGCACTTGGGCCCGGTGCCGATCAGGTCCGTGCGGCCCGCGCGTTCCAAGGCCTCTTTCACCAGCCCGTGGTTCTTGGGATTGCGATACTGGATCAATGCCCGTTGCATCGCCTTCTCATGGGCGGATTGCGGCACATAGATCGGCTTCAGCGTCCGGGGATCGAGTCCGGTGTGATACATCGTCGTGGCGAGGGTCATCGGCGTCGGATAGAAATCCTGGACCTGTTCGGGATTATAGCCCATGTCGCGGATGAATTCCGCCAGTTGGATCGCATCCTCGAGTTTGCTGCCCGGGTGCGAACTCAGGAAATAGGGCACGAGGTATTGGTTCTTCCCGAGGCTTTGGTTCAAAGCGTTGTATTTGGCGACGAACGCGGTGAAGACTTCCGCCTTCGGCTTGCCCATGGCTTGGAGCACGGCGGGTGAAACATGCTCGGGAGCGACTTTGAGCTGACCCGAGACGTGGTGGGCGACCAAGGCTTCGAAAAAGGCGGGATCCTTGTCATAGAGCAGATAGTCGTAGCGGATACCGCTCCTGACGAACACTTTCTTGACTCCCGGAAGCGCCCGGAGCGTTTCGAGGACGTCGAGATATTCCTTGTGGTCGACGATCAGGCTCGGGCATGGCTCATCGCCGATGCACTGGCGGTCGGGGCAGACGCCGTAGCGGTCCTGCTTGCGGCAAGCCCGCACGTGGAAGTTGGCCGTCGGGCCGCCGACGTCATGGATATAACCCTTGAATTCGGGATCTTTGGTGATGTGGAGCGCTTCTGCGACCAGGGAGGTCTTGCTTCTGGAAGTGATCGTGCGCCCTTGGTGCATCGTCAGCGCGCAAAAGGCGCAGCCGCCGAAACAGCCGCGATTGGCCGCAAGCGAGAAGCGGACCTCCTCGATCGCCTTGACCTGGCCTTGGGCCGCCTGGAGCGGATGCACGCGGCGCTCGAAGGGAAGTTCGTAGATGGCGTCCATCTCCTCGCGGGTCAAGGGTTCATGGGGCGGATGGTGGACGACGAAGCTGTCCGCGTACGTTTCGACGAGCACCTTGGCGCTTCGATAGTCCTGGTTGCGATAGATGCTCATGAACGCTTTCGCAAATGCCGTCTTGTCGGTTTGAATCCTTGCGAAGGGCGGCAGCAGCAAGCTGCCTTGCGGGATCCGGTCCCGATCCCTGGTGGTGAAAACCGTTTGTCTGAGAAAGATGAGATCCCTGACATCCAGTCCCGAGGCAAGAGCCTCGGCGACTTCGAGGATCGCTTTTTCCGCCATCCCATAGACGAGCAGATCGGCTTTGGCATCAAAAAGAATGCTTGGCAGCACCTGGTCGAGCCAGTAGTCGTAATGGGCTGCTCGGCGCAGCGAGGCTTCGATCCCCCCGATGACGATAGCCCCATCGGGATCGATTTTCCTGATGGCGCGACAATATGTGACGACGGCCCGATCTGGCCGTTTGCCAGTTACGCCGCCCGGAGTGTAGTCATCGGTTTTCCGTCGCTTTTTGGCGACGGTGTAATGGTTGACCATCGAATCGATGTTGCCGGAGGTGACCAACCAGGCAAGGCGGGGCTTGCCGAATTCGTTGAAGGCATCCATCGCCCGCCAATCGGGCTGGGAGAGGATCGCCACGCTGTAGCCGTGGCGCTCCAGCAACCTGCCGATGATCGCGGCGCCGAATGAGGGATGGTCGACATAGGCGTCGCCAGTCACAAGCACAAAATCCGGAACCGTGATTCCGGATGCTTGGAGTTCCTGTCTGCTGAGCGGAAGAAATCCCACGTTCACACCCCGTATTCCCTGATTTTCGTGGCAAGTTCACGTTTTTCGCGCCGATAATTGGGCACATAGGCCAACAAGATGTCATAAAAGTCGCGCTGGTGTCCCGAGACCTTGAGGTGCACAAGTTCATGCAACAGGATCATGCGCAAATACTTGCGCTCGAACCGTCCGAGCAGCGAGTTGAGCTTGATCGTCCGCTTGCCCGGGATGCAGCTTCCCAGCCTGGTCTTCATCCGGCTGGATTTGATCACGAGGCGGGAAAGATCGATCAGATCGGAAGAGCACACGTCTGAACTCCAGTCACCGAATACGAT
>CALGNF010000139.1 GCA_937958685.1 uncultured Caryophanales bacterium
AGATCGTATTCGGTGACTGGAGTTCAGACGTGTGCTCTTCCGATCTTAAGAAAAGCCACGCTCAGGCTTGTCTTTCACCACCGCCATCATTGTGAGTGTAGCAGGCAATTCAGAGGAAACTGTCATTCTCTCGGGACTCCTTCGTGTATTGACGTAAAAACGCTTACATCATTGATAATTATACCATAATTCTGGACATGTGACTGTTTTTTTTGATAATGATCAGCGTCTCTGTTTTTCAAATCGGTTTTTTGTCAAAATCTTTGGTTGTGTTTGTTGATAAAAGCGAAAGAAAGTGATATAATATATCAAGGTGATGATATGTTTATCTCTGATTACAGGACCCGTATCGGGCTCTTCTCCAAATATTCCGGCGTCCCTGCCTTCATCGTCGACAATCTTGATCAGCTTGTCTTCAGTTCTTTTGGCATCAGGCGGGGAGAATCCCTTCCCATCATTGGCCATTTGCAGGGCATCAGCGTCTGCAGCGACTGCCCAAGACTGGTCGTATTCAACGGTCTTGAGTTGTACGGCATCATCAATCTGGAACTCCGCGGTGGCGCCAACCGGCTGATTGTCGGTCCGGTGCTCTCAATCAAGCCAAATGCTGAGAAAAATCTGAAATTGCTGTCTTTTTCGGCCTATTTCCCCGAGGAGACGGTTAGGAGATATGTCAAGAACATCCCGTTGATGACCATGACGAAATTCGTGCAGTATCTAGAGTTGCTGTATTACTCGCTTGCCAACCGCAGTTGCCGTTTTGACGAAATTGCCGACAAGAAGATCATCTTGGAAATGGTCCCCGAAAATCTGGCAATTTCCATCCCGGATACGATATTCGCCGGCGACTTCTCCAATATCAATCCTTATTTTCAAGATGTCCTCAAAGCCTATGAGTTGATCAAGACAGGCGATGTCCCGGTGCTGGAAAGACACCTCTCCGAAACCTTGATGACCAGAAGTGTGATTTCGCAATCCGAACGGGAGAACTACACGGTGTTCGTCGCCGCTGCCGCTTTTTTCGCAAAGGCGGCGCTCGACGCGGGTCTCGAATTCAAGGACGTGGAAACGATATCCAGCGCTTTCATCAAGTATGCTGAATCGATCACTTCAGCCAATGATTTTTACTCACTGATGCATCGGCTGCTCATCGGTTATGCGACCAGGGTCCACGAAGACAAGATGCGTAAACAAAACCCGCCAGCGGTGAAAAAGGCCATCGATTATATCGAGACATATCTCCACTATCCGTTGACGCTAGAGGATATTGCCGAATATGTCAATCTCTCGCGGGCATATTTCTCGCAACTCTTCTCCAAGGTCATGGGCATCTCCCTGCAGTCCTACATCAACAAACGGAAAGTCCAGGAAGCGGAGCAGCACCTGAAGTTCACCTCGATGTCGATCAAGGAAATCAGCGAACTGATGGCTTTCTGTTCCCAAAGTTACTTCACGGAAGTCTTTAAGGCGGTGACCGGAACGACACCCATCGCTTTCCGGAAACGCGCGAAAACGGAACGATAAAAAAGGACGGCCGTCCTTTTTTTTCATAGATGTTCGTTCACAAAGGCCTTTCTTCGACGCAACGAGTCTTTGACGATCTCGCTGTTTTGCATGACATCGTAGCCATGAATGGTGCCCTTGGTGTCATTGAGAACAGCTGTTACGCCAGCCTTTATCAGTTTATTGAAGAAAAGCGTCCCGTCGTCGTGGAGTGGATCGTATTCCGCCGTTTCGACATAGACGGGCGGTATGCCGGAAACATCCTTGTGATGCAGCGGGAAAGCATATTGTTCCAACCCAAAGAATCCGTTGGCATAGTACTTCCGGTTGATATCTTGGAGTCTGCGCGCATCAAACAGCGGCGTGTCGGTGTATTGTCTGCGAGATCGCGATTTCTGATCGCGGTCGGTTGCGGGATAGACAAGCAGCGTACAATTCAGGGGATGTCCGACCTTATCCTTGTTATAGAGGGTGGCGCCGGTGGCTAGGTTGCCTCCGGCTGAATCGCCGCCGATCGCAAAACGGGATGGATCGATCCCGAGGGATTCGGCGTTTTTCACGAGATAATCCCAGGTATCAAGGACGTCGTGAAACGCTGTGGGAAACAGGTGCTTGGGCGCAAGCCGGTAATGAATGAGTGCCGCGGCGATCCCCAGATCCCACGCAATCATGGCAATCACCTTTTTGTGAAATGGCGTCGCGCGCAAAACGAAGCCGCCACCAGGGAGATACATGAGACATGGAGGTGTCGCATCGCCGCGGGGCATGAACAAATCGACAGCAATCGTGGCGCCATCCCTTGTGGTAACCCAAAGTCGCCGGCAACTGATGTTTGCCGGTACTTTTGTCCAGTGGTAAACCAGGCGGAAGATGAAGTTGATGAGCATCAGTGCAATCCGGGTTCGGGGAAACCTGACCAATCGGAGTCGGCGAAAATCGGGATGGATGTCATAACGGTTCTTTTGCGAGCCCATCTCTAGGTCAACACCTCATAATCCTCGGCGAAAATCCTGATCACGCCCCCCGCCGACATGACGTGGAAAGTGTGCCACACGGCTGCGCCGGTCGTGAAAGAGAAGACGATTTGGGTATCGAATGTCATCTCCGGATTGGTTGCTGCAATCGCCTCATAGAGTTCAACCCCGATCGCCAAACCCCCGAAATCCTCAATCGTGACATTGTAGAGCGGCTGTCCCTGATCGTCCTCAAGGGCAT
>CALGNF010000140.1 GCA_937958685.1 uncultured Caryophanales bacterium
GATCGTATTCGGTGACTGGAGTTCAGACGTGTGCTCTTCCGATCTCGCCGATCGAGGTCGGTTTCGCGACGCCGATCGCATAGGAGACTTGAACCTCGACCATCTTCGCCAGTCCGGCGGCAACGATGTTTTTGGCCAGGTACCGCGTGGCATAGGCGGCGCTACGGTCGACTTTGGAGGGGTCTTTTCCGGAAAACGCCCCGCCACCGTGATGGGCGCTGCCGCCATAGGTGTCGACAATGATCTTTCTGCCGGTCATCCCCGAGTCGCCTAGCGGTCCGCCGATCACGAACCTGCCGGTGGGATTGACGAGGATCTCAGTGTTCTGGTCCATGTATTCTGCCGGAATCACTGTTTGGATGACTTTCTCGTAAACATCCGCGAAAATCGTCTCCTGACTGACGTTGGGGGCGTGTTGCGTGGAGACGAGAAGCTTGTCGAATCGTTTCAAGCTGCCGTCGGTGTTGAATTCGCCAGTGACCTGGGTTTTGCCATCGGGGCGAAGATAGGGGATGAGTTTTGCTTTTCTGACCTCGGCGAGTTTTCTTGCCAGTCGTTGGGCATATACGTGGGTTATCGGCATGTATTCGGCGGTTTCATCGGTGGCATATCCGAACATCATACCCTGATCGCCGGCACCCTGCTCGTGGTTTTTCTTTTCGTCAACCCCTTGGGCGATGTCTGGTGATTGGCTGTTGATGGAAACCAAGACGGCGAGATTGTCGGCGTCAAAACCGTATTTGCCACGGTCATAGCCGATGTCTCTCACGGTGTCCCGGACCACTTTCTGGATGTCGACATAGGTTTTGGTTGTGATCTCACCAGCCACCAGCACGAGTCCCGTGGTGACGAGCGTTTCGCAAGCCACTCTCGCCTCGGGGTCATCGGTCAAAATGGCGTCAAGGATGGCGTCGGAGATTTGGTCGCAGATTTTGTCTGGATGACCTTCGGTCACCGATTCGGATGTGAAGAAACGGTACATGATAATAGGACCTCATTCCTGGCTGAGGCGATAGTATATCGCCTCGAAATCATCGCTGTATTTGCCGAAACGGTCGATGATCTGGGGATCGAAATAGGGGTAGAATTCCAGTTGCAACAGATCCATCGCCCGTGTGTGCTTCAGATCGCGCTTATAGTTGCGTGGTTGTCGGAGGATGTCATATAGTTGACAGAGGAGGATGACTTGCGATTCGCGGTTGTTTTGGATCGAGTTCATTTCCTTGATGAAGTCGGCGTCCGCCGTCTTCTCAAAATGGGCCCTGACGATATCCTCGCCTTTTTTTTCGAGTTGGAGGCGTTTGATGATCACCGAACCGATGATCGTCTTTTCCCTGATCCTGCGGAAGTCCGCTTCGTCGAGGACTTCCTTCTCATCGTAATCGGCCAGCGACAACAGGTCGCGTTTGTCGATATGGATCGTCGAGAAGTCAAAGATCTCCTTGCAAAGTTTCGGCGAGTAGCCAAGATAATTGCCGAGTTTGGCGGCCATGTCCGCAATCCGGCGGACGGATCGCTCCTGGAGTTTTTCCTGATGTTCGTCACTGCGTTGCTTGTAGACGCCGATGACGTCGAAGACATCCGCGACGACAGCCTTGAAATCCTTTTCCATCGCGCGGCGTTTGATGAGCTCGGCTTTGCGCTTGTTGTTCATGTCCTCCGAGATCTTCGCCGTCGAATAAAGCGCGAGGACAAAGACGAGTAGAACGATGGTTCTCAAGATGATGTCGGTGATCACGGGCCCTTTGAGGTAATCCCACATCTCTTGAAGACTGGAGGCATAGTTGTAGACATCATAGAGAATCGTGACATGGATGATCGTCATCAGGATCACGGCCACCTTGAAAATCAAGCTCAGCAGTTTCGGATCCTGATAGAGCGCCAGCACGACGAGTGCGAAATAGATGAGCGCGTAGCCAGCCTGGGTGATCGAGAAGAATCCGATCGCCGAATCCTGCCCCAAGGGGATCCTCAATTTGATATAGACGGAAATCGCCATGAGCAGAATGTAAAAACCGGAAATATATTCCCCCACCTGCTGTTTCTGCAAGGTTTTGGGTTCTTGGAGGATGATCTTGCGGATCGTTTGGTTGGTGAAAAACATCACGAGTCCGAAACCGAAAGCCACGATCAGGTTGACTTTGATGTTGGTGCCTTCGGTGGCCATCATGATGAACAAGAGAAACACGAGGTTGGTGATCCATAGGATGTTTCTGATGACCAGGTTCTTGCGGAAGAGGACGGAAGTCTCGTCGAGGATGTCAACACCGGCCTCGAAACTGAATTTGCTGACGAAAAAGCGAGTCAATTTGAGCCACAAGACGGTTAATTTGCCCTTGCCCTCGATGATGTAGGGCTTTTGGTTGGCTTTGACCTTGTTCTCGTCGAAACGGCTTTTGAAGGATGTGATACGGAAAAAATCCACGAACTTGTCTAATCCGGTCTTTTTCTTCGGCGCCTTTTCAACGGCGACAGATGCCAGATATTCGTCGATTTTGTCCTTCGGTTCCTGTTTGTCGGGCTTGCCGCCACGCCGTTTTCTGCTGGCGTCGTTCTTGCGGAAAAACTCGTCCAGGGTTTTCTCCCGATTGTCCATCACATCACCTCCCCCCTCAACGCTTGAGCGAACTAAAACAACTTGGGCTGTTCGATGATCGTGGGATCCTTGCGGGCTTCGATCTCGTTCTCGATCTGGGCAACCCGGGTCGACGCCGCTGCGGCGATCGCGCCGACGATGTCGTCAAGAAATGTGTGGCAGGCGCCTCCCTTTTTCTTGCCCGCATCGTTTAACTTGGAGACGATTCCGGGTTTGTTGACGTCAATGTCGCCAAAATTCGTCCTGCCGATGGTGCCATAAAGTCCGGCGAGCTCGAGGCCGAACAACTCGTCGATGCCGAACATGCCCTGGTCGCTGGCGAGAATCGCCTGGATCGGGCCCTGGAAAGCTTCGGCCTCGGTCAGTCGGTCGATTTCGGCTCCCAGTTGCAACAAATGAAAGACATCGCGGAGTGACAAAATCTTCTCCACCGACTCCAGGCATTCCCCGTAAGAGATGTCGGCTTTCCATTTCGATTGCTGTTTATAGGCGATCTCGGCGATCTGTTCCAAACTGACACCGCGCTCAAGCAATTTCTCGATATTCATCTTGAGCATTTCCTCACGGGAAAACAAATTGCGTTGACGATTCATATAATCACCTCTGGATTGGTGTCCAATCAACATGCATACTAACTAATAATTATATCACATTTTTATGATGAATATTCAACTCTATGTGAATTTCCGGCCAACTGCCAGCAGATCGCGGCCAAGACCGTTCATGAAGGCACCAATATCCATGGCGTTTCGCCCTTCCAACTGCACCTTGTGGATGTTGATCAAGCCGCTGCCCGTCTTGACATGGACCTTATCTCTATCCGCAATGACAACTTCCCCCGGAACCGCTCCGATAAGCTCTGGTTCCGGAAGCGTTTCGACCTTGAGGAGTTTTAATTTCCTCTCACCCAGCATGACGTAGGTTCCCGGGTTGGGCGAAAGTGCCCTGATCTTGTTCTTGATCATCTCCGCCGCGAGCGAGAAGTCAAGTCTTTCCTCATGTGGCTTCACGTTATAGGCAAAGGTGACCTGCGACTCATCTTGCGGCTGCGGGATGATTTTGCCGGCAACCACCAGCGGAATCGTCTCCAGCAGCAGATTCCTGCCCAGTACCGACAATTTGCCTTCCAACGTCTGGATGTCATCTTCCGGCAGGATGGGGCATCTGGCTTGGGCCAGCAGCGGACCGGAATCCATCTTTGTTTCCATGTACATCACGGTCACACCGGTTTCGGTGTCGCCGGCCATCAGCGACCTTTGCATCGGAGCACCGCCGCGATATTTCGGCAGCAGCGAGGCGTGGACGTTCAGTGAGCGGAAGCGGGGAAAGAAGAGCACACGGTCGGGAATCATCTGACCGTAGGCGCAGACGACGATCATGTCAGGTTGCGCCGCCAGGATCGGTTCAAAATCCCTTTTGATGCTCTCCGGTTGGAACAGGGGGATGTTGAGGGAGGTGGCGCAGATCTTGACGCTCGACTGTTTCGGACGCCTGTGCCTGCCGACGGGCCGGTCCGGCTGCGTGACGACCTGCACCACTTCATAACGATCGGCAAGGCCAAACAGGATCGGCACGGCGAAATCGGTGGTGCCCATAAACACGATTCTCATAGTTATCACCTAGCCTAACGTTGGATTTTTGTCGATCATCACCCTGATCAGCTCGGAATCAAATCGATCCCGGATCTCCTTCAGCAGGGGATTGAGTTGCGGTTCCTCGCGGTACTTGATGATCACCTGGCACTGGTTGTTGCCTTTGATGCGGGAGATGAGCGGCAGCGATGGTCCCAAGACGATCGCCTCGTCCGAGAGACTCCGTCGCAGGCTCTCGACCGCCTCTTTGGCCGCAAGAAACAAATCGCGCATCTTCTCGCCGATGAACAAGATCTGGGCAATGAAATAGAACGGGCTGTAGCGGGCCAATTTCCTGAGTTGCATCTCATGGCCGTAAAAACCCAGATAATCCTGTTCGACGGCGTATTTGATGGCGTAATGCTGGGGGTTGAACGCTTGAACGATGACCCTGCCAGCCATGTCGCGCCTGCCGGCGCGCCCGGCGACTTGGGTTATCAGTTGGAAAGTCTTCTCGGGTGCCCGGAAATCAGGCGAATACAAGTTGCCATCGGCTTGGATGATGCCGACCAGCGTCACCCGGGGGAAGTCCAAGCCTTTGGCAATCATTTGCGTCCCGAGCAAAATGTCGGCCTCGTTTGCAAACCGATCAAGCAAGATTTCGTGGGCGTTCTTGGCTTGGGTCGTGTCGGTGTCCATTCTCACAAGTCTGGCTTGGGGAAACAAAATTTTCAACTCGGCTTCGATCTTTTGGGTGCCTGTGCCGAAATACCGCAATTCTTCGGAGCCGCACTTGGCGCAAGTCTTCGGAAGGGCTTCTTTGTGGTTGCAGTAATGGCATTTGAGGGAACGGTCGGCCTCGTGGTAGGTTAGGGATATATCGCAATCTGGGCAGATATAGACATGGCCGCAATTCCGGCAGATCAGGAAGGTGGAGTACCCGCGGCGATTCATGAGCAGGATCGCCTGCATGCCCGCAGCTAGTGTTTTGCGGAGTTCCTCCACGAGTCTCCTCGAGAAAACGCTCGGGTTGCCCGCCTTGAATTCCTGCTTCATGTCGACGACTTCCAAAGTCGGTAGCGCGGCGTTCAAAGCGCGCTTGGGTAACTCAAGCAATTCATAGTGACCACGCTTGTATCTGGCGTAAGCGTCGATTGATGGGGTGGCGGACCCGAGAACCACCGGGCATCCGTGGGTCTTCGACCTCGCGAACAAGACGTCGATGGCGTGGTATTTCGGTTGGTCATCCTGTTTGTACGTCGTCTCGTGAAACTCGTCGACGATGATGATTCCCAGATTGGAAAACGGCGCAAAACAGGCACTTCTCGCCCCAATGACAATCTTGGCTTCCCCTCTGATGATCTTCCGCCATTCGTCGTATTTTTCCCCGGCTGACAATCCGGAATGGAGCACGGCCAACCGGTCTTTGAACCTGCTTTTGAATCGCGAGACCATCATCGGCGTCAGTGCGATTTCCGGAACGAGCACCAAGGCTTCCTTCCCGGAATCGACGACGGCCTCGATTGCTTTCAGATAGATTTCGGTTTTGCCGCTGCCGGTCACACCATGCAGGAGAAATGTCTGGTCATGGCCGAGGCTGGCGACGATTCTCGCATATGCCTCTTTTTGGGCTTCGTTCAATGTGACGTGTCTTTCGGTCGGATCCGCGAGCGAGAACAGTTCCCGGTAGGTTTCCTGATGAACGATCTCGACGAAACCGTTCTTCACCATGGTATCCACGACGGCCATTGTCACTTCAGCTTTGCGGATCAATTCTAGCGCATCGAGGGTTCCGCCCTTGTCTGCGAGGATTTCCAACAGCAGCGCTTGTTTGGGTGTTGGTTTCTTCGCATCAGGATTGACGAGGCGGACCATCCGGCGGGTCCGGATCGAAGCTTTGCTTCTGATTTCCGTCTCCTGTCGCAATATCCCCTCATTGATTGCCCTTCGCAGCTGTGACAGGTGGACGGTCACTTCGTCCAAATAGAGCTGCTGATGCCTGGCGAACAGCTGCTTGAGGCTGTCATCGAGGCGGTCTTGGTCGTTGATCATGATTTTTGTCCGATATTTGGCGCGCAAGGCTGAGGGCAGGATCGTTTCGATGACTTTCACGAAGACGGTTGCCGTATCCTCATGGATCATCCTCGCCAAGGCAATCAATTCGGGGGTGAGGTAGTTTTCCAGATCCAAAACCGCGATGATGGGTTTGAGATCCGGTAGCGGTGAACTCTCCGCCAACTCCAGGCAATAGCCTTGGAGCGTCCGGGGACCGAACGGGACCTTCACCCGCATGCCAGGTTCGATAAAACCAGCAAGCTCGGGCGGTATCGCATAGTCGAACAATTTATCCACAGCCTTGACAGGCACGTCCACAAGCACTTTGGCGATCATCGTCAACCCCTCCTTCCCAAATATCATTATATCACGAAAAAAGCGGTTGGCTACAGAAACTCTGTATTCTGGAAAACCGCATCCGATGGCAATCCAATCCAGATAGATTGTTGTCTGGTTTTATCAGTTTTCGCTTTTCGCAAACGGTTTTTTGATGGTATCATTTGCATATTCACAGATTATTATGTATAATATCAATAGCATATTCACCAAAACTGCCAATTCAGAAAGGATTTGCATCATGCAGGAACAAATCGCAAAGACCCATGAGGTCAGGGTCTTTGCCCTTGGTGGTTTGGGGGAAGTCGGCAAAAACATGTACTGCGTGGAATATCGTGACGAGTTGATCATCATCGACTCGGGGCTTTTATTTCCCGACGAGCATTTGATGGGCATCGATTACGTTATTCCCGATTATACTTATCTGGTTGAGAACCAAAGCAAGATCCGCGCTTTGGTGATCAGTCACGGCCACGAGGACCATATCGGCGGAATCCCGTTTTTGCTAAGAACGGTCAAAATCCCGGCGATCTATGCCTCGGGACTCAGCCATGGTCTGATCACGGCCAAGATGGAAGAGCATGCCGGCCTGTCCCTGAACCTCCAGGAATACCACGAATCGGACATCATCCGGTTCAAATATCTTTCCGTCAGTTTTTTCCGGACGAACCATTCGATCCCGGATTCTTTCGGCATCAAGATCAGCACCCCTGAAGGCGTGATCGTGCACACCGGCGACTTCAAGTTCGACTTTTCCCCGATCGCCAACGATTCCAACTACCATCGGATGGCCAGGATCGGCGAAGAAGGCGTCCTTTGCCTGCTATCCGATTCCACCAATGCCGAACTCGAGGATTTCACGACTTCCGAAAAGGTCGTCGGGGAGACGATCAGGGAATTGTTCGCCAAGATCGACGCTCGGATCATCATCTCCACCTTCGCTTCCAATGTGCACCGGATCCAACAGATCGTTGAAGCTTCGGTGTCGACCGACAGGAGAGTTGCCGTTTTTGGCCGCTCGATGGAGAAAAACATCGAGGTTGGCTTGAAACTGGGCTATATCAAGGCTCCTTATGGCACCTTCCTGTATAGCCGCAATCTGACTGGTTTGAAAGCCAAGAACATCACGATCCTCTGCACGGGCTCGCAAGGCGAACCCCTGGCCGCCCTGACAAGGATCGCTTCCGGCATCCACAAGCAGATCTCCCTGATTCCCGGCGATACGGTCATTTTGTCATCCTCTCCGATTCCCGGCAATCAGGAGAGCATCAACCGCACGATCAATCTGTTATATAAAAATGGCGCCAATGTCATCACCCAATCGCCGTTCGCCGATGTCCACGCTTCCGGACACGGCGGGCAAAACGAACTCAAACTGATGTTAAAACTGATGCGTCCGCGCTTCTTCATGCCGATCCACGGCGAGTACAGGATGCTCAAGACGCACGCCAAACTCGCTGTCGATGCCGGCGTCAAACTGGAGAACACGTTCATCCTCGACAATGGCGACGTCCTCTCGCTGACCAAGACCACCGCCAAGGTGGAGGAGAAGATTGTCACCGCCGATGTCTATGTCGACGGCTCTGGAATCGGCGAGGTAGGCACCCAGGTGATCAAGGACAGACGGGAACTCTCGGAAGACGGCATCCTCTCCGTGGTCATGACGATCAACCAGGAACGCCAAGAAGTCATCTGCGAGCCATCGATCGTCTCCCGGGGATTCATCTTCATGAAAGACAACAATCAGATGATCAAGGATTTGCAGGAGTTGTCGCTGGATGTCACCGACAAATATCTGATGGGCGGCAAGAAACTCAACATCACCGGCATCAAGAACGATCTCCAGAAGTCGCTGCTGCGCCATATCTTTCAAAAAACAGGTCGCAAACCGATGATCATGCCCGTGATCATGGTGCTTTGACGACAGATCAGAAAAAGCCCCGGCCTCAGGCCGGGTTTTCTTTTCTGTGGGTGGATGATTCCCGGTTCAAGAGGGAATCGGTGGTGTACTTCCTGACGGAAAGCGCAGCCATGATCATGAGCGCGATCGGCAGAAAACAGAAGACGATCTTGATGGCGAGCGGAGCCTGGGATGCGGGTTGCAGATAAAGATAGTTGCTTTCAACGGTGAGGCCGCTCGCAGCGAGCGCCTGAAACCAGAATGGATCCGGCTTTGCGGTATACCCGGCAAGGTCCAGGATCGGCCCGATCAGCAGTGTTGCGAAGCCGATGCCCACCTTCTGCAAAAAGGAGACCGCTCCGAAGAAACTCCCTTCCTCGTCCGGCCTTTTGGCAACGATCACGCTGATGGTGTCGGGATACATCCCGTAGGCGACCAGATGGATATTTCCCATTCCTAGTCCCAAGATCAGGACGGCCAGCCAGCCCCATGCTGGGAAGCTGGCGATCGCCGCGGCCATTCCCAAGGGCTGAACATAGATCTCGCTCTGAAAATCGATCATGATCCCCGCATGGGGAAGTTGGGGCAGGAAGAAGAACATCGTGAAGGCCACCACCCAGCAGCCGACGCCCAGAAACAGGGTCTTGCGCTTGCCGATGCGGTTGGAGACGAGGACCCAGACCGGTACCGTCAGAAACCCGAGGACGAGCACGGAACCCGCCAGGGGCAAGAACAATTCGGGCGACAACAGCCAATAATTGACATAGTACTGGATCGTATCCTGGAGGACGAAGATCGCCGACAGCGAGAACATGAAGGCAAGCGCCGCTTTCTTGAATTCCTGTTCCCGGAAACAATCCAAGAAATCGCGTTTCAAGGAGAACTTCCCGCGACGGATTTCCTTCACGGCCGGAAGCTCGTAGGTGCCAAGGACGGTCGCAAGCAGGATCAGCACGATCAGCACGCCGAAAACCGCGGCGATCAAAACGAATTTTTCTCCCGAGTGGGTGATGGTGACATCGCCCATGATCAAATCGGGAACGGCGACGGCGACGATCGTGGCGATGATCGTGGCGACCATCCGGTAGCCCGTGAGTTTGGTCCGCTCGCGATAGATGGTCGTCATGTCGTTGATCAGCGAGATATAGGGGATGTAGGCGAGCGTGTAGCATAAGTAGAACAACAGATAGATCACCAAGACGAGAAGAGTCTTGAGTAGCTGGACAGGCAGCAGTTTGTCGGCGGCAAGACCGAGCATTTCCGGGCGCAGCTCCGCGATCAGCGTGGAGATGCCGAAGATGGCGAAGAAGCTGATTCCGAGCGGCACCGCCGCCAGCAGCATCAACTTTCGGCGCTTGCCGATTCCGGACTTGATTTTGTCCGAATAATACCCGACGATCGGATCGGTCACTGCATCCCATAGAAAACCGATGAAGATGATGGCGGAAGCCATGTAGCCTCTCAAGCCCACGACATTCGTGAGAAAGATCAGCAGATAGAACCCGGTGATCGCCGTGCCGAAGGTGAACGACATATCTCCCGACCCGTATGCAAGACTGGCTAGGACGGGAACGCGTCCGTCGGCCTTGTGCTTGCGCATCAACCATCAACTCCCGTTGGCAAGGCGACCTCCAAACGGTCGTTGGCGACTTCGCGAAACCAGAAAAAGACCTTCATGGTCACCAACGCGTCCTGAAGGGCGTCGTGTTTTTGTTTATCGAGATCATCAGCAGCGTACATGTTGTAGGCATTGAAGAGTCCGAGATCGTTCTTCAAACCGAAATAGGTCTTGTGCATCTTGAGCAGGTCGATGAACTGCATCCGTCTCGTGAAATCGCCGAGGTTGTAGAGCCGGTTCATCTTCCCGAGCTCGATCTCATCGTTCTTGCCCCAGATGAACACCATTGGCTTGAAAGTGCTCTGGATCCTCGCAAGCAGATCATGGATTTCCTCGTAGGCGACGCCGCTGGCGATTTCCTCCTTGGTCACCTTGAGAAACCGCTCCGTCCGTTCGGAGATCGGGTGCAGTTTGGGTTTGATGAAAGCCGTGTATTGCTCGAGCAGGCCCCCTTGATGGTCGGTAAGCACCAGACCGATCTGGATGATCTCCGAGACGAAATTCTCATAATTGCGAAACGGGGGCATCGACATCTCGAAATCGAGAAACAGTTTCGGCCGCTCGGCGTTGACGATCGTGCGGATTCCCGCCTTGATCAGGGAAACATCGTAGTAGACGGTCGGCCGCTGACGTCTGGGCGCCAGGACCTTGTCGATGTTGACGACATTTTGCACGCGGTAGCCGCGATAACTCTTGGATTGGGTGTTCACATGCAGGTAGACGTAGATTCCCGGTCGAAAATAGTCCATGAAACTGGCGAACATCCCTCGTGCCAGATAGAAGAATTTGATCCTGCGGTTCGATTTGATTGCGAGCACACGGTTTTCTTGGTCGACACCGTGAAGCAATCCATAGGCGTATTCGGTCATAAAGATCCTTTCGGGGGTGCAGTTTGGAACATGATGTCCCTATTTGTCGTTCACGCCAGTCAGGGCGACGCGAAGGTTGTCGATTTGGCTGCGATTCAGACCAACCTCTGTAAGGTCCTTATCGGTGGCATTCTTGATGTTGTCGATTGTCTTGAACCTGACGAGCAATTTGGTTTTGGTCTTGGGTCCGATCGCCGGGATCGCGTCCAGGATCGAGGCGTAGATTTCCTTGGCCCGCATGTTCCTGTGAAAGGAGATCGCGAACCGATGGGCCTCCTCTTGAATCCTTAGAAGCAAGCCATAAAGCGTATCGTGGCGGTCGAGGGGATATTCATTGCCCTTTGCATCGATCAGGCAATCGGTCTTATGCCGGTCGTCCTTCTTGAGACCAACGATTGGCACATCCAGATACAGCGAGTCCAAGACCGCCTTTGCCGCCTGGACCTGGGCGATCCCACCGTCTGTGATGATCAGATCGGGCAGCCGTTTCTGTTCATAAAGCAGTCGTTGGTAACGCCGATAGACGACTTCTTGCATCGAGTGATAGTCGTCTCCGCCGGCCACGGTCCTGATCTGGTATTTCCGGTATTCCTTCTTGGCCGGTAGACCGTTGCGGAATGCGACGAGCGCCGAGACCGGCGCCTGTCCCAGGGTGTGGGAGTTGTCGAACGCCTCGATCAGCTGCGGCGGCGCGATGTCCAGCAGGTTTCCGAGTTTGGCCAACGCTCCGATGGTCCGGTCGTGTTTTTTCAGATAGTTGCCAAGTTCGCTTTCAAAGTGGATGCGGGCGTTTTCCGCCGCCATTTCGACAAGTTCGCGTTTTTTTCCCTTTTGGGGCAAATGGGCGCGATCCCCGATAAACGGCTTGAGAAAGGCGATGTCGGTGCCTTTTGGCAGCAAAATCTCCCTTGGTGCCGGCTGTTTCTCATAAAATTGGGCGCAAAAGGCGAGGAAGGCTTCCTCTTCCTGCTGAACGTATTCGAACATCCGCGTCTCGGCGAAAACGATGCGTCCGGCGCGCATGAAGAGGATTGCGACCGCCATATAGTGGTCGAAGGCATGATAGTTGATGATGTCGCGGTCGCCAAGGTCCTTGAAGATGATGTTCTGCCTGGTGATCGTTTTTGTCAGTGAATCAAGGACATCGCGGTATTCGCGGGCTCTCTCGAACTCCAGGTTCTCCGCATGGGCCTTCATCTTGGCTTCGAGTTCGCTTCGGATGCCCGCGTCGGCGCCTTGCAGCAACTTTCTGATCTTGTCCGTCATTTCCTGATAGGTTTCCCCTGCGACAGGATGGACGCACGGACCGAGACATTGATGGATGTGATAGTAGAGACAGACTTCCTTCGGCAAGGCGTCACACTTGCGGAACGGGAAAATCCGGTGGAGGAGTTTCAGGGTCTCGCGGGCGGACGCGGCGTCGGGAAACGGACCGAAAAGGTTCTTCGCGCGTTTGGCCTTCCGCGTGATGATGATCCTCGGATGCGTCTCGGACGTGATCTCGATGTAGGGATAGGTCTTGTCATCCATGAGCATGATGTTGTAGCGGGGCGAATGTTCCTTGATCAGTGACAATTCGAGCAAAAACGCCTCGAGTTCCGAAGCGGTGACGAGATAGGTGAAGTCGGCGATGTTTTCAACCAGAGCTTGGGTTTTTTGGTCATGGCTGCCGGTGAAATACGATTTCAGCCGGCTCTTGAGGTTCTTGGCCTTGCCGACGTAGAGAATCGCGCCGGTTTCGTCCAGCATCTGGTAACTGCCCGGAAGCTCGGGAACCGCATTGAGTTTTTCCTTGAAGTCCTTGGCCACAGTTCTCACCTGGCATCATTATATCAAAGTGGGGTCCAAACCGCAATCTGCGACCCAAAAAACTCTGGGAGTTGCCCGGAGTGCCTGGAATCAGAGTTTCTTGATGATTTCGTCGACGTGGCGTCCCTTGACGCCGGAATCGTCGAATTTGAAGACCAGCTCGGGCACCTTGCGCATTTTGACGCGCAGGGCGATCTGGTTCTTGATGAAGCCCTTGGCGCGCTCGAGGGCTGTTTCCGTCTGCTTCAGGTCGGCTTCGGAGCCGATCTGCGAGTAATAGATGTACATGAAGGAAAGTTCGTTGGTGATCCTGACGCCGGTGACGGTGATGAATCCGAGATTGTCCTTGACTTCGTTTCTGATGATGTCGGCGGCGACGCGCTGGACCAACGTCTCCAGACGGTCGACCTTAGCCATTTTGTTCGACCTCTTTCATGACCGAGGCTTCGATGACATCGTCGATCTTGACATCGTTGTAGTTTTCGATCATGATGCCGCAGTCATAACCTTGTTTGACTTCCCTGGCGTCGTCCTTGAAGCGTTTCAGGGAAGCGATCTTGCCTTCGAAGATGACCTTGCCATTTCTGATCAGTTTGATGCCCGCATCGCGTCGGATGACGCCGGCGGTGACCATGCAGCCGGCGACAGTGCCGACTTTGGAGATGGCGAAGGTTTCCCTGACGGTCGCCTCGCCGATGACGATCTTTTCCATCGTCGGTTCGAGCAGGCCTTTCATTGCCGCCTCGATGTCGTTGAGCGCCTCATAGATGACGCGGTAGTCACGAATCTCGACGCCTTTGGAGGCGGCGGTGTCCCGGACGTTGGCTGGAGCTTGGACATCGAAACCGATGATGATTGCGCCCGAGGCTTCCGCCAAGGTCACATCGGTGTCGGTGATGGCGCCGACGCCGGTCCTGACGATGTCGATCGAGGCCCCTTCGACGATGATTTTCTCGATGGAACCGCGGAAGGCTTCGATCGAGCCCTGCACGTCAGCCTTGATGATCAGCCTAAGTTCCTTGACAGAACCTTCGGCCCGCTTGAAGAACTCTTCCAGCGAGACCGTCTTCTTGCTGCTTTGATCTTGGGAAAACAGCCGGTCGGAACGCTGCTGGGCAATGTCTTTCGTCATCCGCTCATCCACGAACACCATGAAGGGATCGCCGGCCAGAGGCACGTCGCTCAGACCGGTGATCTCGACAGCGGCTCCGGGCTTGGCCTTGTGCATGCCGCGACCGAGGTCGTCGTTCATCGCCCGGATCTTGCCGTAGGTGCTGCCGGCGACGAAGGTGTCGCCAATCTTGAGGGTGCCGTTGGCGATCAGGATCGTCGCCACCGGGCCTCTACCCTTGTCGAGTTTGGCTTCAATGACGGTCCCGAGGGCGCTGCGTTTGGGATTGGCTTTGAGCTCCAGCATTTCCGCAACCAGTTGGATGGTGTCCAGGAGTTCGTCGACGCCGGTGTTTTTCAGCGCCGAGATATAGCAGAACGGGGTTTCCCCGCCCCAGTCGTCCGGAAGCAAGCCAAGATCGGCCAGTTCCTGTTTCACCCTCTCGGGATTGGCGTTGGGCTTGTCCATCTTGTTCACCGCGACAATGATCGCGCACTTGGAAGCCTTGGCATGGTCGATCGCCTCTTTGGTTTGCGGCATGACACCGTCATCCGCAGCCACGACCAAAACGACGATGTCGGTGACCTTCGCGCCCCTTGCCCGCATTTCCGTGAAGGCCGCATGGCCCGGGGTATCGATGAAGGTGATCGCCTTGTCGTTGCGTATGACCTGGTAGGCGCCGATGTGCTGGGTGATGCCGCCGGCTTCGGACTGGACGACACGCGTGTGCCTGATCGTGTCGAGCAGGGTTGTCTTGCCATGGTCGACATGGCCCATGATCGTCACGACCGCCGGTCTTTCGACCAGGTCCTTGGGATCGTCCTTGATGTCGAGCTCGTCGAAACGGCTCATGTCGGTCATGACCTCGTCCTTGAGTTCGAAGCCATAATCGAGAGCGAGGATCTCCGCGGTGTCGCGGTCGACCGACTGTGTCTGCGAGGCCATGATCCGCATGAACATCAGTTTCTTGATGACCTCGGATACGGGCTTGTGCAGTTGTTCAGCCAATTCCAGCACTGTCAGACCGTTCTTGTAATAGACGGTCTTGTCGATGATCTCCGGTTTTTTCTCCACCGACGGGCGTCTTGCCGGCGTCTGGGGCCGGTTGCCGGATGGCTTCTGGTTCGTTTTCTTGGCTTTGAAATCCGATTTCTTTCTGGTATTTGGTCTTTTTGCTACCACATTACCACCTCTTTCAAGTTATTCGTTGATGGCGCTTTCCAATAATTGGGCAAAATCCTTGCCGGTGATCGCGACAACCTTGCGGTTCTGCTTGCCGATGGCTTGGCTGATTTCCGCCGTCGTCAGTTCCCGGTACACCTTCACGCCGTAATAGGCCGCCTTGTCCAAGATCTTCTTGGTGGTGTTTTTCCCGGCATCGCTCGCAAGCAAGACGAGGAAGGCCCGTTGCTTGCGGATCAATTCGCAGGAGAATTCCTCTCCCGAGATCAGTTGTTGGGCTCTCAAAGCCAGCCCCAGCGTGCTCAACAGCTTACTTTTGTTCATCTCCGGCCACCTGAAGCAGTTGTTCGTAAACCGTATCGGGAATCGTTGTTTCCAGATTTCTTCCGAGGATATTGGTTCTTCTGGCCTTTTCGATGACAACTGGCGACTTGGACACATACGCCCCGCGGCCATTGGCCTTTCCTGAGGGATCATAGATGACATTCCCCTCGGGAGTCTTGACGACTCTGAGGAGGTCTTTCTTGGCAAATCTTTCTCCCGTCACGACGCATTTGCGCAAGGGGAGTTTCTTTGGTTTTCCCATCTGCCTGCGGCCTCCTTGATAATCAGTATTTGATGTCTTGGATCAGCGCGTCGGTCTCGGATTTGATGTCGATCTTCCAGCCGCTTGATTGCACGGCCAGTCTGGCATTTTGGCCTTTTTTGCCGATGGCGAGCGACAACTGGTCGTCGGGGACGATCGCGATCGCGCTCTTTTCCTTGGGATCGATGAGAACAGAGATCGTCTTCGCCGGCTGGATCGCATTCGCCACCAGCTCCCTGGGATCCTCGCTGTATTTGTAGATGTCCATCTTCTCGCCGTTCAGCGCGTCGATGACTTCTCTGATCCGCATGCCGCTGCGGCCAAGACACGCGCCGACCGGATCGACCTTGGGATTGTTGGAGGCAACGCAGACCTTGCTGCGGTCGCCGGGATCGCGGGCAAGGCCCATGATCTCGATGACGCCTTCCTGGAGTTCGGGAATCGCGTTTTCCATCAGGCGCTTGACCAGGTTGCGGTCGGTGCGGGAGACGAAGACTTTCGGGCCTTTCGTCGTCTGTTCCACTTTGGTGATATAGACACGGACCTGGTTGCCGATGATCAGGTCGGTTTCCAATAGGTCGCGCGCGGGAATCGAGGTTTCCGTATCGTAGCCCAAGAAAAGGGTCACGAAGTCATCGTTGATCGCAACGACTTCGGCGATCACCATCTCGCCGGTCTTGTTGGTGAAGATCTCGAAGTTGCGTTCGCGTTCCAATTGCTTCAAACCCTGTGTCAGGATCTGTTTCGCGCTCGAGGCGGCGATGCGGCCAAAATCCTTTGGTGTGATCCTGACTTCGATGATGTCGCCGACACGGGCGTTTTTCTTGTACTCCTGCGCCGCCTCGACGGTGATCTGGGTTCCCTTTTCAGCTTCGGGGTCCACGGTCTCGACGACGAGATAAGTGGCAACGATCAGGATTTCCGCCTTCTCCTCGTTGAAGACGACCCTGGCGTTCTGCTGGCCGCCGTAGTCTTTCTTATAGGCGTTGAGCAAACCCTTGCCGAAGATGTCGAGAATCTTTTCCTTGGGAATGTCGCGCTCGTCGGCGACTTGTTCCAAAGCCTTGAAAAATTCTTTGCTGATCATTTTCCTATTCTCCTAAAATTTGATTGCCAACCTGATCAGGTTGATGTCGATCAACTGAATGTCGATGTCTTTGTTCTTCTTGGTCTTGATCGTGACTATCTCGCCGTCGAAGTGTTTCAGATCGCCCTCGAGTTTTTGTTCATACGTTTCAAGGTAGATGTATTTTCCAACGGCCTTGCGGATGTCGGCTGCATCCCGGAGCTTGCGCTCGGCTCCCGGAGAGGCGACTTCAAACCGGTATTCGCCAGGAAGCGGATCCAGCTTATCAAGCAGCGGACCCAAGGCCTCGGAAACTTTGACGCAATCGTCGATCGTGATCCCGGCGTCGTTGTCGATTACGACCCGCAGGATATCGGCTTTGCCCTCGCGGGCGAATTCGATGTCGAACAGGGAATAACCGAGTTCCTCGACAGTCGGTGTCAGCTGTTTTTTCAGGATTGTCTGATCCATTTATATCTCCCCACCCCATTAAAAACGGGAGGGTCCGTCCCTCCCATTACTTGCTTATGTCAAATGATATTATAACATACCCAAGGCGAGCAGACAAGCATATTCGCGGAAATTCCGCAAATTAATCCTGTTGGCTCGCTTCCGCGAGCTGATGCATGATGATGCTGCCGGCGACGGCGACGTTCAACGACTCGGTTTCCCTCATCGCGATCGTGATGATCTCGTTGGCCCGATCGAGCAGTTCCTGGCGGACGCCGCCACCCTCATTGCCGAGGATTAGCGCTGATTTTGGTCGCGATGTCCCGATTTCGGCAAGCGGTGTTCCCGCGGATACGGAGGAGCCATAATACCAGTATTCGGGATTGTCTTTCATGAAGGAGACAAGCTCGGCGGTGATCAGGTTCAGCTTGAAGATCGCTCCCTGCGTGCTCCTGATGACTTTTGGGTTGTAGAAATCGACGGTTTTCTCGGCAATCACCGTGGTGAAGCCAAACGCCCGCGCGCTGCGCAAGATCGTACCCAGGTTGCCCGGGTCCTGGATGCCGTCAAGCAACAGCAAACGGTCGGTCAAGGGGCGCGGAGGGATGATGTTGCATACAGCGAACAGACTTGCAGGTGTCTCGAGATCGGACAGTTGCATAAGGAGCGGTTTGGCAAGTTCAAGCAGCGGTCCCGGAAACGAGGCGAGCGGTGCGTCCGCAACCAGCATCCGGCAACGGCCGGAGGCGATGGCTTCGGCGACCAGATGCTCGCCCTCGACCAAAAAACACATCTGGTCCAGCCGGTGTTTTTTCTGTTTCAGTTTCAAGATGCGCTTGAATGTCTCATTTTGAGCCGATACGATCATCTTTGACCACCGTCCATGATTATATCATAGAAAAGCAGGCGGGACCATCACAATCGCTGTTTTGGTTCCGCCTGCCTGAATGATTCAGTTGTTTCAGTCAAACAAAAGCATTACATCGGCAATTCTTGCCAAACATAGCCGAGGAAGAATGTGTAAAGGAAGGTCTCGAGTTCGGTGTCGGTGCCATAGTAGGCTCCCAGACGGGCAATTTCCGATGCCACCAGCGCGGGATCGATGTCGCCACCCAAATACCTTTGCAGCAATTCCACGAAGGCCGTGTGGTCATAGAAATCTGCGGGGTCGAAATCGAAGGGAGTCAGATGCGCGGGATGTTCGAGAGCTTCAAAGCCTTCGGACTGCGCCAAAGTACCGACATAGATGTAGAGGTAGTAGAGAATCTCGAGATCGTCGGCGGTCACGGCATCGAGATCGATCGCCCTCGCGGTGTGAGCGACATCGATCATATCCGTGGCGATCGCGAAGACGACATCCTGCAGGGCTTCCATGTCAGTGACCAGGTAATCGAACTGGTAGGTCACGTCGAAGTAGCCTTCGACGAAGTAATCCAGAAGCGTTTCAAAGTCGAGCAGGGGTTCGGCAAGGTAATCATAGCAGAGAATGTCGACGAGCGTTGCGATCGCAACCATGATCGCCGCCTGTGAAGGATCTTCCTCAGACTCGGCCATCGTGAAAATCAAATCCATGATGACGCCGATGTCGGCAGCGCTCAGGTTGTCAAGAGCAGAAACAAGGATGTCCCTGACTTCCAAAATCCGCGGGAAATACTTGTCATAGACGGAGGCAATCATGCCGGTCAGATTGGTAATTTCGGTCTCGTCCCAGCCTTCAGCCGTCATTCTGATCGTGAGAATGTCGATCATGAGCGTCTTGATCATCGCTTGTTCGGTTGGATCGATTGAATCCAGCAGATTGCCGATGATCGGCAGCAGGTCGTCGAGATAAAGCACAATGGCTTCCGGTGTCAAATCGACGTCCTCGAGGGCAAGTTCCTCCATCACCAGCGCCAGCAGCATCGCGACGGTATCGTTCTCCAGATTGGCAATCAGATTATCGACTTCTTCGAAAACGATCAGAATCAGATCGATGATCATCTGCCGGTTGACGGGATCATCCAGATACAGGGCCATGGCTTCGGCGAATGCGATTTGTTGCAGCAAGTAGTCGATATCGCGTTGGTGCCAGCTGATATTTTCTTGTTCGGAGTAAATTTCTTGCGTGAAGTTCCAGTACCAGTTGAGCCAGTTATGGAATTCGTAGGCGTTGACGATCCCTGCGAGTGCCATATCGCCCTGGACAGTATCGTTAATTGGACTATAGACATTTTCCCAGTAATCGAAATACGCAAGTTTCAAGGAGAGCATCGGTTGATATAAAGCTTGTTCCTCGGGACTCAAGGCATTCCAAAGGACATCAAAGGAGCCCTGGGGTTCGCTTCCGTCCCGCACCATGTCGAGCATCATGAACAGACCATCGTAAGTATACCAATCAAAGATGTTGTTGTCATCATCCATCAATTGCCAACGCAGTCTTTCAATCCTGATCTCATAATCAGCAATGACTTTATTGGCTTCCCAGTAGGTGATGACCTGCGTCCTTTGCGTTGGTGTCAGGGCCGGATTGCCATTGAGCAAAGCCAGCAAAGCATCATCGATGGCATCAATATTGCCTTCAAGTTCCAGAAGATGGTCCTCGATTTCTGCGATCATTTCCAGATACCAGTCGATTTGCCCCTGATAATAGCCGTCCTCGGAGGCGCGCAACGTGATCATGTAATGGAGCATATTCACTAGGATGTCGGCAATATCCGTTTCCGTCATCCCCAGTGTGAAGAAATAATCGTACCAAGCCATAAGGTCATCAAGGGAATCAAGGTAGGGCAGACGGCTCATATGGAACGCCATGCCCATCATGAAGAAGTAGAACTCCTCTTCGTCCTCCATTCCGAAGATATTCAGGAGTTCAACCAGCAAAGCCTCGGCGTCCTCCTCGGACATGTCATAATAGCCAAACATGTCAACGACAAAATTCAGGATATCCTCGTGACTGACGCCAAATTCCCACTCTTCAGCAACTTCAAAACCATAGCGGAAGACTTCTGATAAAGCCTGGCCTCTTTGCGCGAATTCCTGGATCAGCATCATATCTTCAAAACCAACGTTTGCCGGGTCAATCAAGGCAATCTCGGCTGTCATCGTCAGCAATGTCGTAAAGTTTTCAATGACCAAGCCCCTGATCAGGGCGACATGGTCCGGATCTGCGTCAAACCGGTATTCAACGTCGAAGTAAATGGTTACAAGATGATTCAAAATCAAGGTTAAATCGAGGGAGCCGTCACCAACCAGCGTCTGGACAAGTTTGGACGCTTCAACCATCACGACGACCATATAGTCCATGTTCATCGACATCATGACCACAGGCTCTTCTTCCTCTTCCTCTTCCTCACCGTTCATGAAGGCGATGAAGTCCAAGACGGCGTTGACTTTTGTTTCATCGACGGATTGCAGGAAACTCAGGATTTCATCGTACACGTCGACCAAAATGCCCAGATACTCATCAATCTTGGGCAAAATGACGGATAGCATCGCTGTCTTTTCCACCGCGGGCAGGTCGAGCGACTCCACGTAGACAGTCGCCACGGCTTTGAACAGGTTGCCGAGATTTACGACGGCGTCCTCATCCATTGCCGTCTGCATCGTCGCCAGGATGTCGGCAAGTTTGCCGACAAGAAGAACGATCGTCTCGGGTTCAAGCAAAGCCGAAGGATCGAAGGCTTCGCTCGTCACGATGTCCATGATCATATTGAAGAGATCCTCGTCAAAATTGACGATCACCGCATCCAGCATCCCGTAAAGGTCGACGACGACCGCGTTCAGGGTGTTAAAGCCTGAGGGAGTGTGCAGATAGACTGACAAAGCCGCCATGAAGGCATCCATCTGTTCCTCTTGGGCTAGTCTTTCCTCAAGGTTGGCGATATCTCTCTCATAATCACCAACCCACCAAAGAAGATCCATGTAATCCATGTGGAAATTCTGAATCTGCTGGTAAGCGGGCTGGAATTCAGAGTCGACAAGCTCAATAATCAGTTCAAGAGCTGCCGGTACAGTCACATAATGATAATTCAGATAAGTCTCATACATCTCGAGCAAACCCGCGAAAATGAGTTGCTCTTCCAGCGGCAGGGTTCCCCATAACGAATTGAAGTTGGCGACCGCATCGTCATACATGATGGGATTCACATCCTGATAGGTGTAATAATATTGATCTTCAAGATGGTTGAGCAGATCGTAATACAGGTATTCGTTTTTGTAATCCGCATCATAGAAATACTGATTCGCAGCGTTATGGGCAAGACCGAATGTCTCCGATTCAGCAATCAGCGCATTGAAATAGGCGATGCATTTGGCGGCATCGGTGGTTTTGGTCGTCGCATAGAGTGTCACCTGGGCAACGAGCGCAGCCAAATCAGCCTGAGCGTCGAGAAGTTCCTCCTCGAGATAGGCAATCTCCTCAAGGACCCACTCGCTTCCGGGATTCGCAGCCCGTTCGTCGACCAAGCCTCTGATGACATTGGCCAGGGTCGTGGTGAGAAACTCCGGCGAAAATTCCGTTTTGGCATCGAGATACCATGCTTGGAAGTCCGCCAAAGTCTCGATCGTCATCAAACCCATCATCATCTCGGGAACCATGAGGACGAGACTGTAGAGTTCCTCCTCGTCCGTGATCCCCAGCATGGCTTTCATCTGGCCGATGACAAATTCGGCTTCAGACACCGACATCTCGCCGCTTCCGTCCATTTCTTGGATGGCCTCGATCAGCAAACCTCTGTCAAAGGTACTGGTCGTGACCGGCGCTGTGGTCACCGGGGCAGTGGTCACCGGGGCAGTGGTTACCGGAGCTGTCGTGACGGGGACAGTGGTGGCCGGAGCGGTCGTCACTCCCGTCTGTGTCGTGGTTGGCGCAGCCGTAGTCACGGGAGCGGTTGTTGTAACTGGCGTTTCCGCGGTGGTCGTGGTGAATGTTGTCATATCTTCACAACCGATCAGGAACACGCCCATGAACATAAGCAAGAGCAGTAATGCGAACTTTCCTTTCATATTTACCCTCCTATTGAATTAAATATCATATTTTTAGATACAATATGAATATATCACGATTCTGGGTAAAAATCTACAAGCCTGCACGGGTTTTTTGTCGTTTTTCTCTGAAAACGAAACCAAAAAAATCACTAAAACCGCCCAAGACGCAGCCAGAATAAAAAAAAACCGGATAGAATCCGGTTTTTCTGTTATCATTCGCAATTCAGGCAAATCGCCGCCACCTCGGCGAACTCGTCGGCCATGTCGTACATCCGAATCTGGGACGCGGAGATCGTGTAGATCATGTTTTCGATCATCAGCGTCCGGTCGACGGTGTCCAGGTAGTAATAGTAATGGTTGGTGGGCTCCTCCATGTGCGAGAGGTTCACGAGAAACTCCAGCTCACCGGTGAAGGTGACCTTGAACACGTAGACGCTCTGCAACGACCTGTACCAGTTTTGGAAGTACTCGGTGACGGGAATGGCCACATATATGAATTCCGCGTCTGCCGGACGATAACTCACGAACGCCTTGTGATCATAGATCACCGGGGTGTAACTGTATTCTCCGGGAACCAGGAAGGTCTCCAGGTTGACCGGTTCGTCACCTGAGACATCATAGAGGGCGACTTTGACACCGGTGAAGACGGTGAACCCGTAATCGTTCACTTCGGCTTGACGGCCGACACCGAGCAACAAATCATCGTTGATGTCGTGCAGGTAGTCGGAAACGCCTTCTTCATAGAGTTCGCCGAGCACGACGGGATTCTCGGGATCTGACAAGTCAAGTTTGTACAGCGGGTCGGTGTTGACGAAGGTGACGACGTAACCGATCGCGCCCGTGAACCTGACGGCATAGATCCGCTCGCCGGGCTTGCCTAAGTTGCCAAGTACGGAAACGGGCTCCACCTGGCCGTCGGCAGTGGCGTCGAAGATCGTCACCTGGTTGCTGACGGTCCAACTGCCGCTGGTCGCGTCCGCATCGGTTGATGGCACGAACTTGTTGCCGGTGGTCGCGATCCGGAAGTACCCTTCGTATTCATCCATCGAGAACTGGTTGAGCGGCGCGCCTTCGACCACGGCGGTGGCCTGGTATTCGAGGACATTGTCGACGAGACCGAATCTGACGATATAGGTCTCGGACATCATCATCGGCCAGATCGCGGTGGTGTACCAGTAGCGATGGACGACCGCATAGAGGTTGTTGAGGCTCATGTAGATCTGGTAGGTGTTGCCGAGATAGGCCTTGATGTCGGCGGCTTCTTCGCCGTCGACGGCCAAGGATGCAAGCAACAGATAGGAACACTGCCACAGATCCGAAGGCATGTAGTAGACATCCGAGGCCGGCAGCCTGACGAATTCGTCGTCAACCACGCTGTCCTGGTATTGGGGCAGGATCTCCTCGCCTGAACGCCCGTAGGAGAGGGAATAGTCGTTGATGACAAGATAGAGATGGTTGTCGATCATCCGGCTTTGCGTCAGATAGGCGTCTTTGAAATATAATTCCCGGTTCAAGACGATCTCGTTCCGGTCGGTGATGTCGAAGATGCGAACGCTCGTTCCATAGGAATAGTAGTAATAGCCGTAATAGTCGATGCCGGCTTCGGGACGGCTGGCGTCGGGTTGCGTTTCATCTTGATCCAACCGCTCGCTGCCGATCGCTATCAACAAGCCTTCGTAAAGGTATATGCCGGAAAAATACCCGTTTTCAACGACAAAGGTGTCGGTGATCGCGAGCGTTTCGGCGTCGATCACATAGAGCGTGTTCCCCGAGACCATGTAGATGTAGTCGCCGTCGGTGAGGATGGTGTCGCTTTCGCCAACTCCCTCGACCTGGTCATTGGTCTCGCTATGGGATTTCTCCTGGGACCCGGCTTCAGCCACGGCGTCCGTCATGCTGGCCTGCGTGGATATGAAGACATCGCCGCGAAGGCTGCCAAACACATACTGGGAGTTGCGGTCATTTGTGAAGTCATTCAAGTATTGTTCCAGTTGCTTGAGGTTTTTGAAGCGGCCAACTTCCTCGACTGTCTTGTAGTCGATGGCCTTGGTGCTGAGTTGGCAACCTGATAGGACCAGAGCGATCAAACCGAGAAAGACTGCCACGATAAAGCGTTTCATATGATGACCCCCTTTGATTTCACCTATTAAACAATCAAGTCCGGGTGTTTGTTGGCAAATACGATCAATTCGTCAGTTCGAGAAAGTGATCGATGTCGGCCTTGACGAGTTCGAGGGAACCTTGCCAGAATGACTTCTGGGTCACGTCGATGCCGGCGATCATCGCCGCATCCTCCACGAAGTTCTTGCCGGTCGCCGCAAGCAGTTTGTCATACATCGGCACAAACGTTTCCTTGTTCTCCAGATACTTGGCGTAGAGGCCTTTGGCGAACAGGAGTCCGAAAGCATAGGGGAAGTTGTAATAACTGAGGCTTCCGGAATAGTAGTGGGACTTGCAAAGCCACATGTAGGGATGGAGTTTGTTTTGATCCAACCCGTCGCCATAGGACTTCCTCTGGGCGTCGAGCATCATTTCCTTGAGTTCGTTCTCATCATAAAGCGTCGACTTGCGGCCTTCGAACAGGGCTTTCTCGAAATAGAACCGCGAGAGGATGTCGACGATGACCTGGGTGGCGTCCTGCAAGGATGATTCGAGCAGATAGATCTTTTCTTCGGTGCTTGTCGCATCCTTGAGCGCCGCTTGGTTGACGATCGTTTCGCAGAAGGTCGAGGCGGTTTCCGCGACCGGCATCGTATATTCGCTGTTGAGGGGCGATTCGTCGAAGATGGCCTCGCCATGATAGGCGTGCCCGAGTTCATGCGCGAGGGTGATGACATCGCCAAAAGCGCCGTTGAAGTTCGTCAGCACCCGGCTGGCCTTGATCGGTTGCAGATTCGCGCAGAAAGCGCCTCCGACCTTGCCTTTTTGCGGCAGGTAGTCGATCCACTCCTCGGCGAACGCCCGGCTGGCCATTTGGAATAGCCTGTCGTTGAAGGTCTTGAAGTTTTTCAGGATATAGTCGTTCGCTTCGGTGATCGTGAAGGTTTTGGTGGTGTTGCCGATCGGCGCAAACAAGTCATAAAAAGGCAGCCCGCCTTCGTGACCCAAGAGTTTGGCTTTTCGCTTCAGGTAGGCGCGGAAGACGGGGAGGTACTCTTCCATCGTCTCGATCATGACTGCAAGCGTCTGTTGGCGCATCCGGCTTTGGATCAGGGTCTGCTCGAGGGGCGAGGCGTATCCGCGCGCCTCGGCAAGCGTGTTGACTTCCCCTTTGATGGCGTTGATGGCCGATGCGACGGCCTTGTCGATCTTTTTGTAGGCCGCAAGCTCTGCGTTGAAGGCCTTCTCCCGCGCGGCGGCGTCGGCCTCGTAGGCCAGGTTGCGGACTTCGGAGAGCGTGATCTCCTTGCCCTCGTAATCGACGGCGACGGTCGAGGTGAGCAAAGCTTGCAGATGGTTCCAAGCGATCGAACCCGACTGCCTGAGTTTAGCGATGAGTTCCTCGGTCTTGTCATCGAGCAGATGCTCGGCCTGCGAGACCAGTTCTCGCAGATGGAACTCGTGTTCGGCAAGCAGTTTGTGGCTTGCGATCGCCGTGTCGAGATCGGGAACGTCCCGGAGCCATTTTCGGAAGAGCGTGTCGACGACGGTCAGGTCGGTGATTTTGACCTGCAGGCGGTTAAGATACTTGAGCGCCGTCACGTTGGCGGTGTCGGTCGCTTGCCGCAGGGACGTATAACCGAAGAGTTTTGTGGCCAGATCGTTCAAAGTGATGACATCACCGAGATAGCCGAGCAGCTTCTCCTGGACGTTCTCATGATTGGCAAAGGCGGGCGCAGAGGCCTTGATCTTGTCGACCAATTGATCGAAACGGCCAAGATCGTCTTGAAATTGACTGCTGTCGAAAGCGGGATAAAGTTTGTCGAGATTCCAGTTGTTCATGTTTTTCCTCCATTGGCTGAATATTGAGTGCGGCTCATTGCATATGAGCGTGACTGTCTGGGTATGTTGTCGGATGTGATATGGTTTTCCTCGGTGACATAGACGAAGCCAAGTTTCTCGATGACCCGTTGGGATTTTTGATTGTCCCGGAAATGCCTGACCTGCACCTCTTCGATGTTTGTGTCCTCAAACAGGTGCTTGAGGACGCGGCGGCAAGCCTCCGTCATCAGTCCCCGGTGTTCATACGCGGTGGAAAGGACATATCCGAGTTCTTTGACTTTGCGGCCGGCGGAATCGTTCCGGTCATGGATCCCCACCGAGCCGATGACTTTGTGTTCTGATTTCAACTCGATCGCCCAGACGTCGTCCTTGGCGATGAAGTTCTTGATGATCTCGCGGGATTCCGCGATCGATTCATGCGGCTTCCAGCCGGCATTCGGTCCGACGGTATCGAGACGGGCGTAGGCGAAGAGGTCGTCCGCGTCCGCGAGCGTCCATGAGCGGAGAAGCAAGCGTTCCGTTTCCAGTCGGATCATGTCAAGGCCTCCTTGACGGTCAATCCCTTGGCGGTGATGTCGATGGGCGCATCCGCCTGGACACTTAGGGCAACGGTTTTCGCTACCGCCTCGGCAATGAGTCCGTCATAGGCGAAAGCCGCTTCGTATTTCCTGGCGGTCTTCAGCTCCGGCCTGATCACCGGATTCTTCGGAACATAGATGCTGCAACAATCCGAAAACGCGCGGTTGGAGATTTCCAGCGTGTCGATCGCCCGCGCCACGGCGATGATGTCCAGTTTGTCAAAAGCGGCGAGCGGCCGCATGATCAGGGCGTCGGTGACGTCCTGGATCGTCCGCATGCTTTCCAAGGTTTGTGAGGCGACCTGACCGATCGAATCGCCAGTGACAAGACACAGCCCCTTGGACGCTTCCATGAGCGAGGTGGCGATCCTGATCATCATCCGCCGCATGATCGTGATTTGGTAGCCTTCAGGCACGTTGGCTTGCAGCGCCCGGTGCAGCGGCTCAAAGGGGACAAGTCGCAAAACGATCGTCTCCGCCGGGGCGTAGCGTGCCAGTTTGGCGGTGATGTCGATCACCTTCTGGACCGCCTCGATTGCCGTGAGCGGAGTCGATTCAAAATGGATCATCTCCGTTTCCAGACCCTTTTTCATGGCGAGAAAGGCGGCGACAGGCGAATCGATGCCGCCGGAGAGCAGCACCATGGCCTTCCCTGAGGCGGGGATGGGGAAACCGCCCAGTCCCTTGATTTGGCCGACAAACATGTAGCATCCGTCACGGCGCAATTCCAGATTCAGCGTCATCTCGGGGTTATGGACATCGACGATCAGTTGTGGTACGTTTTGGAGGATCAGCCGGGACACGACCCGCGAGACTTCGGGAGAGGTCAGCGATAGCGTCTTGTCGGCGCGCTTGGTTTCGACTTTGAAGGTTGTTCTTCTTCCTTCCGTCATTTGTCCCACCAGCATGATCGCCGCCTTGGCGATCTCTTGGAAGTCGATCTCGGTCCGCGTGACCAGACTGAAGGAATAAAGGCCGGCGATGCGTTGCAGACGTTCAATAACCGGTTCGCAAGCGGTGCCGTGCAAAATCACATAGAAACGGTCATGGCGGAAATCGAATTCGACGGGAAGATCTTTTAGTTTTTCCCGGACCCTCTCGTTGGCGATCCTCAGAAAGAATCTTTGATTTCTGCCTTTCAAAATCAAGTCGCCATAGCGGACGAGGATTTGTTCGTTCATGCGCTTACCCCTTTTCCCTGAAATCTATTTTACCACATTTCCTTGTGAATATGGCGGGATTAATTTATAATGGTTGCGGTGATAATGTGTTCAAACTCGATCTCAAGGCGCTTGCGCCAAGCGAACAGGAAGGCCTGTTCTTCAAGACTCTGGCGGGATATCTCGAATCGGGTCTGCCCCTGATGAGCAATCTGGCAAATGCCGCGGCGGTGATCGCCACTTTCCATCCCGAACTCAATTGGGTCGGTTTTTACCTTGAGCGGGACGGAGACCTTGTGCTTGGCCCATTCCAGGGAAAACCGGCGTGCACCCGCATCGCCTCGGGCAAAGGTGTTTGCGGCACGGCGATGGCGATGAGGCAGACGCTGCTCGTTCCCGACACCGCCAAGTTCCCCGGCCACATCGTCTGCGACAGCGATTCCAAGTCGGAGTTGGTCGTGCCGATCATCAAAAACGGCCGCGTCGCCGGCGTCCTTGACTTGGACTCCCCGTTCATTGGCCACTTCAGCGAATCCGACCGGCTCCGCTTTGAAAAAGCGGTAATGATTTTGGTTGACTTTTTCTAGACCATCCGCTATAATACTACTTGCGCATGTAATAAAAAGCAGTTGTTTTCGAGTTGTTTTACAGCGAGACTGTTCCATCAAGCATGGTTTGCCAGTACTGTGAACTGCTTCACGGGAACCCATCAAAACAGCCTCCGTATCCGTCTTGAGAACTCCTCGAACGATTACACGTAATCTTATGAAAAGGAGGACCATATATGTCGAGATTCACAGGTTCCAACTGGAAGGTTTCCCGCCGTCTCAACTATTCCGTGTCCGAAACCGGGAAAGAGACCGCCAGACGCCCGTACGCTCCCGGACAACATGGACAAAAACGGGCCAAGGTATCCGAATACGGCACCCAGCTTCAAGAGAAGCAACGCGTCCGTTTCACTTATGGCGTCAACGAGAAACAATTCCGTAAAACCTTCAACGAAGCCAAGAAAATGCCGGGCAAACAGGGCGCCAATTTCCTGTTTCTGCTGGAGTCAAGGCTTGACAACCTCGTCTATCGCGCGGGTTTCGCCCGCACCAGACAACAGGCTCGTCAGCTAGTCAACCACGGCCACATCATCCTTGACGGCAAGAAGGCCACGATCCCCTCGATCCGCGTCAAGCCGGGTCAGGTCATCGCTGTGAAAGAATCGTCGAAAACCGTTCCCGTGATCAAGGACGCTCTCAGCGCCGTCGTCAGCCGGATGGACTTCATCGCCTTTGATGAAAACAAGGGTGAAGCCACCTACGTCCGTCTCCCCGAACGCGCCGAGATCTTGCCCGAAATCAAGGAAAACCTGATTGTCGAGCTCTACAGCAAATAAGCAGAACACCCTGGTTCCAGTTTGAACCAGGGTGTTTTTTTGTAAAAAGGAAAACGCCCCGACGGGGCGTTTCAAGGCTTATTCGTCCTCTTCGGACTTCATTTCTTGGATGACATTGTAGAAGGATTGCACGCTCGGAAAACGGGCGCGGATGCCGTCTTGGTAATAACGCATGCCCGCTCCGTGGAAATCGATCGGATAGTCGGTGGGCACGCCCTCCTCGACGGTCGTGAAGTCGGCGTAGGCCAGATTCATGTTGCTCGACATCTGCATCACGGCGCCATTCGGCAGAACCAGCGCCTTGACGGAGCAGGCGCCGCCGCCGCTTTGCGACCCGATCGTCTTGATGAGTCCCATGTCCTTGGCGAGCGCGGTCACCAGGTTCGCGGCGCTGTAGGTCGCTCCCGAGGTGATGAAGTAGAATTCGGCGTCGATCGCCTTGTCGCCCTCGACGTCATAGGTGGCGGAGCTGCGCGCTCCGAGCGTCACGGTGTAGAGGGAGATGTCCTCATCGGTGATGTAGTTGAGCAAATGGAAGACGCCGGCGAGCACGCCTCCGCCGTTGCAGGCCAGGTCGATGACGACATATTTGGGTTCGGCTTCGCGGATCTCTTCCATTATCGGCTCAAGGTCGGCCTTGAATTCGATGTTGAACTCGATGATTTTGAGATAGGCCATGTCCTCATGGAAAGTCAGATCGAAATTCTTCCGGAAGAGGTTGCACTCGCAGCCATAGTAGTTATAGGAATAATCAAGGATGAATTGCGGGTAATCGCCGGGATAGTCATACCCGGGATTTTGCCGGCCGTAGGAGATGATGCCCGTATGGAGGTCGGCGAACGAATCGGTGAATTCCGAAAAGGCGTACTCGAAATTGGGAGCGCCGTTGAAATAGTCCGCAGTGTAGGATTGGAACGAGCTGATGCCCCTGTATTCCTTGAGGCCATAGAAATAATCGAACGCGAGTTCGAGGAACCGCCGCGATTCGAGTTCCATCGCCGGGGTCAGGTCGTTGTTCAGCCGGACGGCATCATAGACGTCGGCCGTCGAATTGCGGAGGTCGCCCAACTGATAGGTGTCGATGCCGTAGAGTGTGTCGCCGTTGTGGACGACATCGAACATCGAGCCGGTTAGGAACAACCCTGCCAGAGACAGCGGAATCGTATACCTGATTTCCTCGCCGTCCTCGACGACATAGAAGCTGAAGCCGTATTCCCCGCAGGGGATCACCAGTTCGGGAAGTTCCTCCTCGGTGTAGCTGACGAGATTGAGTCCCTCGGAGAAGTCGGTTTCGGTCTCGCCCGAGAAATAATCAAAGGCGTCGACGTTGGGGGCGGAGACGGTCTCGGTGAGAAAATCGAAAACCACATAGGCTACAATCGAGTCTTCGGTGATGCCGTAATCCTCCTTCTCCTCCTCGGTATAGAAGTATTCCGTCCAGACCCTTACCTGGTTGGCGTTTGGCTCGACCTGGGTGTTCTCATCGATGATGCCGATCAACAAGCCGATGAACTCCCCGATGTCGACATAGGGTAGTCCTTCCTTGCCGGGGTAATAGTAAAAGGAAATGGTCTCCACGGGCTCATCCTTGATGAACTCCGTCGAATAGTTGACAAACGCCTTCTCGGTTTTGGTGAAGGCCACTTCATCGACGGCAAGCGGCGCGGTGGTGGTGGTCGCCTCTTTGCAGGCGAGAAGCGAGATGGCGACAAATGCCATAACCAAAAAACTGATGATTTTCTTCATAAACAATCCTCCCATTGTGATGATTTTACCATTTTTCCGGGGATTTTAAAACAACAACCGGAAAAAAAGCCGGTTTCCCGACTGATTTCCTTGCTTATCTGACCGCGGCGGCGGCCATTTGGATGAATCCCTCTGGATCGAGGGAAGCCCCCCCGATCAGCGCCCCGTCGATGTTGGGCATCGCCAGCAGTTCGCCGATGTTGGCCGGTTTGACCGAGCCGCCGTACTGGATGCGGATCGCCTCAGACGTGGCGCGCCCGAACTTGGCGGCGATCACGCCGCGGATAAAGGCGCAGGCCTCCTCGGCCATGGCCGCGGTGGCGGTCTTGCCCGTGCCGATCGCCCAGATCGGTTCGTAGGCAATCGCGAGCTGGCTCATCTCGGTAGAAGAGAGACCGGCAAAACCGGCATCGATCTGGTTTTGCAGGATCAGATTCGTCTGGCCCCGCTCACGTTCATCGAGATGTTCGCCGATGCAGACGATCGGTTTGAGCCCGTTGCGGAGCGCCGCCTTGATTTTAGCATTCACAAGCGCATCGGTCTCCTTGAAGATGTCCCGCCGTTCGCTGTGGCCGATGATGACGTACTCGACATTGTAACTTTTCAGCAGTTTGCCGGAAACTTCGCCGGTAAAGGGGCCTTCGTCCTCGAAATGAAGGTTTTGGGCGCCGATCCGCAAATTGTCGCCCTGACGCTTGATGAGACAGTGCAGCAGCGGCGCCTGGGCGCAGACGACAGTATCGACTTGGCTGATCGGCGGCATTTCCGTCGAAACCTTGAGGATGAAGAATAGCGCCTCATCCCGCGTTTTGAACATCTTCCAGTTGCCGGCGATGATTGGTTTTCTCATATGATCACCTTATTCCAAGATGGTTGTGATGCTGGCGAGCGCCGCTTCGGCGTGTTTGCCGGCGGCGACCAGTTTGACGTTTTTTCCTTCGGGCACGGCCAGGCTCATCAGCCCCAGGATCGACCTGGCGTCGATCGTGACATGCTCGTAGACTAGCTTGATGTCGACATCGAACCGGCTGGCGGTTTGGACAATTCTGGCGGCGAGTTCCGCATGCAGTCCCGCTGTCGACTTGATCGTAAGCGTTTTTTCCATTGTGCTCTCCTTTAGCGTAGTCGCCGATCAGAACATCGGCGGGGTGCTCACCCAAAGGACAACCGCCTTTTTCTGGGTCGCATTCTCCAAGATGTGGTTTTTGTTCGAAGCGTAGTAGAACGTCTGTCCCTTGGCGATCCTGAATCGGCGTTTGCCGATCTTGAGGATGACCTCGCCCTCGAGAACATAGCCGAATTCCTCGCCGGCGTGGGCGTCGTCCTCATAGGCGATTCCCCCCGGCCTCAGTTCGATCAGGATCGGCTCCATTTCATATTTCTGGGCGTTTGGGACAATCCATTTGATCTTGACGCCGTTTTGCTCGTCGATCTTCTCAAAGAATTCGCTTTCGGTGAAGACGACGATGTCTTCCTCATCATCGGCGAAGAATTCGGCGAGATTGGTGCCCAAGGCTTCCAGGATGTCCTGCAGCGTCGCGATCGAGGGACTGGCGATTCCGCGTTCAAGCTGGCTGATGAAACCCTTGGTGAGCTCGCTTCTGTCGGCCAACTCCTCCTGGGTCAGAGCGTTTTCCAGCCTGAGTTCCCGGATCTTCCTGCCGATGGCATCCATCGGTCAATGACAATCGCAGTTGCCCTCGCAAGGGCCGGCGTCGCAAAGCGCCTCGACTCCCGGAAGCGACTTGCCCTCGAGATATTCCAATGAGGCGCCGCCGCCGGTGGAGATATGGGTGAATTTGTCGGCATAGCCCATCTGGATCGCCGCCGCTGCGGAATCGCCACCGCCGATGATCGTCTTGGCGTCTTTCAAATTGGCGAGGATCGCGCAGATGGCGCGCGTGCCGCCGCTGAAGTTCTCAAATTCGAACACGCCGAGCGGGCCGTTCCAGACCACGGTCTTCGCGCCTTGGAGCTCTTTCTTGAACAATTCGATCGTCTTCGGGCCGACGTCCATGCCCATCTCGTTATCCTTGATGTTGTTGTAGGTAGAAATATGGTGTTTAGCGTCCGCGCGGAACTCGTTGGTGACGACCACATCGATCGGGAGCACGATCTTGCCGGCGGCCTTCTCATAGAGTTCCTTGGCGAGGATCAGTTTGTCGTATTCACAAATTGACAGGCCGATCGGATAACCCAGCGCCTTCATGAACGTATAGGCCATGCCGCCGCCGATCAACACCTTGTCGGCCTTGCGGAGCAGATTCTCGATCACGCCGATCTTGTCGGAAACCTTGGCGCCGCCCAGGATGGCGACGAACGGCCGTACGGGGTTGTCGACCGCATCGCCGATGTAGCGCAATTCCTTTTCCACCAGATAGCCGGCCGCCGATTCGAGGTGCGTCGCGATGCCGACGTTGGAGGCGTGGGCGCGGTGCGCGGTGCCGAAGGCGTCGTTGACGAACACCTCGCCGAGCGAAGCCCAGTATTTTCCCAGTTCGGGATTGTTTTTGGATTCCTTGTTGCCGTCAAGATCCTCAAAACGCGTGTTTTCGAACATCAGGATTTCGCCGGGCGCCAGTTTGGCGACGGCCTGCTCGAGTTTGAGACCGCGTGTCTCTGGAACGAACTGCACGGGTTTTCCCAAAAGCTCCGCCAACCGTTTGGCAACCGGCGCGAGCGAGTTGGTGGCCTTGTCATCTTCGGTTTTCACGCGGCCCAAATGGCTGAAGACGATCAGACGGGCGTGTTCCTCGAGCAGATACTCGATCGTCGGGAGTGCCTGGACGATGCGGTTGTCATCGGTGATCACGCCATCCTGCATCGGGACGTTGAAGTCGACGCGCAGGAGGACTTTCTTGTCGTGGACATGGAGATCCTCAAGTGTTCTTTTTTTCATAATTACCTCCGATTTGTGGAATCAAATACCTGCTTCATTATACTATTTTTTTTGGGAAAATGCCATCAAAATCGTCGCTCGCATCCGCGATGTAAACATTTTCCGCTTACATGCGATCCTGCAGCCCCTCATCGATCAGCCGGGCTTTTTCCATCAGCGCCGCGAAGGTCCGGCCTTTGGAAATCGTGAGCTTCATCCCGCTTGCGAAACGGAGTTCGAGCTCATTGCCTTTCCGTTTGCGACAACTGCAAAGCGCCCGCTGGTTGATGAGCAGGCAATTTGGTGATCTCAAACCGACTACAGGCAAGAGCAGGTGCTCCGGATCGATATAGATGGGGATCCGGCTTTTGAAGGCGAACCGCCTCTGCACGCCTTTGAGCCGGCCTTCGAGGGTCGAGAGGTTATTAAGACACAAGCGGTTCAGATACCCGGAAAGCGATTGGTCGAAGGAAGTGATCCCGCCGTCGCAGGCGACCTCGATGAGCCCGATTTTCGTTCTTTTGATCCATTCAATCATTGCCATCACCAAGACAACTATACCATGATGAAGCTGGTTTTCCGTTTGAAAAAATGTGAAAAAAACCGCCATCTTGAGCGGATGGCGGGAGAAAACGGCTATTGTTGCTGCGGCCTTTGATAATGTTTGGTGATCCGTTGTTCGGTCTCGGGATCGAAGAAGTGGCATTTCTCCATGTTGAAGGCGAGTTCGATTTTGTCGCCGATATGGAGATCGCTTCTGGCATCGACCTTGGCGATGATGTTGGTGTCGCCGATGGAGATGTGGATGTTCGTCTCGGCGCCGAGAAGCTCGGCGACATCGACGATCAGATTGGCGCGCGAATCGGCATATTTCTCCATGGAGCCGGCATCATCGTGCAAATCTTCGGGACGGATGCCCAGGATCACGGGCACGCCAATCAAGTCCTTGGCTTTCATGATCTCGAATTTTTCCTCGGGAACCTTGAGCTTCAGGCCTTCGACATGGAATAGCCCGTCTTTCTTGATCTCGCCGGAGAGGAAGTTCATCGCCGGTGTGCCGATGAAGCCACCCACGAACATGTTGTTCGGATTGTCGTAAATTTCCTTCGGAGCGCCGATCTGCTGGATGCGGCCGTCCTTCATGACGACGATCCTGGTCGCCATTGTCATGGCTTCGATCTGGTCATGGGTGACATAGATCGTCGTGGTCTCGAGCCGTTCATGCAATTTGATGAGCTCGGCGCGCATCGCGACCCGGAGTTTGGCGTCCAAGTTCGATAGGGGCTCGTCCATGAGGAAGACCTTGGCGTCGCGGACGATCGCGCGTCCCAGGGCGACACGCTGTCTCTGACCGCCGGACAAGGCTTTGGGCTTGCGGTCAAGGTAGCCTTGCAGACCGAGGATGTCGGCGGCTTTCTTGACGCGGACTTCGATCTGGTCCTTCGGCATTTTTCTGAGTTTCAGACCGAAAGCCATGTTGTCGTAGACCGACATGTGGGGATAGAGGGCGTAGGATTGGAAAACCATCGCGATGTTGCGATCCTTCGGTGCGACGTCGTTGACGAGCACGTCATCGATGTAGAGCTCGCCGCGGGTGATTTCCTCAAGGCCAGCCACCATTCTCAGCGTGGTGGATTTACCGCAGCCCGAGGGCCCGACAAAGACGATGAACTCCTTGTCCTTGACCTCAAGGGAGAAGTCGAATACCGCTTGAACGCCGTTTTCGTAGATCTTGTCAAGACTTCTGAATGATAATGTTGCCACTGGTTACCTCCAAGGTTGTTGATGTGTTTGGTCATCAATGAAAATTATAAAACAAAACGCCGATTTCGCAAATGGGCAATCTGCACAAATCAGGCGCTGAAGAGGAGATGAAAGGCGTAAGCTCCGGAGAACGACTTGACATCGATCTCCGCCAGGGCAATGAAGTGGTCGATCCGGTAGTTGAGCGTGTTGCGGTGCATGTACATCGTCTTGGCGGCGACGCTTTGGTTCAGGTTCGCCTTGATGAATCCCTGGATCGTCTGGATCGTCTCGGCGCCGAACACGTTGTAATAATAGTTGCGCAGTTTCGTGCGTGCCTCCATGAATCCTTCCAGGACGAGTTTTGGGATCAGGGTCGCAATCGTGAAGACGCCGAAGCCCAGCTTGGGGAGCAATCCGACGAGCGGGGCGGGATCGAAGTTGGGCGTCTTTGGCTCGAGAAAGACAGCGATGTCGACCATCAGTTCCTCCAGACATTTCTCCCGGAGGTGCTGGAAGTCGAGTTCGGTATCGAAACCGTCTTGGACCATGGTCACGTGCTGACCGCTGATTTTTCGCAGACTGAGGGTGTCATACCCACGCAAAAAGGAAACCAGGGTTTCCATGTCGGCGGTTTTTGCATAAAGGTGGATCGTCGTCGGTTTCACAATTTGATTCCCCCGAAGTCATCCCGAGGTTACGCTGCCGTCGGTCCTCAAAAAGAAGACCGGCTGCTGTCGTTGCCGGTCGGGTAAGTCAAGTCAGGCCTTGATGAACTGGTCGACGTTGAGGACGAAGATCGTCGCGCCTCCCACTTGGACTTCAACGGGCGTCGAGGAAAAGATTCCGAATTCGCTCGAGATGGCGTTGGGGACCAGTTTGGTCCGGCGCCGGGAAGTCTCGGAAATGACCTGGATGCACTTGTCGAGCATCTCGTCCTGGCAGCCGATGATGACTGTTGTGTTGCCGCTCATCAAAAAACCGCCGGTCGTTGCCAGTTTTGTCACGAAGAAGTTCTCTTTGATCAGCGTCTTGATGACTTTGCTGGCATCTTCGTTAGCCACGATTGCCATCACCAATTTCATGAGACATCACCGCCTTCCGTTTCATTTTAGCACAGCCATGCGGCAATTTAAAGGGATTATGCCAAAAAAACACCGCCAAATGTCGGTGTTTTTGTCTAGCCGATCGCTCCCGTCATCTCGAGTTTGATCAGCTGGTTGAGTTCAACAGCATATTCCATCGGCAATTCCCGGGAGAAAGGCTCGATGAAACCCATGACGATCAGTTCCGTCGCCTCGGCTTCCGAAAGCCCCCGCGACATCAGATAGAACAATTGTTCCTCGCTGACTTTGGAAACGGTGGCCTCGTGCTCGATCTGCCCCTTGAAATTCTTGACGATATTCACGGGCAAGGTGTCGGAGGCCGATTCACCGTCGATCAGGATCGTGTCGCACTGGACCTTGCTGCGGGCGCCCAAGGCGGAGGAAGCCTGGCTGACCAGCCCGCGGTAGTTGACTTTGCCGCCCTTGGTCGCAATTGACTTGGAGATGATCGTCGATGCCGTGTTCCTGCCGATGTGGATCATCTTCGCACCAGTGTCCTGGTGCTGCCCGCGGCCGGCGAAGGCGATCGAGATCGTCGTGCCCCGGGCATAATCGCCCCGGAGGATGCAACTGGGATATTTCATGTTCAAGCCGGAGCCGATGTTGCCATCGATCCACTCCATGTGGCCGTAGTTGCCGACGACAGCCCGTTTGGTGACGAGATTGACGATGTTGTTCGACCAGTTCTGGACCGTGGAGTAGCGGCAGTAGGCGTTGTCCTTGACGAAGATCTCGACGACGGCGGCATGCAAAGAATCGCTCGAATAGATCGGTGCGGTGCAACCCTCGACGTAGTTCAAAGAGGCGCCGTCCTCGACGATGATCAGCGTGCGCTCGAACTGGCCCATCTTCTCGGTGTTGATCCGGAAATACGATTGCAGGGGCTTGTCCACCTTGACGCCCTTGGGGACATAGATGAACGAGCCGCCGCTCCATACGGCGGTGTTGAGCGCGGCGTATTTGTTGTCGCGGTAACCGACCGCCTTTGTGAAATAGGTCTTGAACAGTTCAGGAAATTCTCTCAAGGCAGAATCGGTGTCCAGGAAAATGACACCCCGATCGGTCAGTTCCGCAAGCGTGTTGTGGTAAACCGCTTCGGAATCGAACTGGGAGGTAAGACCAGCCAGATACTTCTGTTCGGTTTCGGGGATCCCGAGTTTGGCGAACGTGTCCTTGATCGCCTCCGGGACGTCATCCCAGGTCGCGCCGACGTGGTCACTGGCCTTGAGATAGTAGATGATGTCCGCAAAATCGATGAAGGAAAGGTCCGGACCCCAGTTGGGGTTGGCGATCGTCATGAACGATTTATAGGCTTCCACCCGGATTTCAGTCATCCATGCGGGTTCGCTCTTGATGCGGGAGATGTCTCTGACGATCGCCTCGGAAATGCCCTTGGGAGTCTGATAGATGGTTTTGGCTTCTGTTTGGAAGCCGTATTTGTAGTCGGAGACGATGTTGGCGATGTCTTTTTTCTTGTCTGCCATCTCATTCGTCCTCCTTGATGGTTTCCAGAAAAGCCAGCCAGGCGATCGAGGCGCACTTGGTGCGGGCGGGAAACAGCCGCACGCCTTGGAAGACTTCGGCCTCGCCGAGATCGACGTCCTCGTCGAAGGGTTCGTTCCTGACCATCGCGACGTAGGCCTTGGCCGTCTTTTCAGCTTTGGCCACCGGTAGTCCCAGCATCGTTTCGGTCAAGACCGAGGCCGAGGCGCAACAGATGCTGCAGCCGGTGCCTTCATGCCGGCAAAGCACGACATGGCCGGCTTCCACTTTTGTCTGGATCGTGACATCATCGCCGCAACTCGGGTTCTTGTAGCGGTAGCTGCGGGCGCCGGAAACATCCAAAAGCCCCTTGTTGCGGGGGTGTTTGAAGTGTTCGAGAATGATTTCGCGGTACAGGTTTTCGAGTTGAGCCAAAATATCACCTAAAATCCGAGTTTGCGGAAGAATGCGATCGCCTCGCGCGTCACTTGCAGGAAACGGTCGGCATCCTCATAATCCGAATAGAGATGGAAAGAAGCCCTGAGGCTGGAGTCGATGCCAAGAAAGCCGCTCACGAGCTGGGCGCAGTGATGACCTGATCTAAGCATGACGCCCTGCTCCGCATAATACGAGACGGCATCGTGCGACGGCACGCCCGTGAGGTTGAACGTGATGATGCCCTTGTCGGTGTCCGGGTTGTAGATTGAAAGTCCCTCAAGTTTCTTGAGTTGCGCGTAGGTGAAGCGGTAGAGTTGCTTGATGTGCCGGTCGATCGCTTCCAATCCGACCCTTTTCAGATAGCGCACGGCCTCGCCCAGACCGATGGCGCTTGCCACCGGCATCGTGCCGGCTTCGAATCTGTAGGGCGCATCCTTCCAAACGACTTCGGTCTTGGTGACAAAATCGTTCATGTCGCCGCCAAAGGCGACCGGGTCCAGTTGATTGAGAAGCTGGCGCCGGCCAAAGAGCACGCCGATTCCCGTCGGACCCAGCATCTTGTGGCCGGAAAACGCCAGAAAGTCGACACCGAGCATCCGTACGTCGAGTGCTTCCGAATAGATCGACTGCGCGCAGTCGATGACGGTGATCGCGCCTTGGCTTCTGGCAAGGTCGATGATCGGTTGGATCGGCGTCAGATAGCCCATGACGTTCGAGACGTGCGTCAGGGCGACGACCTTGGTTTTCGCCGTCAACACCGAGATAAATCCCTCAAGCGTGATCCTGCCGGTCTCGGTGAGCGGGATGAACCGCAAGCTGGCGCCGGTCGCTTCGGCGACCTGTCGCCAGGGAAGGTAGGAGGAATGGTGTTCGAGTTCGGAAGTGATGATCTCATCGCCAGGGCCAAGGAATTTTCCATAGGCGGACGCCACGAGGTTGAGCGCGTCGGTCGCACCGCGCGTGAAGACGATCTCGTCGCTATCGGCATTGATCAGGGTTGCGACTTCCCTTCGGGCGGCCTCATACAGATTCGTCGCGGTGAGGCTTTCCTCATAGAGGCTGCGGTGGATGTTCACGCTAAGGTCACGATAATATCCGGTGACGGCGTCGATTACGCTTTGGGGTTTCAAACTCATCGCTGCGGAATCAAGATAGGTCCTGCCCGGCTTCAGTTGCGGAAAATCGGCACGCCAGGGATTTTTCATACGATACCGGCTCCTTTGATTTTGGCTTCGATCAACGTGGCAATACCGGCGGCGATATCAGGATCGCCGACGGCATCAAGCAGCGGACCAACATACCCGGAAACGATGAGTCTCTTGGCCTCGCTCTCAGATAACCCGCGGCTTTGGAGATAGAACAGCTCGTCCTCGTTGACTTGACCGATGGCGGCGCCGTGGGCGGCGATGACATCATATTCGTCGATCAGGAGTTTCGGATCGGCTTCAATCTCGGCATGCTCACCGAAGATCAGTCCGCGGTTGAACTGCGTGCAGGCGGAGGCGCTGTGGCCTTTGGCGATCGCGCCCTCGACGTCGTATTTCAGCTTCGCTCCGTCCACGGCGATCAGATAGTTTTCCAGTTCGGAAACCGTGCTTTTCGCCAAATGGCGAACCGCCTGGTGTCTGCTGGTTGAGTCAAGGCCGGCGCCGATCTGGAGCGTCCGGTGATAGATGTTGGCGCCTTCGCCCTGAAGTTGGTAGATATCGGTAAGTTCCAAGCGACCCTCGTGGAGGATGCAGTCGTCGATCCTCAATTTTGCCCGGTCCTGAAGGTTGGCTGTCAAAGTCACTTTTAGAGGGGTCTTCGCGTGGGACAGGAATGCTTGCGTCATCTTCACGGAAGCGTCTTCCTCCAGTTCGAAAGCCAACCGAAGCGGTTGGATCGCCTCCTCGAGGATGATGAGACGAAGCGTCGTGAGCGTTTTGTTCCGGAACCGGAAGACAAGCGGTTCCAACCGGTCGGCGGCAACAACGATGATATTCAGCGGATGGTCGGCGCCGGCCGAAAAAACGTAGCCGTCGGCTGTTTCCTCCAACCGGCTGTAGGCGACGTTGTCATGATCGAGAATCAAGGCGTTGTCGCTGCGGCTGGCGAGGTCGGCGAGGGTCACAATTTGTCTCCCGGGCTCAGCGTCTTGGCGGCGCAACTGCCCAGCGAATACTGGATTTTCTGCTCCTCCAACTCGTCGATGCCGAGTTCGGCCTTCAGCCAGTCATAGCCCTCGGTATCGATCTTGCGGATCAGTTCCGCCCCGCCGGATTTGACGATCCGACCCTTGATCATGATATGCACGTGGTCGGCTGTCAGGTAATCGAGCAGCCGCTCGTAGTGGGTGATGAGGATCAGCCCCAGCTCGGGCGATTTCATGTTTGTGACGTATTCGCCGACGAGTTTGAGCGCATCGACGTCGAGTCCCGAGTCAATCTCGTCAAGAAAGGCGATCTTGGGGTTGATCAGGGACATCTGCAAAATCTCGTTGCGTTTCTTCTCGCCGCCGGAAAAACCCTGGTTGAGAAAGCGGTGGGAGAGGCCTTCACCCATGTTCAGGGCTTTGGCGGCGGCTTCAAAACGGAGGATGAATTTGCCGATCCTGAGATGCTCGTCCGCTTGCAGGCGTGCCGAAACGGCGGTTTTGACAAAGTCAAAATTGGTGACACCGGGAACCTCGATTGGGTTCTGCATCGCCAAAAACAGGCCTTTGCGGCTGCGTTGGTCCACTTTCAGATCCAAGATGCTTTCGCCGTCGAGCAAGATGTCGCCCGCCTCGATCCGGTAACGGGGGTGTCCCATGACGATGGCTGCTAAAGTTGATTTCCCTGTGCCGTTCGGACCCATGATCGCATGGGTTTCGCCGCCTCTTACGACGAGGTCGACCCCATTCAGGATCCGCTGTCCCTCGATCGAGGCGACCAGGTTTCTGATCTCGAGAATTGCCATTGCTTAATCTCCCCTTTGCCACACTTATTTTACCGCATTTCGCCAAGATATGCAAAGAATGTCACTGTTTATTTTCCCCGTAAAAAAGAGCCTTGCGGCTCAATTCTACTTTTCGACGACCTCAGATCCGATAATGTCGGGACTTTTGGTATGCTTGATGGCGGTTAGTTCCAGCAATTTGCGGAACCCGGTGAGGAACAGGAAGGAAAACAGGCTCAGGATGATGCCGAGAACATAGGCTCCCATGCCGAAACAGACGCCGATCATCGCGGCGAGAAACAAGGTCGCCGCCGTCGTGAGTCCGTAGATGCCGTTAGAGGTTTTGAGAATCGTGCCGGCGCCCAGGAAGCCGACACCCGTCACGACTTGGGCGATGATGCGTTGCCGTTCCAAATTGACCGCAACCCCGGCCTCCGCGAGCCCGACAGCCAGTCCGAGCGCCTGTTGGTAGAGCGCATCCTGCAAGATCGCGATCCCGCAGGCACCGAAGGCGACCATGAGATGGGTCGTGACACCGGCGATTTTGTGGCGCATCTGCCGCTCGATGCCGATCAGACCGACAAAGAAGGCTGTGAGGGCCATCCGCAGCAGCATGTCCCAAAAACTGGGTCCATCAGTCAGAAAATTGTCAAAGACAGAGAGCGTCAAGGTGATCACCTGATTTCCGATAAGTTTACAAAAAGAAAGCGTTTACTATGTGAATACGTATTATAGCAGATGTGCAAGCCGATTTCAACAACAACCAGAAGAAAAAAGTCCGATCTTGCGGACTCATTCCTCGTAGGGATTGACATGGACCATGCAGTGCTTGACGCCGATGATGCGTTTCTCGACTTCGTCGTGGATCCGGTGGGCGATCTTGTGGGCGGCTGCCAACGATAGGTTTTTGGCGACGGCGATCTCGATGTCGACATAGGTCTTCATCCCGAATTGGCGGGTCTTGAGATCATCGATCCGCTTGACATCCGGATCGGCCATGACGAGGGTTTCGATCTGGGCCACGGTGTTTTGGTCCGCGGCCTCATCGACGACTTGGCTGAAACCGCCCTTGATGATCTTGAAGGCGAGCCGGGTGATGAAAAGACAGATCAGAATCGCCGCCAGCGGCTCGAGATAGACGAGTCCGAGCATGGCGCCGCCGATGCCGATCAGGGCGCCGCTTGTTGCCAGGACGTCGGAACGGTTGTCGAGGGCGATGGCGTGCAGCGCCGCCGAGCGCGCCTTGACGGCATTTCTTTTGGTCAAGTGGTACATCGCCTCCTTGACGACGATCGTGACCACCGCGGCGATCAGCGCCAGCGGTTTCGGCGTGGCGATCGGCACCGAGTTCACAAAGAAGTCATAGAGCATCCGGATGGCGTATTTGCCGATCTCGAAGGCGGTGATGACGAGCGCCATGCCGATGAAGACGGCGATCATCGCGTCGAATTTCTCATGGCCGTAGGGATGACCCTCGTCTTTCTCCTTGCGGGACATCCGGCCGACGATCATCACGGCCAGATTGGTCACCACGTCGCTTAAGGAATTGACGGCGTCGGTTACCATCGCCGTCGAATTGCCGAGCAGGCCGGCGGCGAGTTTGAGCACGGCCAAAAGGCCGTTGGCGAGCATCGTCCAGAGCGAGGTGCGTCCGATCGTCTTTTTTTCGGTTTCCAGCGTCATTGTGAACCTCCGCTAAAGGAAACGTGCGGGACTTGCCCGCACGGATTTCAATTATCAGGTATCGCTTGGCTCATACCCGGTGAAGACCTGGGAAAAATAGATTTCCCGAAGTCTGGCCAGGGCTTCCTGCATCATCGTGGTGGAAAGTTCGGTGTAGGGACTGTCGCTGTCGACGATGGCGCCGGATTGCATGATCTCGGCGATGATGGCGTTTAAGGTGCCGACGACATAAATGCCGTCATAGACGTCGCCAAAGAAAGTCTGGATGGCGGTCTTCACGGTTGCCGGGATTTTGGGCAGCGTCACTTCCATCTCCGCAAGGAAGTCGGCGTCCGTACCGAAGATCATTTCCAGGAAACGGTATTCCGCGTGGATCTTCAGTTGCGCCAGGGAAAGCGTGGTTTCTGAGTTTTCGGTTCCGGGCGTGAAGTTGGGTTGTCCGGTTCCGTCATAGGTCATCGTGAAGGCGGCTGTGGGTATCGTGAAAGCGGTGCCTTTGGTGACTTGCATCAGGTGCGTGCCGTAGCCGGTTGCAACGAAGGTCTCATAGAGGAACTTCGTCTTGGCGATGTTGGCCGGCAGATTGTATTCCTTGTAGGCGGCGATCATCCCGTCGACGAAGGCGGTCGCGTAGACATCCTTGGAGTTGGCGTAGGTGAGCGAGCCGCTTGCGGAAAGGTTTTCGGTGATCATGAAGAAACCGAAGTCCTTGAATCGACCCCAGGTGGCGTCGGTGCGCTTGGCCCGGTTATAGGCGGCAACAAGCGTCGCGAAAGTGTTGGCCGTCGACTCGTTCATGTAGGCGATGATCGCCGCTTGGAAATCCTCAAGCAATCCAGCATATGCTTCGGCGTCCGCTTGGGAGGCGACGAATGTCGGATAGTCGTCGGGCGTTCCGTCCTCGTTGCGGTCGACGAAGAGCAACAAGTGGTTGACGTTCAGGCTGAAATACTTGTCGTAAGCCTCCTCGACCTTGGCAAAGAGATATTCCTCGAGCAATTTCCACGAATCGGCTTGGACAAAGTCAAAGATCGCATACGGCTGGAGGGCGGATTTCGCATAGTAGAGCTCAAGCATCTCCGCTTCGGAAGTGGCGCCGTAAGCCATATAGATGTATTCCTCGAAAGAGTAATAGTTGACATAACTGGACTGCATGTAGGCGGCCTTGAGGTCGGCGAGCGCCTCGCGGTGCAGCTCCATGGCCGGGGAGGCGTTCGCCTCCAGGTCATATTCGCAGATGGCCTCGCCTCTGCAGTACATCCCGGCGTAATAGTTGTGGATCAGATAAGGCATCTGCGCCGCGTAAAGCAGGTTCAACGGTGCGCTCCGCGTCATGGCATATGTGAAGAACTCATCGGCGGTGATGATCGTCTCGCCGATTCTAGCCAGGTTCGTCTCATGACCGACTTCGTCGGGCTCATAGGTGTAGTCCATGAGCAGATAGTCGATGCCCAGATAATAGTCGTAAATATGGAAATTCTGTTCCTTGCGCAGTTCCATGAGTCTGTTGTTGACGAATTGGGATGTCTTCAGATTGGTCGCGATGAGCTCGGCCTCGATCTGGGCGTAGACATCGGCGCCGATCAAGGTTTCCAGATCGCTCCTTGTGCCCGCAAAACCGCTCAAATCGACCTTGTCGGCGCGTTTGAGATTTAGGAACATGTAATAGGAGGTGTCGTTGGCGGAATAGTGCTTGACGGGGTTGTTCGTGTAGTAGGCAGTGGTTGTCGCGCTTTCTAAGAAGTCGGCGTAAGTCGCAAAGGTGGTGAACATCAGCGTCGTCAGGGTCGTGCTGGCCAGCGATTGCACGGCATGCTCGATCACGAGATCGGGATTCGCGAGCAGGTCCTCATAACTGGCATCAGCCGCAAGCGGGGTGCGATAGCCGCCGTAGACGGCGTTGTACATCTCGATGAAGGCTTCGATGAGTTCCTCGCCCTCAAGCAACACCGTATTCGTGTCGTTGAAACCGCTCGAGGGGATTTCGCTGATCGGCCGATCGCCGATATAGCGGTAGAGTTTCCCGCCGCTTCTGCCGACGAGATTGAGTGAGCGCATGACTTCCTTGGCGTCGGTTTCGCTTGTGAATCTGATCTTGATCGCTTTCATCGTCTTGTCGTAATTTGACGTATAATGGGAAGCGACCTTGCTTGGTCCCACAAACCATGATTTGCTGGCATTGGCTTCGGCGAGCATCGCCTGCTTGGCGTATCTGTCCTTGGCGACCAAGAGCCGCAGGTAAGGTTCGTCATCATCGGCGTAACCGGCCAAAAACAGCGAATCCTGGTATTTGGCTTCCCTTTCCGCCCTGTCCTCGGCGGTCAGGCTTTCGATCAGGTCCGCATCGCTTAGGCCATAGGTCATCAGGTTGCGCTTGTCGACGATCTCCGGGGTGGTGACCGCCGCCAGATGCTCGGTGAGCAGAAGCGCATCAACCATCATCATGAGCTGGTTGATGCCGTCATTGATCTTGAAGTCGCGGTAGAGATCGCCATAGGTTATCGATAAACCGCCGCCGCTAAAGAAAACGGTGTCGGGATGGGAGATTTGGGGGATGATCGCCTCGGTCTCGACGATGATGTCCTCAGTCGTCGTGGTTTGCTCTTTGCAGCCGAAGAGGACGCCGGCGAGGAGGAAGAGCGAAAGCGCGATCAGGATCGGTTTGCTACGAAAGATCTTCATGTAAGTTTACTCCTTTTTGTAAGTGCTAACTAATATTATATATCAAACCGTGGGGGAATTCACCACTTTTTTTCGGTGCTTCCAGAATATCAGTCATCTGTGAGTTTGTTGTGAACCCGACATCGGCAACTTTTGGGTTTTGCCCTTGCTGCCTGTTAAGGGATGCTGCTTTCCCTAAAAAGGAAAAGCATCCCTTAGCGGGGATGCCTTAAACGTGGATGGGGTCTTTAGGCGCGGTTTGTCATGCGCACCATAGCGTTCTTGACCGCCAATCGTTGGATCAGGATCGCGATCTCCAAAATGATCAGCGCGCAGAGCGTGAAACCGGTAAGGTAGATCAGCAAAAAAGCGTGATGGGGCACGAGCGGCTGGAACAAGGACAGGATCGGGATCCCGTTCTCATACAGGGGATTGATGAAGAACATGTTGAAGGTGCCGTCGGCGATAAAGCGGTTGTGCACCTGGTTGAGCGCCATGGCGATCACCATCAGCGCCAAGAAAACCGGGGCAGCCTTGCCGATCGTCCGCGATTCCAGCCTGACCTGCGTGGCGAGCAGACCCACACCGATCACGGCCATGCTGCCGTGATGGACCATCGTCTGGATATTGATGCCGATCGTGCCGACGAACACCGTGCTCGGGTAAAACAAGATCGGAAGAGCGTCGTGTAGGGAAAGAGTGTAGATCTCGGGTGTCGCC
>CALGNF010000141.1 GCA_937958685.1 uncultured Caryophanales bacterium
AGATCGTATTCGGTGACTGGAGTTCAGACGTGTGCTCTTCCGATCTCCACCGGGTTCGGCAGTTCGAATCTGTCCCCCTCCACCATCCCAAACGCCAAAGGCGATCCAGGTCGCCTTTTTTGTTTCCTGTTGGGACATTGTCATTTTTTTCCAGTGAGTTATAATAGAGGAGAGATATGCCCAAGGGAGAGATCATTTGTGAGAACATTGATTGTCAACGCACGCCTTGTTATGGCGAAAGAGATCGTCTTCATGAAACAACTCATCATCGAGGACGGGATGATAGCGGCCGTCATCGATGAGGGCAAAACTGATTTTTGCGACAACGTGATCGATGGCAAGGGCATGTATCTGACACCGGGGTTCATCGACATCCACGCCCACGGCAACTCCGGGTGCGACATCATGGACTGCGATCCCGCCGGCCTGGAGACGATCGCAACCTACCAACTTCAGACCGGGGTCACATCATTTTTGGCAACGACGCTGACGGCCTCAAAAGTTCAGCTACGTGATTGTGTGAAGCTGGTGGCTGATTATGTGAAATCGCAGAAAAGCGATGTTTCCGAGGTTTTGGGAATTTATGTCGAGGGACCATATTTCGCATATGCGAAAGCGGGAGCGCAGCCCAGAGAGCATTTGCGGCTACCAGATATCGGGGAGTTGGAAGCCTTGCTTGCGGCTGGGGATGGGCTCATCAAAGTCGTGTCGCTCGCACCCGAACTCGAAGGGTCGCAAGCGGCGATCGGCTACTTGAAAAAACACAGGGTTACCGTCGCCCTTGGCCATACCACGGCCGACTATCGCGTGACCAAACAGGCAATCACCGCCGGGGCTTCCCTGGCCACGCATCTGTTCAATGCCATGCGGCCGTTCGATCACCGCGAACCGGGAATCGTCGGAGCTTTCCTTGAGGATGACAGGACGATGATCGAATTGATCGCGGACGGTGTCCATCTCCACGACGCCACAATCAGACTTGCCGTCAAGGCCAAAGGGGCGGACAAAGTCATATTGGTCTCCGATCAGATCCGGGCGGCCGGCCTCAAGGACGGAACCTATCGCCTCGGAGAGGACGTCATCGCTGTATCCCAAGGCGTTGCCCGTCTTGCAGACGGGGCGCTAGCCGGATCGACGTTCGATCTCGCAATGGCGCTCAAGCGGATGGTGAAAGAACTAGGATTTGGGCTTGCCGAGGCCATCGGGATGGTGACCATCAATCCCGCCAAAGCGATCGGCGTCGATCATATTCTTGGCAGCGTCGCTCCTGGAAAACAGGCCGATCTGCTGCTTATTAATGAGGATTTGGCTATTGCCCACGTGATCAAAAAGGGCAAGCTGATCATCTAAAGAAAAGTTCCTGGGCTCCAGGAACTTTTTTAAAACATCAGGACAACATGCGGCTGATAAAGTTTGATGGTCTCCGCGAATTCGGCGATCTGCTTCTCGGAATAGGGCGCAACCTCGATCAGTTCCAGATCCTCGATCAGATAGTCGAGCGGCTTCTTGTAGTCATTGAGCACGTAACGGGGAACTTCCGGAAGCTCTTCCGCCATCCGGATGAGATCCTCGAGTGTCAGTTGGGGAATCACAGTGGTCCTGACCTCGAAGTCGATACCGCTTTCCTTGAGGATTGTGATCGATCTGAGGACGTCTTTTGGATCGGCCTCTCCCCGTGCGATCTCCGCATAGCGTGATCGCGGGGCTTTGTAATCGATCGCCACATAATCAAGGGCACCGGCCGCCAGGCAAGCCGCCAGCGCTTCGGGATTGGAGCCGTTGGTGTCGAGTTTTGTGGCGTAGCCCAAATCTTTCAAGTATAAAAAATAGGGAAGCAAATCGTCGTGCAGCGTCGGTTCGCCCCCGGTCACGACGACGCCGTCGATCAGGTTCTGGCGTTTTTTGAGAAAGGCGTCGATTTCGTCGTTGGGAATGAGCGAAGCGATGTCTTCGATGAGACTGCGGTTATGGCAGTAATAGCAATTGAAGTTGCAGCCGGGAGTGAAAAGCACTGTGGCGATCTTGCCCGGGAAATCGATCAACGAAGTGCGGACGATCCCGGCAAAGATCATGCTTTTTCACTCTCCGCGACAATTCTTTGAACTTGATCCTTGATCACGTACTTGACACGGTCGACATATTCCGCCTTTTTGCCTTTGTTGAAGTTTTGAACGGGACGGAGATAACCGACGACACGGGTGTAGACTTCTGCGGGGAGGTTGCAGGTGGGACAACGGAAATGCTCGCCGGAAATATAGCCGTGCTCATTGCACACCGAAAACGTCGGCGTGAGCGAGATATACGGCAACCTGTATTTTTCGAAGATCTTCTTGATCAGGTTTTTCGTTGTTTTGGTATCTTTGATCCGCTCGCCGAGATACAGGTGCAAGACCGTACCGCCGGTATAGAGCGATTGCAGTTCGTCTTGGAGATCGAGTGTCTCGAAGATGTCGTCGGTGAATCCGACCGGAAGCTGCGTGGAGTTGGTGTAATAAGGCGTTTCTTTGCCCGCGGTGATGATGTCCGGATATCTGGCTCTGTCGTTTTTGGCCAGGCGGTAGCTTTTACCCTCGGCCGGAGTGGCTTCGAGGTTGTAGTAATGCCCGGTCTCTTCCTGGATGTCCTTGATCACGTCGCGCATGTACTGAAGGGTCCTGACCGCGAATTTTTGGCCTTCCGGCTGTGTCAGGTTGAAATCGCGGCCGAACAGGTTTTGGATTGCCTCATTCATGCCGATGAGACCGATGGTATTGAAATGATTGAACCAGTAGGAACCGGTTTTCGCCTTGACATCCTTAAGGTAGCTGGCGCTGTAGGGATAAAGCCCGTTCTCGGACTGCTCCTCAATGACCTTGCGCTTGATCTCGAGACTCTTCTTGGCGACATTGATCGTTTCCCAGAGCCTGGTGAAAAACTCGGATTCGGATTTGGATAGATAGGCAAGCCGGGGCAAATTGATCGTCACGACTCCGATCGATCCTGTGAGGGGATTGGAACCGAAGAGACCGCCCCCGCGCTTTCTCAGTTCGGATGTATCGAGCCTAAGGCGGCAGCACATCGAGAGCGCGTCTTCGGGGGACAGGTCGGAATTGATGTAATTCGAGAAATATGGGATTCCGTACTTTGCGGTGATTTCCATGAACTTTTCGACGACCTCGCTGTCCCAGGCGAAATCCTTGGTGACATTGATCGTGGGGATCGGGAAAGTGAAGACGCGACCTTTCGCGTCACCCTCCATCATCACGTCGCAGAACGCCATGTTGATCATGTCCATCTCTTTTTGGAATTCGCCGTACTTCTCCGGCATCAGCTTGCCACCGAAGATGACGTTTTGATCCTTGAGAGTGCTCGGACAGACAATGTCGAATGTCAGATTGGAGAACGGACACTGGAATCCGACCCTGGTCGGCACGTTGAGGTTGAAGACGAACTCCTGGATCGCCTGGCGGACTTGCTTGTATTCAAGATTGTCATACTTGACAAAAGGGGCGAGATAAGTGTCAAAAGACGACCAGGCTTGGGCACCGGCGGTTTCACCCTGGGTAGTAAAGGTCGAGTTGATGATTTGGCCCAGAAGTGACCGAAGATGCTTCGGCGGACTGGACTCGACCTTGCTGGAGACACCGCCAAAGCCGTTGGTGATGATCTGTCTGATGTCCCAGCCGGCGCAGTATGGGCCGAAGAAACCGAGATCGTGGATGTGGATGTCGCCCTGAAGGTGGGCTTCGCGGATTGCGGCAGGATAGACCTCGTGCAGCCAATAATTCTTGGTGAATTCCTCGCGCACGTAGTTGTTGAGACCGTTGATCGATTTTTGCGTGTTGGCATTTTCGTTGATTTGCCAGTCGCGATCGTTCAGATATTCGGTGAACATATCGATTGTTGCGCCAATAAGAGCGTTCGCTTCCCGCGACGCCCGTCTTTTTTCACGATATAAAATAAAGGCTTTCGCCGTTTTTGCATGTCCGTTTTCAATCAGCACCTTCTCGACGATGTCCTGGATGCCCTCGACATCGGCGATGCCGTTCGGATACTTATCCTCGGCAAGCCGAACGACTTCATCAGCGAGTTGCTCGCTTTTGGCGAAATCGGAGCCGCCGACGGAACTGGCCGCTTTGAAAATCGCCAACACGATTTTCTCCTTGCGAAACGGTACGACGGTCTGGTCTCTCTTGATGATCTGCTTTAACATGAGAATTCCCCCTGATTCTTTGGAGCGCCCGGTTGGTGCAATTAAGATAATAAGAGAGGAACGATGGTGTTGTCAAGGGAGTTTTCAAAATAAAAATGAATGAAAAAAACGACAACTGGATGATAATTGCGACAACGAGCGACTTCTCGACAGACAACTATTTTTTGGTAAAAATCACCGCATATTATTGACAAAGCGGAACCGCTTGAACTTTCAGAAAAAAATAACAATGATCGAAAGCGTATATATTATTTACCTTTATTTTCAGTGTTTTCCTCAACGAAAGGCATTTCTCGTCGCGGTGGGCAAAATGCAAGCCAACGAACGATTTAATCGGCAACTCAGTTGCATTTGTCTTGCCGTGAATGTATAATTATTTGATATTAAATCACATGATAGGATAATGTAAATTGGTCTCGGAAACCTTCAAATTCAAACTCTTCTATTTCATTCGCTATTTCGGTGATGCGTTTTTCTATCCCTTCATGTCGATCTACTTCATTGCCATGGGCGTATCATCAGCCAATCTGGGCATTATTCTTGCCATCACACCGATCACGACGATCCTTGTCAATCCGTTTTGGAACTTGATGGCGCGTGATTTGCGCACGATCAGAACGATTCTCAAAGTCATGACCATGATCGAGGGATCGCTGATTATCCTGCTCACACAAGTGACAGGATTCGAGATGTATGCCCTGATCGTCTGCATCATCGCCTTCCTGTGTTCGCCGTTCATGCCGATCCAAGACGGTTTTACGGCCACCTTTGCCAACCAGAACAAGATCGAGTTCACCTCGATCAGGATCAATGCCTCGATTGCCTACGTCATCGCCTCGGCGCTGGCCGGGTTCGTGATCATGTATCTGGGCTACACATTCCTGTTCATGGTCTCGGGGATCTTCTTCATCTTCACATCGCTGATGGTCTTCTGGATCAAACCCTTCAAGGAGGAACTTCAAAGGCAAAACGCGCCAAAGAGGGATCTTCGCGCCTTGTTAAAAAACTCGGAGTTTTACAAATACCTCATTTTTTATACGCTGGTCATCGGCGCAGTCAGAGTCGGCGATTCTTTCTTCGGTGTCTACCTGACCAGCGTCAAGGGTTTGGACACGACCCAGTATGGCTTCGTCTACGCCGCGTTCGTCTTCGCGGAAGTGATTGCGATCAGGTTTCTCATCACCAGAGGCCAGCTGGTGTCCGAACACAAATTGATGATCATCAGTTGTCTCCTCTTCATCCTGCGTTTCATCACCTACGGTCTCGACCTCGATCCGCTGTCGCTTTCGCTGCTCACCTTGCTTCGGGGTGTCGCTTGGGGTATTTTCCTGTTTGCTAACATCCGGTACATCCTCAAGATCGTCAAGGTGGAGAATGTCACCTCCGCGATTCTGATCATTTCGTTGATTTTTTCGATGTTCACCGCTGTCGGTAACTTCTTTTTCGGACGACTCATCGTTTTGATTGGCTATTCCTGGTTGTATTTCATGTTGTCGGGCATCATTTTCCTCGGTTTTCTCGTGTTGATCTTCTTTTCCCCCAAGACCAGAGAACCGGAACCGGAGGTTTTGGGCACATAGGGAACAACCAAAAACATCATGCCCCAAAAAGGAAGTGGATCCATGCAATACGAAGTCATTTTTCTTGGTTTAACCTTCGCGGTGGCGGTCATCGCGCTCGTCATCAGCGTCGGCACATTTCTGTCGCTGAACAAACTGAGAGGGCATTGGGAACTTGCCGTCATGTTTTTGTTGCAGTTTGTCTACGCCCTCGCCTACGCCTTGGAGCTGGTCAGCGAGACGATCGAACTGAAGATTCTTTTCAACCACGTCCAGTATCTGGCGATTCCGTTGATCTCCGTTGGCTGGCTGTTTTTGGCCAATCGCTTCCGCAATCCGGAATTCAAGGCCAATATTAGACTGATAGCATTGTTTCTTGTGATTCCGATCTTGACAATCTTATCGGTCCAGATTTCGTATTATACACCCTTCGATTTATACTACAGCTATTCACTGATCGATACGACCTATACCTTTTTCGGCAGATCGCTTCCGGTTTTGGTTTTTGGTAAGGGGCCGTTGTATTACCTTGCCGCATCCTACAACATGGCGATGATTTTTCTTGCCGCCTACATTTATTATCGTACCTATCGGACAACTTCCGGGGTTCACAAACAACAGGCGTTGTTCTTGATGATCTGTAGTGTCATCGCCGCGAGCGCGCCGGTCATGACTTTCTTTTCCGGCGAGACCTCGGGGATCGACACCGCCATCTATATCGTCGCCATCCTCAGTTACATCATCTACTATTCGATGCTCAAGTACGAGTATCTCTATTTAAAACCCTCCGCCTATCTGGCGGCATTCGAGACCGCTTCGGAAAGCATCTACCTGTTTGACGACAAATTGGAACTGATTTCCTGGAACAACGCCGTCACCAACGATGGCATATCCGGCACCAAATTGCAGTACCATATGCGTATCGACGATTTATTCGAAAACAGTGAAATCATCGATGCGGTCAGGGACGGCTTGCCTTACGGTTTCAATGCCAAAGGCAAACATTATGTCATTGAGACAATCGCCATCACGACCACCAAAGGCAAGAAGAATGGCTATATCGTCAAATTCAACGACATGACCAGCTACATCGAGAGAATCGAACGCCTTGATTATCAGGCCTCTCACGACGAGTTGACCGATATTCTCAATCGCCGCGCCTTTCTTGAGGGCGCCTGTGAGCATATCCAAAACGCAACCATCGCCAAAAGCGATTTTGCGGTGATGATGATCGATCTCGATGATTTCAAACACGTCAACGATACCTATGGTCACCCCTCCGGCGATATCGTGCTTAAGAGTGTGGCTGAGGCGATCTGCGGAGCCGTGGGCGAGGGGGACCTCGTCGGGCGCTATGGCGGCGAGGAGTTCGTGGTTCTCGTGAAACAGTCGGATGCCAAGCGAACCGCTGAAATCGCCGAAAGAATCCGGACCAATGTCATGAAACTCAAATTTGCCTTCAACGGCGCTGAAATCGGGATCCAGGTGAGCATCGGGGTTGCCCTCAGTTACCATGATCATCCGCTCGACATCCTCGAATATATCAAGAACGCGGACGACGCGCTCTATGTCTCCAAGCGCAAGGGCAAAAACAAGGCGACCATCGTTTGACGAAATACCCGCCATAACTTTACCTATAAGGAGGATCCGGCCATCAAAGACACCAATCTGCCGCGCTTCGACATGGTCAAAAAACCGATCAACCAGAAATGGTATCTGGTACCACTGGCTTGGCTGCTGTCCATCGGCGTGCTCTTCACCCACAAACTCAAAGTCAGGAAGACAAACATGAAGGGCTTGAAGCCACCCTACATCCTTTTGTGCACGCACCACGCCTTCATCGACTTCAAAGTGACAACGATGGCGATTTTTCCCCGACGCGCCAACTACATCGTGGCGATCGACGGGTTCATCAAACGGGAAAGCCTCCTGCGCAACGTCGGCTGCATCTGCAAGCGGAAGTTCACAAACGACATCTTGCTGATCCGCCAAATCGAACATTCCCTAAGGGTCAACAAGACGATCTGCGCGATTTATCCGGAAGCGCGCTATTCGCTGATCGGCACCACGGCCATCCTCCCAGATTCGCTCGGAAAGTTGTGCAAGCTGATGAAGGTCCCGGTTGTTGTCCTCAACATGCACGGCAACTACCTGAGCCAGCCGGTTTGGAATCTCGCCCAAAGGAAAGTGAGACTTAGGGCGGACATGACCCAAATCATCACCGCCGAAGAAATCAAAACACTCGCCATCGACGAAATCAATCGCCGCATCAACAAAGCTTTCGAATACGACGAATATCGCTATCAATGGGAAACGAAACAGCGGATCACCTATAAAAACCGAGCCAAAAATCTGCACAAGGTCCTTTATCTGTGTCCACACTGCTTTACCGAACACGAGATGGATTCGGACGGCAACAAACTCTGGTGCAACCATTGTCACAAGACCTGGGAAATGGATGAATACGGCCGTTTGAAAGCTCTTGAGGGCACCACCGAATTTGCGCACATCCCCGATTGGTACGAATTCGAAAGGGGCCATGTCCGGCAACAAATCCTGGAAGGGACCTACAAATTCGAAGACGACGTCATCGTCGATTCCCTACCCAATGCCGATGGCTATGTCCGCCTGGGAGAAGCCCGGCTCGTGCATGACGAGGACGGATTTCGCCTCACGGGCAATTTCGACGGCGAGGAGTTTCGCCTCATCAAGGAAGTCGAGTCGCTGTACTCGCTCCATATCGAGTACGACTACTTCGGCCGGGGCGACTGTCTTGATCTTTCAACCCTGAACGATACCTACTACCTCTATCCGAAAACCAAAAAGAATGTCGTGACCAAATTGCATTTTGCCGTTGAGGAGTTGTTCAAACTGGCCAAGGAAGACAAACTGCCGAAGGCTCCTCTCGCCGACTAGGCATCTTTCTTTTATCGGTTAATCGCCGTTTGTTTGACACGGACGACAAATGCGAATATAATAATATTATCCCGATAATTGCGAGGTTGATCCGCATGAAAAAAGCCATCATCGAAAATATCCACTGCGAAGGCTGCGCCAAGGACATCAAGCATGTTCTGGAATCTGTCTACGGCGTTTCCAATGTCCAGGTATCCTATCAGGGCGGCTATGCCCTGTTTGACGGTTACGTCTCCAAAGAAGTGATCGAAAGCGCCCTCGCCGAAGAGGGCTACCGTCTGATCGATATCGTCAAGGCATAAGGCTCCCGGAGCCTTTTTCTTTTGGCGGGTCGCCTCACAATTCATCGCCAGCGCTTGCCGGTTCCGTTTGTGTTTGACATTGCCAGCAATAGTGCTATAATATAATGCGGCGCCGGACCGGGCTTGTATCGGTCGCAAGCGACAAAATCGGCTTGACAAAGCGAGACTCTTTACTTTGGGATGCCGCAGCACGGGTGAACATATGGGTTTTCTGGCAATCACCACCGAACTTAATCCGATCTTTGTGTCCATGATCCTGCTGGCCGCAGCCATTGCCTTCGGATCCTTTTTCGGCTGGCTCGGTGAATTCTTCAAATTGCCGCTCATCACCGGATATTTCCTTTCCGGCATCATCCTCGGACTCATCCTGCTTGTTTCCGGCAACGCGGAAGCCTACGATTATGTCAAAATTGTCGGTAACATCGCGCTCGCGTTCATCGTTTTTGAAATGGGTACCAGGTTGCACTTTCGCAAGGTCAGGCACAATATCTCCGAAGTCATCGTCATCGTCCTGTTTCAGGCGATTTTCACCATCTTGCTCGTCTGGGGCGCGATGTTTCTGTTCGGTGCGCCTTGGGAGATGGCGCTGCTACTGGGCGTCATCGCAATTGCAACCTCCCCGGAAACGATCATGGTCATCTCCCGCAATTATCGTTCCAAAGGCCATCTCACAGATGCGATCATGTCACATATCGGCGTCGACGACATCGCCGGCGTGACGATTTTCGCTGTGGCGATTGCGATCGCCGCCGCCGTGAACAGCCATACGGCGATCTCGCCGGAATTGATGATTTTCGAACCGATGCTCGATATCTTCGGTTCCTTCATCGTCGGAGGCTTGATTGGTGCTGTCTTGGCTTTGTTTACTCATCTATCCAAACGCGATAGCGCCCGGTCTAAGCAGTTTTATCTCGCGGAAACTGTCTGTGCGATCCTGCTTGTCACGGGAATCACGCTCCAGCATTATCAGATCGGTCATGTTCACTTCGCCCTGTCGCCGATATTGGCACCACTCTCGATGGGGATCGTCTTCACCAATCTGATGTCAAAGGATCTCCGCAAGGAAAACGACGAGGCGATCGATTCATTCACTCCCCCTTTTATCATGGTCTTCTTCGCCTTGATCGGCATCCAGCTTGTCGTCTCAATCATCAACCTCACCGTCTCCATCTGGTACGTCTTAGGAATTGCCATCGCCTATGTCGTCCTGCGCGTCGTCGGGAAGCAATTGGGTGTTTTCGTCGGATCCAAAGTCAAGAAAACCCCCAAGGAGATCATCAAATACCTGGTTTGGAGTCTGTTGCCGCAGGCGACCGTCTCCATCGGTATGGCCCAGATTGTGCTGGCGAACGAGAAATTGCCCGCCACATGGCGGACCATCATTTTTGTGGTCACGCTGATCGCCGCCGCCATGTATCAAGTCGTCGGACCCAAGGTTGCGGAGAAGACACTCCTGGCCTGCAAGGAGATCGAACCGGGCAAGCTCAACTTCTTTTATGTGCCCAAAGAAGGAAGCGACAACTGCTGCACGCCCAGGATCGATGATACCGACATGTTCGGCGAGGAGAAATAGCCCCGCCGTCCGCTTGGCGATTTTGCTTGACTAATCCGCCCCGATGAAAGATAATATTAATTGATTCCTAGGGGTGTGGTGTCAACGGTAGCACGACAGTCTCCAAAACTGTTTGAACGGGTTCAAATCCTGTCACCCCTGCCAATTGCGACTGATCCGGCCAACTGGCCGGTCTTTCTTTTCTTTCGATGGCTGAATGGCAAGGAACAACGATTATCTTCACTTTTCGTCTATGCAAAAGTGCGGGGATTTTGTATAATGATATGTATAACGCAAGTTGCAATCGAGGAGGCATCTCCATGAAGACCAGCCATCGCATCAAGGAACTCCGTGGCGTCGACGAACTTCAAGACAAAGTCGTCGAGGAAGTGTTGGAAGCTTACTATTTTTTGCGCCGCGAGGACGAAACCGAAACGATCAAGGCGACACTGGCAATCATCAACGAATACAAGGACATGACGAGCGTTTATTGCTCGCACTGCGTGAACAACTACTGTGACGACTGCTTTCCGATGAAGAAGCGCGAGGTTTTCGTCAAGATCGAAAATTTGCTTCTTGACCAACTGACGCAACTTTCGGGTTCCTGATTCCCAAATGATCAAGCCGGGGTTCCCGGCTTTTTTATGCGACGGGAAAAATCTTTCTTTTTTCTGTCTTTATGATATAATAATATAGATTGTAAGCGATTACCATGAGAGGAGACATTTAACCAATGAAAGAATACCTTGCTGAGCAGATCAAGAACGTCATCATTTTGGGCCATCTGGGCAGCGGCAAAACCTCGCTGACCGAAGCCCTGGCCTTCATATCCGGTACGATCGAAAAAAAGGGCGAGGTCGAGCGGAAGAACACGATCTCGGACTTCACCGTCGAGGAGCAGACCAGACAGAACTCGCTCTCGACCGGGGTTGTGCCCGTTGAGTTCAAGGATGCGAAATTCAACTTCCTCGACACTCCGGGCGCGGATGAGATGATCGGCGACACCCTCCAGGCCTTCAAGGTCGCAACCGGCGCGATCCTGGTTCTCGATGCGACCAAAGGCATCGAGATCGGCGCCGAGAAAATGTGGAAGGAAATCCGGAAACACAATCTCCCCGCAATCATCTACATCAACAAAATGGACAAGGAAAACGTCAAGTTCGACGAAATCCTGCACGCCATCAAGGAGCGTCTCGGAAAAGAAGCGATCCCCTTCTGCCTGCCGATCGGCAAAAGCGAGGAGTTCGCCGGTTTCGCCGATGTCGTCGAACTGAAGGCGCGCATCTATGACGGCAACGCCTGCATCGACGGGGAAATCTATGAGAACAAAATGGCGCGCGTCCAGGCGCTGCGCCAAGATCTCGTCGAGACTGTCGCTGGAAGCGACGAGGAACTGCTCGAGAAATACTTTGGCGGCGAGGAACTCACGATCGAAGAGATCAAACGCGGCTTGAAACTGGCAGTCACATCCGGGGAGGCCGTCCCCGTCATGGTCGGCGCATCCCTGAAAAACGTCGGTCCGCTGACATTGCTGCACATGATCAACGAATACTTCCCGGCCACGAGCGAACTCGGTCCGAGCAAAGGCGAGAAACCCGACGCCTCGAGCGCCGTTGAAAGAAAAACCGCCGACTTTGAACCGTTCTCGGCCTATGTCTTCAAAACGATCATCGATCCGTTTGTCGGCACGATCAACTTCCTCCATGTCCGTTCCGGACAGCTTCGCAAGGATCAGGAAGTCTTTGTCTCCTCAGCCAATGATGTCGAGAAGGTCGGCCAGGTCTTCTTCATGCTCGGCAAGACCCAGATAGCGACCGAAGTCGTCCATGCCGGCGACATCTGCGCCATCGGCAAGACCGACGGCGTTGTGACCGGTGCGACGCTTTCCGACAAGAAAGCGACGATGGTCTACCCGAAAACCGTGACTCCCAATCCGACGATGTATGTCGCGATCAGGCCGAAGAACAAGGCTGACGAGGACAAACTCTCGAATGCGCTTGCGAAACTCCGGCTGGAGGATCCCACTTTCGAGATCGTCCGCAACAAGGAGACGAGCCAACTCCTGATCGGCGGACAAGGCATGATCCATCTCGGCTACATCATCGACAAGATGAAAAACATGTTCAAGGTCGACGTCGACAACGAAGAGCAACAAGTCGTCTACCGCGAGACGATCAAGGCGATCGCCACAGCGGAAGGCCGCTACGTCAAACAATCCGGCGGTTCCGGCTACTATGGCGTCGTCGTGATGCGTTTCGAACCCCTGGCCGACAAAGATTACGAGTTTGCCGAGGAAGTCTTCGGTGGCGCTGTTCCCAGAAACTACTTCCCGGCCGTTGACAAAGGCCTTCAGGAAACGTTGGAGCATGGCACGCTCGCCGGGTTCCCGGTGATCGGCGTCAAGGGAGTCCTGACCGACGGCAAATACCATCCCGTCGATTCCAACGAGCTCGCTTTCAAGATGGCGGCCTCGATCGCCTTCAAGGAAGCGTGCAAATCAGCCAAGCCGACAATCCTCGAACCGATCCACAGAATCGTCGTCACCGTCAGGGACGAATACATGGGCGATGTCCTGGGCGATGTGAACAAACGCCGCGGTCGCGTCATGGGCATGGAACCGGCCGATGACGGCTACCAGAAGATCGTTGCGGAAGTTCCCGAGGCGGAAATCACCAAATACACGATTGACCTCAAGGCGATGACGCAAGGCTCTGGCACCTTCACCCGTGAATTCGTCAGATATGAGGAAGTCCCGGGCAACTTGATTCCGAAGATCATCGAAGAACACAAGAAGACAAACAATTGATAACATGAGCGGCTCCCCAAATCTTTGGAGAGCCGCTTTCTATTACAAGAAGATGTCTCATTGCCAATGATTAAGTGCAAATTCTTGACAGAGGCAACCACTTCTGCTAAAGTATTATGTGTGACATAGTAGTTGATCAACATCAATCCCAAATATAAGGAGATACACCCATGGAAAAGATCGGCCTGCTGATCGACAGCACCACGTTGACCAGACTGGAACTGGCAAACTATCCCTTCATCAAAGTCGCCCATCTCAATGTGATTATCGAAGGCAAGCAATACAAGGAAAGCGAACTGACAACTGCCGAGATGTTCGCCCATCTCCACGAGGGCAAGAAAATGACGACCAGCCAGCCGTCTCCGGGGGAGTTTCTCGAACTTTACGAGGAGTATCATGCGGAAGGCTACACCAATGTGCTTGTCGTCACGCTCTCGGAAAAGATCAGCGGCACCTTCCAATCGGCCCTGATCGCGAAGACGATGTTCGACAAACAGATGGAACTGAGCGTCCACGCTTCCCAACTAGCCTCTTTCGGCCTCGCCAACGGCATCAGCATCATCGTCGAGGCGATCCACAACGGAAAAACCTTCACCGAGATCCTCGAGCTGTATTATGCGGTTTTCAAAAACCCGAAACTGATGTTCACCCTCTCGAACCTGATGCATTTGTTTCGTGGCGGGCGCTTGAGCCGAGTCCAGGCTTTGCTGGGAACCGTCCTTAGGATCAAACCGATCGTCGAGATGATCGACGGCAAACTTCACCTTGTCAGAAAAGAAAGAACCAACAACGCGTGTTATGATCACTTCATGGCGACAATTGCCGAATACAATGATAAGTATGAGACCGTATATCTCGACATCATCGACTTAAACCGCGACGAATGGTCGCAAAAGATGAAGACCGAGGTGGAGGAAAAATATCCCAAGACGATTATCCACATGACAAAATTCGTCAGCCCGGTTTTTTTCGTTCATCTCGGCGATCAGGGGTTCGGGCTGGCAATCACCGGAATCTAAAATAACGCGGCATCGACGCCGATCGGAAGCGATCGGCGTCTTTTCTTTGCCGGTTTCCGATAACCGAAATATTGCTTGACTTTTAGAGGGGTATTTAGTAAACTAGACATTGCGAAAAAGCGTGATGGCGATTGTGGCGAAGTGGTTAACGCATCGGATTGTGGCTCCGACATTCGTGGGTTCGATTCCCATCAATCGCCCCAGCTTTTTCTTTTAATGGGCTATGGCCAAGCGGTTAAGGCATCGGACTTTGACTCCGAGATCGGTAGTTCGAATCTACCTAGCCCAGCCATTTTTTCGACCCGCTAGCTCAGCAGGTAGAGCATTTGACTTTTAATCAAAGGGTCGGGCGTTCGAATCGCCCGCGGGTCACCAATCTGAATAGATGTGCGGGTGTGGCGAAATTGGCAGACGCGCTAGACTTAGGATCTAGTTCCCAGTGAGTGCAGGTTCAAGTCCTGTCACCCGCACCATTTTCTGACGCCAAGCATAACGGCCATGAGCCGCCACTGTTTGGTTTTGCACGGCAGCAGCGCCGATGGTTGACAATTCGAAGTCGTCATTAATCGATAACATTTCCCTATAAAGCGGCATAAGAAAGCCATTTTTATGTTTGTTTTTTATTTTATCCGTCGTCATTATGCATATGAGGGTTGCCTATCATGATCCGGCATCAGCTTATCTCAGCAAAACCGGCAGCAAGAACCATGATTTGAGAAAAACACACACAATCGATGATGGGGAACAATGACACTGACTCAGGGAGGGAGGCATTTTGCTGGATGATCCAAACAGATCGGATTAAGCCGAATCCAATCCGAAAAATCATGTTTTTCTTGGTGGCATTCGGTTTGGTGGCCTTCAATGTGTCCTGCGCTGGACTTGAAGATGAACCCGAAATGTATTCGCTCACTTTCAAAGCCAACTTTAGCGGCGGTGAAGACCAGACTTTTAACATTTCACCAACCCAGCACATCATCGATTTTGTGCCAACCATCGATCGTGAAGGTTATTTGATCTCAGGGTGGTTCGACAACCAAGTCGGCAGCGGGACGGCACGAAACCTAAGATCGACGATCAACAATGACCTCACGCTTTATGCCAAATGGGAACCAATTAGCTTTAGTGTCGAGCTTGTAACATCCATACCCGGGGAAGGCATCACGTCAGTATCGGTTCCTTACGGGGCCTATCTCGCTGATTATCTGCCTGTTGTCAATCGATACGGATATGAATTCATCGCTTGGTTCGACGATTCCTTATTGACGCAACCGGTCAATGCGGCGGAGACAAAAAACGTCTCCATGACGCTCTATGCGGGATGGAAAGATGTCAACACCGAGTATTATGTCTCGACCGTTGGAAACGATGATCATGAGGGTTCCTCCGCACAACCGTTCAGCACTTTTGAAAAAGCCGTTAGCGTGATGACTCCAGGTGACACGATGATTGTTTATGGGGGAACCTATAATGAGCAACTCGTCATCGACAAATCCGGAACCGAGGATGCCTGGCTTTGTTTTGCGGCCTATCCGGGTGCGGAAGTCGTGATCGACGGCACCGGAATCATGACCAGTTGGGATGGCCTCTGGTATGGTATGATACTTGTGCTTGAGCAAAGCTATATCTCTATCAACGGATTCAAAGTCATCAACGCTTCGGGCTCGGCAATTTTCGTTGGCGACAGTCATCACATCGACATTCTCAACAACCACACGATCAACAGCCAGAATCCGGGGATATTTGCTTGGGGGGTCGATGACCTCTTGATTGATGGAAACGAAGTGGAAATGGCTTGCATGCACCCGGAATCAGGACTCGAAGACATATCCTTGAGGGGCAACAAGCGGGTGATTGTCAGAAACAATCATGTGCACGACAGCGACAATATTGCGATCGATGCCGCTGGAGGGGTGGAGAACGCCCGGATATATGATAATCTAGTCGAATATACCGGGCTTGGTATTTACGTGGACTCATGGGATGGCGATCTGTCCGATGTTCATATTTATAACAATATCAGCAGGTACAACAACGTCGGGCTGTGCGTGAACACCGAGAACGGCGGCTCTGTTGAAAACGTGCTCGTCTATAATAATCAGATCTACGGCAATACAGATGACGGGATGGTCGTCGGCTGGGGAGGCGTTCCGGGAAGATCGCTCAGCATCAGCGAAGTCCATTTCTATGCCAACAAAGTGTACGACAATCTTGGGGACGGCATCGTTATCTATGGCAGGGAGCACGCGGATATCGATAGCATCTTCGTCTACAACAACTATGTGTATGATAACCAAGGCGCAGGGATTGCCATCTCTGGTCTTTCCGACATCAGTCCGTTCTCCCTCAATGAAATCTGGATCATCAATAACACCATTGTCAACAACGGCTCGGAAGACACCTGGTTTTCGGGCGGAATCGCCATCGGCAGTCAGGCCAACGCCATCGGCACCATGAGCAATATCCATATCCAAAACAACATCGTTTCGGACAATTTCACCTTTTCCATCGCCATTTGGCCGTGGGGCAGGCAGCCCGAGACCATCACCATCAGCCATAACTTGATCGACGGCTACCGAAACGCCGCGGACTGCGGCGAAAGGAAAGGCATTGATTTCATCGAGGCAAGTCCGGGTTTTGTCGACCCAGACAATCATGACTTCCGTCTGCTGCCGTCCTCTTTGGCGATTGATGCTGGTTTTGGAATCGGCATGATCCGCTTCGACCACGATTCCGATCCGCGGCCCTTTGATGATGTCGATATCGGCGCGGACGAGTATGTCGGCGAATAATGATGCGCAATGATGATATCCTGGCTCAAGTTATAGAAACAAGCAAGCTCTGTATTATAAAATAATGGCAGCATTCGCGGATTGAGGAGATGTTTTTGAAAAAAGCGATCCTGATCATCGCACTTGTGACGATCTTGGCATCAC
>CALGNF010000142.1 GCA_937958685.1 uncultured Caryophanales bacterium
CGTATTCGGTGACTGGAGTTCAGACGTGTGCTCTTCCGATCTGATGATGCCGATCAGCGGTCCGTAGCGGCCGGCGATCGGCGCCACGGCCGTGACAAACAGCAGTGCGATGACCATGCCGACAGAATCCAGCGAGTAATTCGTCAGGGTAACCCCAAGCCAGGCTCCGAACATCACCGGCAGGGAATTGCGCGGGTGTTTGCCGAAAGCGCCGAAACCCATCACCGTCAGGATCCCACCCATTACCGGTCCGTTTATCTTTAAACCCAGCACCAGCAGCGCCGTCACCGAGATATAGCCCATGAGCGCGACATTCAAGAGCGTCGCCGGCAAACCGAAGTCGCGGATGAAGTCGCTGACCAGGCGCCCCGTGCTTTTTAATAGTTTCGGATACTTCCGCAAGACCTGACGGTCAAGGATGAAAGCCGCAAGCAGGCACACGGACGAGAGGATCAAGCTGATCAAAAGCAAAACGCTGTGAGCTTCCTCGCTCGTGGGTCCGCCGAGATTGAGGTCGATCGAGAAACTGTGGAGGATGACGGCGTAGAGCATGGACAACACGCCCATGGCAAAGCCGATGTTGTATAGATTGTAGCCTTTGTGAAACTTGATCGTGTGGGCCGAGAACGCCGGCAACACGAAGCCGGTGAAAACCCCGACCAGAATCCCGGCGGGAATGGCGAAATATAGCGGCCAGTTGGTGCCAAAGATCAGAAAGCTGACGATTGGGCTGATTCCCGTTGAAAAGAGGACGACGATCATGTAAGAGCGGAATTCCAGCCTTTGGGTCCGCGCGTACAGGTAGATACCCAAATAGATTGGCAATGTGTTGAAGATGTTCTTGCCGAAGAAGGAAAAACCGGCGATCGTCAGGACGCCCGCGAATATCGGTCCGGTCAATTTCAAGTCGAGGCGCTTGATCATCAGATAGTTGAACAAGACAACGGTCATCACATTGAACCATGAAGCTCCGAGTCCGCCGATCCGGATATAGTCCGAAATCAGCACGCTCGGACTCTTGAGGATGGCGAGATAGCCGCGAAACACATCTTCAGGAGGACCAAAGAGAAATGTCAAAGTGAAAAGAACCAGAAACAAAAACGGTATCATCAATCGCTTTTTGCATAAATCACGAAAATTCACGCCCATGGGTTTAAACCGGCCAACCTTTCTTTGGAAATGATGATGCGGAGGCTGGAACTTGGAATGGCGGTTCCGACCGGTGTAGCCGTCAATCACTGCCTGTTGTCGTCCCCGCAACAAAAAAATGTCATCAACGGAAGTGCGAGCCAAAGCGCCGCTGATTGACTTGACAGCGCGCCTGGTGGAGCCAGAGGGTTTTGAACCCACGACCCCCTGCTCGTGAAGCAGGTGCTCTCCCGCTGAGCTATGGCTCCAGGCGCGCATTGTTCACTATGATTATACAACATAATCATCAATCTGAAACCAAAAAACACCCAGAAAAAGAAAAAAGCCCTCAAAAACAAAACTTGAAGGCTTGGCAAGGTCCAGTGGTGGAGCCAGAGGGGTTTGAACCCCCGACCCCCTGCACGTCAAGCAGGTGCTCTCCCGCTGAGCTATGACTCCACTGTAAGCAATATTATATCATGGTTTTGCCAAAAAGCAACCAAAAAGTGTCGCGCCCGAATCACTCCTTTTTGGTGTCTTGATTGACGTGGACGACCAGTTGCGGGAAGGGTATCTCGATCTTGTTTTTGTCGAAGAGAATCTTCATTTCCCGATTAAGCGCCCGCACAACCGTCTTTTTATCGATTTCCTGGCATCGTCCGACGACGCGGATGACGACCGAGGAATCAGCCAGCTTGTCAACTCCCGCATAGAACGGTCCTTCAACGATCTTGGGAATCTGTTTGCCGATCGCCTCCAGATTGCTCTTGATGATCGTCTCGACCTTCTCGATATCGGCCCCATAGCCAATGGAAATGTCGCAAATGGCCGGAGATAACGAACTCGAGGAGTTGATCGCCCCGCGAATATCGGAATTGTTGATGATCTTCACATCGCCATTCAAGTCCTCGAACTTGGTGATTCTGAGACTGATATCTTTTACAATGCCCCGAAAATCACCGATCTGGACGATGTCGCCAACCTGGAATTGCTTCTCGAAGATGATGAAAAGCCCGCTGAAAATGTCCTCAATCAGGCTTTGGGCTCCAAAACTGACGGCAAGGCCGATGATTCCGGCGCCAGCCAGGAGGGTCGGCGTCTGGACGCCCCAAGAGGAGAGGATCAGAAACGCGGCGATGATCACGGAAAGGTACTTGACGACGCTGCGGAGCAAATCGCCGATGGTTTCCGAGCGCTGGCCCTTTTTCGTGAAGATGTTGACCAGCAGCAACATGACCTTGTTCAAGATCCAGACGAAGATGATAATCGTCAGGTTCTCCAACAAGGTGACATAATTGTTGGTGAAAAAGCCAATCAGATTGAAGAACTTACCCACGGAATTGTCGATGATGGTCGCAAATTGCGAGCCTGGAAAGATGATTCCGGCGAACATGCCGAGAAACAGGCAGACAAAGATGATTGAAGCAACGATGATGATCCTGATTTGTTCCGCTTTGGATTTGGTCTTGAAGCTGTGCATTTGTATTCCTCCCCTTTACTTAAGGTCTGATGTTTTCGATGATTACATATCGATAATAATCGGTTTGATTTCGCAAGCCGATCTCGATCCGAAAATCGGTGAACGAAGGTTTTGCGATCGTGAGGATCGCAGATTTTTCTTCACCGCTTGGCGTGAATCCGCTCTGGCCGCCGCCATAATTGATCTCATCTTCAGCCTGGATCCAATAAACATAGTAATATGCGATCTGGAAATTATGGTCAGGATCATTGACGGTCAATTCGACTTGATAGTGGGTATCGGTTTCTATGAGGACGAACGTGTGGGAAAAATTGCCAAGGGTCGTCTCCTCGATCGTGGCCACCGTGGCTGTAATTCTTTCCATCGTGTAAGGATTGGTGTAACTGGCCATCAGTTCAAGCCGATAGTCCGTCGCCGGCCTCAGTCCGGTGAAGACGACTTCGGTTCCCGAATGATGGTGACCCGAGGTTTCGTCCTGGGGCAACACGCTCTTTTCTTGAACTTTGCGCGATCCCGTCCACAGGGCGATGGTAAAACTCAAGTTGGAAACCACAGCCGACTCGGGATATAGGTACAGACTGAGGCTGTTAGTGGTGACCTGGTTCAGCGAATACGAGAAATCGACATTGAGCGGGGTGTGGAATTGGTATATGTCAAGAATCTCTGTCTCATCGTTTTGCCGGGTTCCCTCAAGGGTCAGGATCACTTTGACATTCTCGTTGGGAATCTCTTCGAGCCTGACCGAGGTCTGTCCGGAAGCGAGGGTGAGTTCCTGACTGTCGTAGACTTCATCGCTCCACGGATACATATATCCAGATATCAGGCGAAACTCCTTGAACTCTGTTTCGGGATCGAACAGGTACAATGTGACATCGTAATCGAGGAAGTATGCGGATGGCTCGGAAACCAATGTTTCCCCGACGATCGCCCCTCCGATTCGAGACAGGGTCTTGAACGATTGCGCATCCAGTGTTTCCAAACCGAAGCCTTTGTCAGCCTTGATTGCGATCTGGTATGTTGTGTTTGCCCTCAAAGAAGTGATGATCCCTGCGTTTTGACCCAGATCAAGACTGGTTTCGTAGTATTCCATCTGGTTTTCCACGACCAACTTCAGCGTACCTTCGATGATTGCCGCATCCTCGTCAGTAACTTGGAGGGAATAGATGATCTGGTTGGCGAAGACCTCAAGCCGCTCAAAGCCGGCTGATGGGCTCCTTGGAACAAACACGACCACCGCCACGACCGCCACGGCGGTGACAGCAAACGAGGTGAACCATGAGCGGATGATCTCCAGCCGCGTTTTTTGTTTTTCTTTTTCCAAGAGCTCTTTGACTCTGGCCAAGCCCATCACCCCGCATTCTACTTTCAATTTTACTGTGGTCCGCAAGTCATATCAATAACCTGCATAGAAATAATGAAACAAAAAAGCACCGACAGGCGAAACTGTCGATGCTTGGGCATGCATCTGGTCGGAAAGACAGGATTTGAACCTGCGACCTCTTGGCCCCCAGCCAAGCGCTCTACCAAACTAAGCTACTTCCCGGCACGTCTATTTTACCAAATAGTCGGGAAAAAAGGAAATGTTTTTCACCAAAATATGCAGCATGTCACGATTAGTCCCCAAATTCGTCCCATTCCCGCAAGAACCGCCGCAGATAACCGGTCAAATACCGGCTTCGGCGTCTGGCAATCCGCCGACTAGCCTGCAGATTCATCAAATCCTTGAGTTTAAGCAACTTGTCATAGAAATGGGCCAGGGAGGAATCATCATCCGTTTGTCCGCGATAAAGCGGTCGTTGGTTGCGCCCGCCATAGGCGAAGCACCTGGCGATGCCGATCGCCCCAAGGGCGTCCAGACGGTCCGCGTCCTGGACGATCATCCCTTCGATGGTGGTCATCTGCTTGCCTGACTTGGTAGCCGAATAGGAACAGTTGCGGGTGATGGAGAGAATCTTTGACCTTGTCTCAGCCGCCATGTCGAGTTCCACAAGCAATTTCTCCGCCCGCTGGGGATCATGACTGATTTTGACATCCTCCAGATCATGAAGCCAGGCGGCCATAATGGTGATGAAGGGATCGGCTTCAACGCGTCTTAGCAGCTGTTCGCAGGTGTTTGCCACCCGTTGCGCATGAAAGAAATCATGTCCGGTGGCATCACCGGACATGATGGACTTGACGCGTTTGATGACGGTATCCACCATCATCGCCTCCGCTTCCGTCAGCCTCCTATTCATAGGCGTTTGCCATTTTCACGTAGGTGGCGGCGTTTTGGCGGTTCGCCTCGATTTCCGCAGGAGTCAATGGCCGCACGACCTTGGCAGGGTTTCCTACCGCCAGCATACCTGCAGGGATCGTTTTTCCCGGCGGCACGACACACCCGGCAGCGACCAGGGCTTGGGTTTCGACGATCGCGCCGTCAAGAATCACGGCCCCCATGCCGATCAGTGCGTCATCGCCGATCGTCGCCGCATGGATGATCGCTCCGTGACCGACCGTGACATTGGCGCCGATAAGGGTCGGCAGGCCGGTATTGGTATGGATGACGGCGTTGTCTTGGATGTTGGTGTTTCTGCCGATCGTGACGGGAGCCATATCGCCCCTGACGACGGCATTATACCAGATGTTGACAAACTCATCACAACGGACAGCTCCGGCCACGACAGCGCCCGGAAACACTTTGACTCCGGAAGCGAGTTCAGGACGGTCATCCCGATATTGAAAGATCATGTTGGCCTCCCATCAGAGTTTCATGAGGACGATGGCATCCTCTTTTTCAATCGTGTTCTCACCAGTTTCGTAGAGATCACCCTCGAACAGTGTCAGTTTTTGATCACGGAACCTGCCAAGAGGGATGACTTTCCCCTTGGCCGCTTCATGGACAGACACGATCAGTTCCTTCTTGGAAGTAAACGAGAGCGGAAATTTCTCCCGGAAGAGATCGCCAGCGTTGCGGATTATGATCGCCTGATCGTCTTCACCGGCTTGTCCGGGCGCAATCGTCAAAAGATTCTCATAGAAGACAGCGGTGTCCTTGAACAGCGCCAGTTTGCTTAAAAGCAACGAGATGATCTTGTTGGAAATGATTGTGTTTTGGATATTGAAGTCCTTGATGATATGATCGTTGCGGGGATCGAGCAACTCGACGATCACGCTGACATCCAGCCGCTGAAGGTGGGCTTGCAGGTATATGAGCGTGTCGATTACATTGGCATCAAGGCTGTCGTTGAGGGCCTTTTCATCGCTCAAAAGCACGATAGCGGCCGGTTTTTGGTTGAGGTTGATCCTGACGATCATGTCATCAATCTTCTCCGGGGCGATCCACTCGGAACGAAATTCGCTTTTATGGAGACGCTCGTAGGCTTTGAACGAATCAAGGATAAATGCGAGTTTGTTGTTCTTGCCGATGATGTAGACATCCATGTCCGTCATTTCCACGATCGGTTTCAGTTTCAGTTTTTTTGGTTCGATGGTGGTCTCCGTGATCCTGTCGATCAGGGAGTGACTGGAAGACAAGACGAAGACCCCGTCATCGATTTCAGCAACCGGGAAGGAGTAGGCGCCGTATTTCAAACTGTCCGCGAAACCCAGCCCGGCAAGATGGTACACCTCGGCACCTTCGAACGAGAACAAAGACAAGTAGACATCCTCCATGCGCGGATCGATGATCGTCTGGGCAATGATCTGTCCCAAACGCTTGTCGAAACAGACGGGAAGCAGCGTGTGTTCCTTGAGGGTATGGACGGTTCTTTCCAGCGTCAAGATCTTCTCTTTGGTCTCATAATGCTTGATTTCGGCCACGATCGGCGGATTATTGGCAAACTCGATATTCCCCAGCGACAAGATGACCTTGATGACGTTGAGATCGCTCTTGGACATGTTTTTGGCAACTTCTTCATGCAGATCCTTGTTCATCACCAGCACCGCGTCCGCATCGGCGATCGAAATGTCCTCGAGATCGCTTCTGAGCAAGGGATCGCCGCTCTTGACAAGGACATTGAACCGCGTCAGTTCCTTATCCGGTTTATGCAGTTTGGCGATGGCATTGACAATTTGCTTTTCTGCGTAATCCTTGTCGATGTCGGCAAGGATCATCACGGTCAATTGCTTGTTTTCGACATGGACAAGATCGGCAACCAGTTCGGGAACCTTGTTGTTCCAGTTGAGAATCGCGACATGCCGTTCGAGGTAGATCTTTCCGGATCCGGACTGCTTCTTGTGAAAGTAGTCCTTGATCGCGTTCGTGGTCAGGGCAATGATCGTCCCCGTGAACAAGATCATGCCGGTTATCAGAACGATCACGGCAAGAAGCAGGGTCTGGGGATTGTCAATGGCCAAAATGGCGTTGGGGGAAAGCAACCATTTCATCGAGCCATTGGCGAAAGCGTCGACAAATCCGGTAAAGGAATCGTCGATGGCCAAAGCGACTAGAGCGGCGATGACGAGGATGACGATATTGATGATGACCATCGTCAATATAATGAATATCAGCGGCCGCTTGTATGTCTTGATACTGATCAGACTTCTAGCCTTGAGCAGTCTGCTTTTCAGTTTGTTCACCACTTTCACCCCATTTTGATTCTATTATATAAAACAAGTACGGCACATACAAGAGCGCCGGCTCATTTGGAATAAAAACACCGCAGATCGGAAGAGCGTCGTGTAGGGAAAGAGTGTAGATCTAGGTGGTCGC
>CALGNF010000143.1 GCA_937958685.1 uncultured Caryophanales bacterium
CGCCCTCGGCCAGCAGCCTGGCGTAGAGCGGATCAACGGCGTCGAAGAAGGCGCGTATCTTTCCCATTGTCATAACCTCACTGTTGCTGTGTCTGCGGAAGTAAAATAGCTGCATGTCCTCGATGCAGCTATTTACATCCCGCAATTAACTAACCAGATTATTCGAAGCCGTAGATGCGCAGGTAATCGTAGGAAATGTCGCTGCCCGTGCTGGCCATCAGGCCGATCGAGGCGGAGGGGCCGGCGCTTTCGCCGTCTTCAATTGTCAAAACGAGAGTGTTGTCGATGTAGACGAAGACGTCATAGGTGCCGTGTGTGGATGTCGGATGCGTGTCCGAAGTCTTGACGAAGACCAGGGAGACAACGTATTCCTCTCCAAGGCCATAGGTGAGGCCGGAGACTTGCGCCCAGGCTGCGCCTTGTTTGTAGACGTAGACGCCGGCGCCTTCAGCGGTGTCGCTCATCACGAACTGGAAGTCGCAATAGATCGCGTGCGAAGGTCTCATGATCGCGGTGGCGTTGCCGGTGGCGTTGTTGGCCATGACCTTGACCTGAAGGATGTAGTTGGTCGGGATCCCCATGTCATAGCCGGTTCTTGCGAGCTGCCAGCCAGCGGCGGGTCCCAGGTTGCCTTCGGCGTCGGTGACTGTCCTCAAGTAACCTTCGCCGTCAGTCTTGAAGCTGTAGCCTTCGACATAGGCATCGCCCAGGATGGCGCTGCCGGCGGTTCCGAGAGCCTCTTCGAATTCCCAGTTCTCCGCAAGCGTCACGTTGCTCAAGAGCGGGGTCGTCAAAGCTTCGCTATCGGTGGCGTAAGCGCGGAAGTAGTCGACCTTCAGGCCGGTGCGGGCGGAAGCGCCGATGCCGAATTTGCCGTTTTGGTTCTGTTTCGTGACATCGCTCAGATAGATCTCGAGGATGTCGTTGACATAGACATAGATGTCCGTCGTCGTCTCGCCGGTATAGACATAGATCAGCTTGACGATGTAATCGGTGTCTTCAAGGAATTGCTGGCCGGAGAGCTGTCCGCCCTTGGTGATGTCGGTGGAGTCGCCGAGAACGTTCGATGAAGTGTTGTAGAATCTGACGCCGGTGTAGACATCGCCGTTATCGAAGAAGATCTGCAGGTCATAGTGCATCGCGTACAGGTGTCTGATCGAGAAGACCGCGATCTCATCGGGGTTCGTCGATCCGGTCCATTGGACCTTGGCTTCGATGGTGGCTTCATAGATGCCCATGTCATAAGGCGTGTAGCCGAAGGACCAAACAGAAGTCGGGCCGATGACGCCAGTGTTGTTGATGGTGTTGGCAAAGCCACCCATGATCATGAAGTTGTCGCCTTCGCCATCAAGGAATGCCTGTTCGCCGTCCCATTCTTCGTCTTCCCAGTCATAATCGAAGAAATACGGACTGGTGGTTGTCGGTGCTGCCGTGGTTGTCGGTGCCACCGTGGTGGGGGCTGCCGTCGTTGTGGGGGCCACAGTTGTCGGAGCAACTGTTGTCGGCGCCACCGTGGTGGGGGCTGCCGTTGTCGGGGCCGCTGTCGTGGGCGCGGCTGTTGTCGGTGCTGCCGTTGTCGGTGTTGCTGTGGTGGTCGTGTCGGTGCAGGCGACGAGCGCGAAGACCATAAAAATCGTCACGAGCAACAACTTGATGCTACCTTTCATTGCTTCTTTCCTCCTATTTTTAATTTGCAATCGTTTGCAATAAATCTAATTCATATTATAACCATTTGTGCAATCGTTGTCAAGATGGTCTCGGAAAATCAACTGCGAATGTTATTCGAAAACAGTCTCCGCGGAAGCAAGTTTGGAAATCTGCAAATCCGTAAACGTCGCGCTTCCCGATGCAAACAGCGAGAGGGCGATGTTGTCCAGTTCCTGGACGCCCTTTGTGGTCACCCGAGCGGCCAGCGAATAGGTGCCGTTGACATAGACATCGACGATCGAACCGTCAACGATCACCTTGATCTCAATGTTTTCGTAATCGTCGATTTGCATCGCGATCGACGATCGCGTGGCGTTACCCATCGGGGTCCGGGAATAGACACTCAAGGTCGAGGTTGCCCGGTCGATGATGACGAAATGGCGGGTTGCCAATTGCTCGTTTTTGAGAATGATGCCGGCTTTCGCATCGAGATCGGCGATCGACAGGACATAATCGACGATGATGCGTTGGTAGTTGCCCGGGACTCTGGCTTCCGCGAGATTCGCGAAATCATATCGGGTTTCCGTACCCGCCAGTGTCACGGAGCCTTCGGCAGACGTCATCGTCCCATAAACACCGGTGATGTCCTGACCCATTTCGTAGATCAAGCCTTTGTTCAAAAGCATCGACAGATAAGGATCGAGCCTGGTGGCAAGATCACCGTTGGGAAGTTGATAGACTTCCCTGGCGATCGAGAGGGCGCCGCCCCAATAGCTTGAGCTCGCGTCATTGGGG
>CALGNF010000144.1 GCA_937958685.1 uncultured Caryophanales bacterium
GACCACCGAGATCTACACTCTTTCCCTACACGACGCTCTTCCGATCTTTCACATAGTAGTGACCATCCGGCGTCTTGGCAACGTCGAATTGGTTCGCTTCGACATCGAGGATCCAAAATGCTTTGATGGGTTCTTTGAAGTTCGTGTAGTCGTACTCAATCCAGATGAAAGCATTGAAGTCATGATAGAACGAGAGAGCGACCGTTTCCCAGAACAGCGGCGCTGCCATGTGAGGATTCGGCCGCAAACTGAGCAGCCGCTGCAGATAACGCTTCGATTGTGCGATCTCGCCTTTCAGCGAGACGTAGGGTTGAATTTTGGAAATGTGACGCGCAAACGCTCTGCATATCGATGCGAACGTGATGTTCTGCACGGGACTCCATGATCCGGAAAAGGACGGTTGGAACAGATTCATTGACTCCAGTTTGCTCGGAGATTTCTTCTTGAACGGTAGCCAATCCCAGAAGCCCATCCTGTCACCTCGATATCATGTAGTCGTCCGGATTCTTCGCTAGCGACACATAGCAGTTGAGAAGCGCCGCGACTCCGTCGATTTTGTTCATGCGTTTGGATTTGTCCGGCATGAAGTTTCCGTTTCGGTCCTTCGTCAGGATCACGTTGGAGAACATCCACTTGAGTACCGGGTTGTTGTTGTAGCAGAGCACGCGTTCCTTCAGGTGGGCTTGTACCAGCTGCATCGGGACCGAAAGTGTTTTGTATCCTTGCTGTGTGGCCAAGAGGCAGTAGCCTTCCATGTAGCCCATCTGTGCGAGTTCCTGAACGAGGTACGGAGCGCTCCAGGAGTCGTAGTTGATGAACTGGTACATCCAGCCGTGCGTCTTGAAATTCGATGCGACGTAGTTGGCAATGTCGTGATAGTCGATCATCTCGACACCCGAAATTCGGATCAGACCGCGATCGATCCAGCTCTTCCAAGGAATCTTCGAATTCCGCTCCGCTTCCTCCTGGAAGAATTTGGCGGTCATCCAGAACATCGGGACAGCGATGATCCGATGATTCTCTTTGTCGAAAAGAAGAGTGACGAAGGCGGTCAAGTCGTTGGTCTTCGAGAGATCAAAGCCACCGAGTACATAAGTGTTGTCATACTTGCGCAGTTCATCTTCGGTGTAGACAATTTGTTTTTTGACCTTGCGATCGGACCCAGGAACGTCTTCATACTTGTAGATGTCATAATCGTCATACTTGAGCCAAGCCTGCTCGTCGATGCCGCGAATGTTAAAGTCTTTGGTTTTGACCGTATTGGCGAGGTTCGGCTCTGCTTTCATCCGATCCACGAGGTAGCGAAGTTTATCTACCTTCTTGATCACACCAAGACTCGGATTCGCTTTGATCCAACACTTCTCGTCTTCGATTTCGTTCGGGTCATCCAGCTCATAAAGCAACGGAAGGACTTTGTCGTCTTCAATCGATCCGTCCAAAACTTTGCACATGTAGTCGTAGATGTCGTCGTACAGCGCCTCGCGGACGAACCCGGCCGTCGAAATCATGGACATCAGCGTGTTGTCACGGGAGGACATGGCTTGCTTCATGATGTCGTATCGGCTTCGCGGCAACTCGTGACATTCATCGACGATGGCCACCTTGACGTTCAAGCCATCCTGCATGTTCACCTTGGAGGATAGGACCGTGAAATAGGACTTGCCGTTTTTCTTGTAGATCGTCGGGGCCGGGAACACCTTGCTGCCAAGTAGCTCCACCATCGACCGGGATTGATTGCGGATCTCCCTTGCATCGTCCCACACGCGCTTGGCTTGGGCGTGTGTCGTCGCAGCGACGTACACCTCGGCACCGTCTTCCTGAAGGACCGAGTACAAACCCAAGATGGCATTCTCGGTGGACTTTCCGTTTTTCCGGCCGCGAACATCGAAGACTTCCTCGAAGCGCAGTTTGCCGGTTGATCGTTCGTAGATCCCGAACAACGCCTGGTACTTCGCTTTCTGGAAGAGCATCAGCCGAATCGGTTTGCCGATCCAGTCGGAGCTGGGATTCTTACAGTAGGTTTCCGCAAACTCGACGAAGAGATTTCCGGCTTCAGCATCGAACCCATACTTGGGATGCTCGTCTTTGATCACCGGCTCAATGATGTTGAAATAGGCTTGCTCGATCCGCCGGCAGACAAGGATCTCGCCGGATCGGATTTTATCGATGTATTCCTGAACATAGTTGGGCGTATTCATGATGGGATGTCTTTCTTCTTGGCTTTGAAGAACGCATCGATCTCGTTGTCTTCGGCCGCTGGTTCGATGTCCATTTCCGGATCGCCCATCTGCAGACGATGCTGCGGCGTGAGATAGAGCTGCTTGGCAAGCGTCGACGTGATTCTTGTTTGCTTGTTCATGCGCTCGATCGATTTGTCGATTTCGTTCTCGATCTTGTTGTCGGGATTCTTGACTTTGAGAAGCTGGCGATATCGACCATGGGCTCGATTGTAGATGGCGACGGCCTCACAGTACTGGATCAGCGCTTGTCGGTCCAGGCTGTTGAGGATGGTTCCACCCATCGAATCGTACACCTTCATGAGTTTTTTCCATTCGAGGGACGCCGCATAACTCAAAACTTTGGGGCACGGCAGCGTATAGGACTCGGTTTTCGCGGCCGGCTTTTTCGCTTTGGATTCCTTCTCCAAATCGGCCATCGGCGGCGGGTCTTTTTTGGGTTTATCCACGTGAAATTCAGCCTCCAAAACGGGGTCGAAAATACATAATCGAAAACGCGTTTTGCCGACACCACGTTGCTGACCGACTTTTGACCCCCGTAAAATTGCCTTTTTCATCGAAATTCAGCGCTATTTTTAAGAAAGCTTTCGAAAAAAAAGGTACAAATCAGAAATTGGAATATATTTTGTGACAGTTGGCCGCCGTTGTTCAGCACCCCCTCCAAGGCATCACACCCCGGGGGGGTATTTAGGTCTCAATGAAGTCGCCGTTCTCTTCAAAACCGTACCCTGGCTGCAATCCATCGAAGGCCATTCGCTTCCGGTTGTGGCACTCGGTACATAGCAGCATGAGGTTAGCCTCGCCAAGGGAGATCATGGGATCATCCACATTCTCGAGCGTGAGCGGAACGATGTGATGGACTTCCCATCCAGGCTTCCCGCATTCCTGACATAAGCCGAACGAGCGCTCTCTGATGTACTTGCGTACTCTCTTCCAAGCGCTCGATTGATAAAACCTTAGGATCTTCTCGGGTGTCTGCAACAGTTTCACCTCGATACGTGTGTGTGAATCTATGTGAACGCCAGTGGCGCAACAGTCAAGGGCGCGGGAAGTGCAGGGGGCAAATCCCGCGCATGGCCATCCAGGAGGGATGGGCGTTGTAGTCGTCTCGCCGAAGAACGCCTACACCAACACGATATCATGTGAATGGCTGAAATTTAATGACGAGTTCTACTCAAAAATTTAGTGCGAAATCTTTATACTACGTATAACATTTTGAAAACTGCATAATTTGAAATTTTCATCCCTCAATAATTGATCATCAAAATGCTAAAAAGTCGCAGGAAAGCCATTCGATGGATACCGATTTTCGCACATCCGCTTTATGGTCTGTGATCATCCTGGATCCGTTCGAAAACCGTTCAAATTCTGGTCGAATCAGCTCATCAAAATGGGCCAAAATCGCCCAAAAATCATGGAAAATAACCTTACATTATATTCCGCGATTTCCGTTGCCAATCGACCGCTATTTTTCGCGCTCAAACGGAAATAGAGCAATACCCCATACTTTTTGAGTTTTTTGGGGTATAATTTGGGTGGAATAATATGTTTTTTTCATGAAGTGCATCTTTTTTCCTTGTCAGGGGTTGTCGCCAATATTGAAGTAGTATATAATCAAAGTACTGATAAGCTTTATAAACGGGGGAATGTAATTATGCACACATGGAATGAACTGCTTAGTGAAAAGCAGAATTTTGACTTTGAGTGGAGAAAAACCTACTTACAAGCTCTCAACGATTACACAAAAAGAGATGTTATCGTATATTACTCGGCATGGCAAACAAAAAGCGGGCCATCTGATCTTCTATCAATTACCCAAGATGATAGAACCTCGTTTCAAGCAGCAATTGACAGCATGCTTCCCGATAGCAAAGAACTTGATTTAATAATTCATACACCAGGTGGCGAAGTACAAGCCACGAAGATGATTGTCCATGCATTAAGAAGCAAATATGAACATATACGAGTTATTATCCCTCACACTGCAATGTCTGCCGGAACAATGATAGCCTTATCTGCAGATGAAATTGTCTTGGCTAGAAACGGAAATATGGGTCCGACAGACCCACAATTACCATTATCAACTATTAACGCCATGGTACCGGCAAATGAAATTATTAACGTCATTATGGCTGCGCAAAAGGATATTACTGTAGGACAAAACATTCAATACTGGATGGCAGAGTTACTTAGGTATCCAGCCACTTTGGGGTTCCAAGCAAAAAAGGTTATTGCTCAGTGTTCAATAATTGTCCAAGGTTGGCTGCGCGATTATATGTTCAAGGGCGATCCTGATGCCCAAAAAAAAGCGCAAGATGTTGAGACGTATTTTTCAAATGCCGCTCAGCACCTTACGCATGGCAGTTCGATAACCTATGAAGAGATATCATCGAATTTACCAAATCTGAAAATTAAGTGTCTTGATGATGATCCTACGCTTAGGGATCTCGTATTGGGGTTGTTCTATTGCTTCGACATTTTCATGATGTCTGTTGCTCAAGTCGTGAAGATCTGTGAAAGTCACCGAATGGTCGGTAGAGTAAAAATCTATAATGGAAAATAGGAGGAATTTTTATGAAGCGCACATTGATTAAGTTGCCAAAGAGGAACATTATGCTTGAACAGGATGATTTCATAAAGAAACACCTTAACAATATGATGACAATCGAAGAGTTCATCAAATTTAGGGAAATGCGAGAAGCAAGATTAGCTTTGTTACCTCCGACCGAAAATTCAAGTCAACAATCAAATAATACCGTCTACTATTTCTAGCAAGAACGAAAGCAGGGCTCGCGCCCTGCTTTTTGTTTGTTCTTAGTCGATTTCTTCCATTTCGGCGATTTGGTCCTGCGACAGAAAATGCTTCTTGTGCGAAACTAGATCCTCGAAGGTGATATAGCCGTAGATTTCGAGCTGCTCCGTCAGCTCTTCAAAGTCTTTGTCGGTCGGTTGGAATTCAGCGTTGTCACGCTTCCTGGTGATCAGTACTCCCTTGCCCATCGTCGTGTTCCTCCTTTCGTTCTTTGACTTCTTCGAGAACAAAAGCGGAATACTTGTCCTTCAGCATCCGTCGCACCTCTGCACGTGCCAACTCCTCGTTCGGTGCGTAGACGATCTTGGGATCAGAATAGTAAAGGGCTCTCAATTTGCACGGGAACAGCTGCCCCATGATCACGATGTGCGTCTTGATTCCCGGTCCGATCAGCTGGTACTTATACTTCTTCTGTTTCATTTGGTTTTTCCTTCCGTATTGAGTCTTGTAAGTACCTCCGCGATTTTTTGAAGGCATTCGTTATGGAAGATGCACTCCGGTTCTGGGAAAAAACAATATTGCTTCCAAGGCTTGAACCATTTAATACTCCCGAGGAATCCCATGTCATGTTTGTTAAATACATGGACTAGCTTCTTTCCAGGTACAATGATGTTTTGTTCCTGAAATATAAGGTGTTTGTAAGAATCGTCTCTGAAGAGCACATTGTTGCTCATAGTAGCTTACATCCGTGCTTGTACGGCCTCGTTTTGTTGTACTCATGCTTCTCAAGGATCGCTGCATCAAGATTGATGCCGTTGGCTTCGGCGATGGCGTAAACTCTTGCAATGATATACTCTGCCATCGCCGATGGATAACGTGATCTACGCATTGTTACGACGTCATTATGTAAATCGCTGATGCCCTCACTGATTTGAGATGCTGAGTAGTTTTGTTTAATACTTTTTGTTGTCACTTTGATTAGTTGTTCGTCGATAGGCCACTTACACCATCCGGACATGTCGTATAGCCGGATGTTGACGTCGGCAAGTTCGGTCGGGAAGCCGCACGGCTTGGTAACGTGAATGGTGTTGCAGTTGTCGTAGATGACATGCTCCGGCTTCGGCCGCGTCATGGTGAGAATCGATCCGTCTTCCAGTTTGACGTGGCCTTCGTAGTAGATCTCTTTTGGGTCGTGTCCGTTTCTCAGCTCCTCGAGAGCTTCGGAGATCTCGCTATGAACCAGGATCAGAAGTTCTTCAAAGGACTTGGGTTTCTCCCACCATCCGTGCTTGACGGCGTTTTCGTGGACGTCTTTGATCAGTTCGGCGAGATTCATAGTTTGATCCTTTCGTGTTCGATGACATGGATACCAGCAGCACGTAGAGCGAATAGAACTCTTTGTGCTTCTTTATTCGTTTTGATTCCATAAGCGTGTCCACTGCGGTTTCCCATGTACGAAGTCACAGTGATTCTTCCCGTTCGACTAAACTTGCGTTCCCAATCATCGGATACTCTGGTTGGTGAGTTTCCGCCATGATAATACGATACCGACGTGTGCCGGATAAACCCTTGTTCATCCAAGACATGCATTTGGTCCTCAGTGAGACAAAGAAAGTTTCCTAGCATGCCCCATTTGATGATTTCTATCATTTTGATTCTCCTTCTCTTACGGTCGACAAAACCATATTCCCGGGTTGCATACCGTTGTAGGCGATGACGTCGTTTACAAGCTTAATGGTTTGGTTCAAGAGCGCTTGACTGATTTTGAAGCCTTTCGGAAAAACCTTCAGTACCTTGGTAACCATGGTGATTTGATCTGCCATTTATAGATATCCTTTCTCGACATCATCTAGGATGCCGATAACTTCCCGTCTCAATGCGTTGATACTCTGATTCTCTGCGCGCTCCACAACTTCACGGATCCTACAGATAGCTTCGGCATAGGCGACCAATGTTTCAGCAATCCGGATCGCTTCTTCGTTGTCTTCTTCCGGGAACAAGCCCTCAAGAATCAAGTCCTCTTTCCAGATCTCGTCATTCATGACTTTGTCTTTGATACGGTCTTGCGTTTCGATGGATCGCTTGATATAGTCGACGATGTTCTTTTTGCTGACAGGTAGTTTGGTGTCGATCATGTTTTTACCTCTTTCCCAGAAGCTTGCGAATACGATCATCATTCTTGTCAATCTGACGGTTTAGTTCTCCAACTTTCAAGGAATTCCTTTTCCATTTCTCGTAGTCATGCGGCAATTTGCATCCACGTTGCTCCTCTATGAGTGCATCAGATTCACGTAAAAGGTCTTCGGTTTTGTGAAGAAGATTATCGACTTCAATACTCGACAATAAGTAGTCCACATCTTTGTTAAAGCCGGAGACTTTACCAGAAATTGCGAGATCAATCAAATCCTCTTTGGTAAGTTTCATCAGGCCTTTGACTAGCTTGTTAAAGTCATCTTCAGACTTGAATCCGTAGTATCCCTTGTATTGGAGCATCAGGCGGTGGCTCCTTTCACATGGTTCTGCCATTTGTCGAGTAGCTTCTTGTAATTCTCCGGCAATGTTCCTACCTCGTTATCAAATCCACGACATTGCAGCACTCCCTTATTTGGTTTCCATTGAATGGTCCCAAGGGGGCGTTCGGGCTCTTCGGTCTTGCGAATAGAGAAGATGAACGAGTCGCCTTTTGCTGCGAGATCGGAAGAGCACACGTCTGAACTCCAGTCACCGAATACGATCT
>CALGNF010000145.1 GCA_937958685.1 uncultured Caryophanales bacterium
CCGCGCGCCGCGGCCGGGATCAACGAGCCGCCGGCCGCGGTCGCGATCCTCGTCGGCCTGCGGGTGGCGAAACTCGATCACCGGAAGACGCCCACGGGCTTTCTGTTCTTTTGCGTGATGATCGTCGATGCCTTCAACCGCTTCTTGAGCGACCATCTGCCCGGGAAGCGCATCAAGATCTTCGGCCCCTATTTGTTCACGATCCTGATCTTCCTCGCCTTGGGGAACACGATCGCCCTCTTCGGTCTCAAGGCGCCGCTATCCAATCTCGGCGTGGCGCTGACGTTTTCGCTCATCACCCTGTTCATGATCAAATTCGCCGAGGTCAAATACCAGGGCGTCGGCAAAAAACTCCTCAGCCTGCTCGGACCGGTCAAACCACTGGCGCCGATCATGCTGCCGATCAACCTGATCGGCGAGGTCTCGACCCCGCTCACGATGGGCATGCGTCTCTTTGGCAATCTCATGAGCGGCATGGTGATCTCGGTGATGGTCTACACCGCGCTCCACTGGCTTGGCGGCATTTTCGCCGGCATCTTCATCCACGCCGTCTTCGACATCTTTTTCGGCCTGATCCAGGCATTCGTCTTCTTCATGCTTTCCACCGTGAACATCGCGATGGCTTCAGACGCTTGATCAAAGCGTATCAGATAGACTTATAGATCTTATAGGAGGAATATCATGTTCGAATCCGTATTCACCTCGGTGCTGCGCTTTGCGGCGGAGTACAACGAGCATTTCTCAGCCGGCATGGCTTATCTGGGCGCCGGCATCGCCATGATCGCCGGGTTCGGTCCCGGTATCGGCCAGGGTTTCGCCTCCGGCAAGGCGGCGGAAGCCGTCGGCAGACAGCCGGAAGCGCAGAACAAGATCCTGGTCACGACACTCGTGACGCAGGCGGTCGCCGAGACGACCGGTCTTTATGCCCTGCTGATCGCCATTCTGCTGATCGGCAAATAAGCCCGAAAATCCCAAGTAACGAAAAGGAGGTTTTGGAATGCCACTGATCGATCGCATCGCGCAAGCAGTTTCCGAAGCCATCAACGCCGCTCTCGGAGTCACCCTGACGGACATGCTGGTCCAACTCGCGGCCACCATCATCCTGGTCATCATCGTCAAGAAGTTTTTCTGGGGGAGAATCACGGACTTTCTCGAAAAGCGCCAGGAACATATGGCCAAAGAGTTGAGCGCGGCTGCCAGCACCAAGGCTGAGGCCGAAAGTTTGAAAGAGAAGACGGAAGCCGATTACAACGAGCTTCGGTCCCGTTCCAAGGACATCATCGACAACGCCAGGAAAAACGGCGAATCCGAACGGGCGGAAATCATCAAGCGCGCCCGGGCGGAAGCCCAGGAAGCGCTTGCCCACGCCACCCGGGAAATCGAGTCCGAAAAGGAAAAAGCCCGCGATAAAATGCGCCTCGAGGCAGTCGATCTGGCCGCTGCGATGGCGGAAAAGATCATCGAGCAGGAGATCGACCGCAAGCGTTACGAACAATTGGCGCTCGAGGACATCGAAGGCGGCAGCCTCCGATGACGGATATCGCCCGCCAATACGCGCTGGCGGTTTTCGCCCTCGCTCATGACGAACAGGCCACCCTGGCCATCGATGCCTGTTTTCACGACTACGGGGAACTTTCGCGCGCGGAGCACCTCAAGGTGTTCAACAACCCGCGCCTTACCAAACAGGAACGCAAAGCGATGCTCGAGAGCTTGGTCAAAAACGAGTTGTTTCGCCATTTTCTCTATGTCCTGATCGATAACGACCGCTTCGAACTCCTGCGTTCGATCGGCTTGTTGTACGCTGAACTCGTTCGTGACATGAACAAGATCATGCGGGTCCAGGTAATTTCGCAAGCACCGCTCGACAACGGCACCAAAACAAGACTCATCCAGAAACTCCAGTCCGCATATCACCGCCAAATCGAACTTGAAGAGGCGTTCGACCCCGCGATCATCGCCGGGTTCCGGCTGGTTTATGACGGCAGCGTGATCGATGAGACGGTCAATCGCCGCCTTGAAGAGCTACGCACAAGTCTCAAACGATAACGGAGTGAGCCATGGTACGCATCGATCCGCTGGAAATCAGCGCGCTTCTCAAGGAACAAATCAAGAAATACACGAAGAAAATCACGACCGAGGAAGTCGGCACGGTCATCTCCGTCGGTGACGGCATCGCGTTGGTGTACGGCCTCGACAAGGCAATGAGCGGCGAGTTGCTCGTCTTTCCGCACGATGTCTACGGGATGGTCCAAAATCTGGAGAAGGACCATGTCGGCGCCATCCTCCTCAACGACACCTCGCTGATCCGCGAGGGCGACGAGGTCAAGACCACCGGCAGGATCCTCGAGGTCCCGGTCGGCGAGGGCCTGATCGGCAGAGTGATCAATCCGCTTGGCCAGCCCCTCGATGGCTTGGGCAAACTCGAAACAAACAAAACCAGACCGGTGGAACAAAAAGCCACCGGGGTCATCCACAGACAAGGCGTCAACCAGCCGATGCAGACGGGACTCAAGGTCCTGGACGCGCTCGTGCCGATCGGCAGGGGCCAGCGGGAATTGATCATCGGCGACCGCCAGACCGGCAAGACCGCGATCGCGGTCGACACGATCCTCAACCAGAAAGACGGCGACGTCATCTGCATCTACGTCGCGATCGGCCAGAAGGAGTCGACGGTTTTGAACGTCGTCGAGACCTTGAAAAAATTCGGGGCCATGGCCTATTCGATCATCGTCAACGCCTCCGCCTCCGATCCGGCGCCCTTGCTCTTCCTCGCTCCCTACGCCGGCGTCACGATCGGCGAGGAATTCATGTTTCAGGGCAAGCATGTCCTGATCATCTATGACGACCTCACCAAACATGCCATCAGCTATCGCGAACTGTCGCTTTTGCTCAGACGGCCGCCCGGACGGGAAGCTTTCCCGGGCGATGTCTTCTATCTGCATTCCCGCCTGCTCGAACGGGCGGCGAAACTGAGCGACAAACTCGGGGGCGGCTCGATCACGGCCTTGCCGATCATCGAGACCCAGGAGGGCGATATTTCCGCATATATTCCCACCAACGTGATTTCCATCACCGACGGTCAGATCTTCCTGCAGTCCAAACTATTCTATTCCGGGATCCGCCCCGCGATCAATGCCGGTCTATCGGTGTCCCGCGTCGGCGGCGCCGCCCAGTTTCCCGCGATCAAGAAGGTTTCCGGGACCTTGCGGCTCGATCTCGCCAGTTACCGCGAACTTGAGGCGTTCACCCAGTTCGGCAGCGACCTTGACGATGCGACAAAAGCCAAACTCGAACGCGGCGAGCGCACCGTCGAGATCCTCAAGCAGGGTCTCCATGAGATCATGCCCTTCGAACTGCAGGCCATCAGCATCTATTGCCTGACGAACGGCTATCTCGACCAGATCAAGACCACGGACGTGAAACGCTTCGAAAAGGAACTCCATGCCTTTCTCAAGCGGGAAAAGACCGGCCAAGAGTTGCTTCAGTCGATGCGGGCGACGAAAAATCTGCCCGATGCCGAAAAACTCAACCAACTGCTCGCCGATTTCCTCGCCGATTTCATTTAAGGATTGATGACAGATGGCAGCCCTCCGCGATATCAAGAACCGCATCGAGGCCACCGTGAAAACCAGCCAGATCACCAAGGCGATGAACATGGTGTCCGCCGCGAAACTGAGAAAGACCGAGCGCAAGCATCGGACTTTTCAACCAATCAAGAAAAAGGTCCGGACGATGCTGGAAAATGTTCTTTCATCGAACATCGATCTTCGTCATCCGCTCCTCGAAACGCGCGAAATCAAGCGCACCGGCTACATCATCGTCTCCAGCGACAGAGGGTTGGCCGGCCCGTATAACCACAATATCCTCAAGTATTTCGAACAGAAAGTCAAGGAGACCCACGCCTCCAGCGCCGAATACATCGTCGGAACGATCGGCTATAAAGCCTATTCCTTCTGCAAACGCAAGCACTACCCGCTTCTCAACACCGAGTCGATCGCCTCGAGGGACGAAGTCCAGTTCATCGACTTCCAGGCGATGTCGCGCGCCTTCGTCTCTCTATACTTGGAAGAAGGCGTCGACCGGATCGTGATGATCTACTCCCACTATGTCAACACCCTCACCCAGCAGGTCCGCGAGGAGACCCTGCTGCCGATCACCGACCTCGTCCGATCCAAGACCGAAACGATCAGCGAGTACATCTTCGAACCCTCTCCGGAAGCGGTGATGAACGAGCTGATCCCCATCTACCTCGACAATACGCTCTACGGGATCATCCTGGACGCCAAAACCAGCGAACACGCCTCCCGGATGACGGCGATGAAGAACGCGACCGACAACGCCATCGAGGTCGTCAGAAAACAAAAACTGCACTACAACCGCGCCCGGCAGTCGCAAATCACCATTGAGCTCACCGATATCATCGGCGGAGCCAATGCGGTTACCTAGGAGGACATATGCCAGCTATCGGAAAAGTGGTCCAGGTCATGGGCCCTGTCGTCGACGTGCTTTTCGAACATGAGATGCCCGCGATCACCAATGCCCTGACGATCGAAGTCGACAAACAGGACAACCACGGCGTCGCCATCTCGCTGACGCTCGAGGCGTCGTTGTTCCTTGGCGGCGGCATCATCAGGACGATCGCCATGGATTCCACCGACGGCCTCGTCCGCGGCATGCCGGTCAAAGACACCGGCGGCCCGATTTCGGTGCCTGTCGGCGAAGCCACGCTCGGCCGTCTGTTCAACGTGCTCGGCGAGCCCATCGACGGCCGCGATTTCCCCAAAGACAAGGTCAAGCGCATGCCGATCCACCGCCCAGCGCCGAAACTTGAAGAATTATCGGCGACGACCGAGATTCTGGAAACCGGCATCAAGGTCGTCGATCTGCTTGCACCCTATATCAAGGGCGGCAAGGTCGGCTTGTTCGGCGGCGCCGGCGTCGGCAAGACCGTTCTGATCCAGGAACTGATCCACAACGTCGCCGAGGAACACGGCGGCATTTCCGTCTTCGCCGGGGTCGGTGAACGCACCCGCGAGGGCAATGACCTCTATACGGAAATGACGGAAACGGGCGTCATCAAGAAAACCGCGATGGTCTTCGGCCAGATGAACGAACCGCCGGGGGCCAGGATGAGGGTCGGTTTATCCGGTCTCACGATGGCGGAATACTTCCGCGATGAGGCCAAGCAGGACGTATTGTTGTTCATCGACAACATTTTCCGCTTCACCCAGGCCGGCTCGGAGGTCTCCGCGATGCTCGGCCGGATGCCGAGCGCCGTCGGCTATCAACCGACGCTGGCGACCGACATGGGCCTGCTTCAAGAGCGCATCACCTCCACGAAGGCTGGTTCGATCACCTCGATCCAAGCCGTCTACGTGCCGGCTGACGACTATACCGATCCCGCGCCGGCCACGACATTCACCCATCTGGACGCCACCACCAACCTGTCCCGCAAAATCTCCGAGGAAGGCATCTATCCCGCCGTCGATCCGCTCGCCTCGACGAGCAGGGCGCTGACGCCCGAGGTCGTCGGCGAAGAGCATTACCGCGTCGCCAGGGAAGTCCAGAAAACCCTGCAAAGATACAACGATCTCCTCGACATCATCGCCATCCTCGGCATGGACGAACTCTCCGACGACGACAAACTGATCGTCCATCGCGCCCGCAGAATTCGGCTGTTCCTGTCGCAGAATTTCCATGTCGCCGAGCAGTTCACCGGCCAAAAGGGCAGTTTCGTGCCTGTGGCGGAAACGATCAGGGGCTTCCGCGAGATTCTGGACGGCAGGCATGACGAACTTCCGGAAGACGCCTTCCGCCTGGTCGGTGGTATCGACGATGTCGTCCTGAAGGCCAAGAAAACGCAAAAGTCGGGAGGAAAATCATGAAAATCGTGATCATCACTCCCGAAGGCGAACTCTATAACGAAGAAGTCGACGCGATCATCGTCGCCTCCAAGAACAACGGCGAATATGGCGTTTTGCCAGATCATCTGCCGATCATCTCGACGATCGACACCGGTTACATCAAACTCGAACAAGGCAAGCTTGTCTACTACGTTGTCATCATCAACGGCGTCATCGAGAACCATCGCAACCGGATCTCCGTCATCGCCGAAGACGCCTATATCGGCGACTCCAAGGAACAGGCGTTTGCCAATCTGGAGTCGATCCGCGCCGCCCGCGTTGAGGAGAACAAGCGCCGCAACGTCGAACTGGCGAAAGCCGAACGCGAACTGCGCCGGCAGATCAAACTTACCGGAGCGGGCAATGTCTAGGGGATTTCAAGTCGTTTCCGCCTATTCGAACCAGGAGATAGCGCTCCCGAGACGGAAAACGCAAGGCAGCGCCGGCTATGATCTTGCGGCCGCCGAGACCGTAAGCATCGCCCCCGGAGCGCAAGCGTTCTGTCCCACCGGAGTGAAGGCCTACATGCCGGAAAACGAAGTGCTTTTCGTTTTTCCGCGGAGTTCACTATTCCAAAAAAAGCAGCTGCTCATGACCAACTCCGTCGGCATCATCGACGCCGACTATTACGACAACACCGACAACGAAGGCCACATCCTGATCTCGTTTGTGAACCTGGGCAAAGAAACCGCCGTGATCGCCAAGGGCGAACGGATCGCCCAGGGCGTGTTCACCACCTTCGGGATCGCCGACGGCGATGGCGAGGACAAAGAAAAACGCAACGGCGGTTTCGGCAGCACCGATTGAAGGCCATGATGATTCCTGGCCTTTTATTTTGGCCATTGCCGGTAAAATCTACTTGCTTTTGACGGCCGGATTTGATAAAATAGTAGCGCCGTAAAAAATACACACACCGCGGAGCGATTTGCCACGAGCCAGATGGCGGCAATAGCGATGACGGCGGTGGAGGCAAAATCAAATAGGAGGAAACAACAAGCAATGAGCGTCATTTCCATGAAAGCCCTGCTGGAAGCAGGGGTCCACTTCGGACACCAGACGCGCAGATGGAACCCCAAGATGGCGAAGTACATCTACACGTCGAGAAACGGTATCCACATCATCGACCTGCAAAAAACGAGCGAGTGCATCGACATCGCCTACAAGGCCATGTTCGACATCGCCGATCAGGGCGGCAGAGTGCTGTTCATCGGCACGAAGAAACAATCGCAGGATCCCGTCCGGGAAGAAGCGATCAGATCCGGCCAGTTCTTTGTCGACAAACGCTGGCTCGGCGGCACGCTGACCAACTTCAAGACCATCAAACGCTCGATCAAAAAACTGCATGACTTGCACAAAATGGAAGAGGACGGCACCTTCGCCGTCTTGCCGAAAAAGGAAGTCATCGGTCTCAGAAAAGAAATGGACCGCCTGGAGAAATTCCTTGGCGGTATCAAAGAGATGAAGAACCTTCCCGAAGCCGTCTTCATCATTGACCCCCGCAAGGAAAGAAACGCGATCCTCGAAGCCAGAAAACTCGGGATTCCCGTCTTTGGCATCATCGACACCAACTGCGACCCCGATGAGGTCGACTACATCATCCCCGCCAATGACGACGCGCTGCGTTCTGTCAAGCTGATCGTCGGTAAAATGGCCGACGCGATCATCGAGGCCAGCGGCGGCGTCCTCGGCGGCGGAGCCGAAACCGAAGACACCGAACTCGATGTCGACATCGCCGATGAAGAGGAAACCGCACCGGTAAAACCGGCGGTGAAATCGCTCAAAGTCGAAGTCAAACCGCAACCGGCCAAAGAGCCGGAAGCGGCACCCCAACCGACCGATGTCAAGCCAAGACCGGCGACCAAGGTCGTGAAGGTCGTCGTCGAAGCCCCGGAAGCAGAAACCGCAGCCGAGGAAAAGCAACCAGAGCCCGTCAAGACACAAGCTTCGGCACCCGCCGAACTGAAGACAGCCGAAGACTATGACACGCTGACTGTCAACGAACTCAGGGACCTTGCAAAAGACCTCGGCGTTCCCGGATACTCGAAGTATAAAAAGGCCGGCCTGATCGAAGAAATCATCAAAGCCAAGAAATAGATCCAGGGGGAGCGTCCACAGGCTCCCTTTTTTGGGAACTCCCGCAAACTGATTGATTTGACCATCCCGTTATGATAATATAATTATTGACCCTGTAAGGAGGATCACCATGGAAGTGACTGCTAGCTTAGTGAAAGAATTGCGCGACAAGACCGGCGCCGGCATGATGGATTGCAAGCGGGCGCTCGTCGAGACAAACGGCAACATCGAACAGGCAATCGACTGGCTGCGTGAGAAAGGCATCGCCAAAGCCGCCAAGAAGGCCTCGAGGATCGCCGCCGAAGGCGCTTGTGAAATAAGACTCAAAGGCAACAAGGCCGTGATGTACGAACTCAACTGCGAGACCGATTTCGTGGCCAAGAATGAAAAGTTCGGCAAATTGGTCGACGAAGTCGGCCAGATCCTGCTCGATGGCCAGGTCGCAACCGTGACCGAGGCTTTGGAACTCGACGTCAAGGGAAAAACCCTGGGAACCCTGATCCTCGAGGCGGTCTCCGGGATTGGCGAGCACATCAATCTGCGCCGGATGAGCGTCTTCACGAAAACGGACAGCCAGATCTTTGGCCACTATGTCCACATGGGTGGCAAGATCGCCTCGCTGTCGATTCTCTCCGGAGCTGATTTCGAAACGGCGAAGGACGTCGCCATGCACGTGGCCGCAAGCAACCCGAGATATCTTGCGCCGGCAGACATTTCCGAGGACTTCATCGCCCATGAGCGCGAGATCCTCACCAAGGAAGCCCTGAACGAAAACGCCGAGTCCGCCAAACCGAAGCCGGAGGCGATCATCGTCAAGATGGTCGAGGGACGGCTCCAGAAAAACCTTAAAGAAATCTGCCTCGTCAACCAACCTTTCATCAAGAATCCGGACCAGTCGGTCGGTGAATACGTGAAAGCCAAGGGCGCCGCAATCGCTGTTTTTGCCCGTCTGGCCGTTGGCGAGGGCATCGAGAAAAAAGAAGACAACTTTGTCGAGGAAGTAATGTCGCAAGTACAACATTAAAGGACACTTTTGTGTCCTTTATTCATAGAACAGGAGGATTTCTATGTCAAAAAGACGCGTGATGATCAAGTTGAGCGGCGAAGCCCTGGCCGGCAAAAGCGGCATCGGCATCGACCCGAAAGTCGTTCGGAAAGTCGCCAGGGAAATCAAGGACGCCTATGAGATGAACCTTTGCGAGATCGGCATCGTCGTTGGCGGCGGCAACATCTTCCGCGGCAAACTCGGCGATGAGATGGGCATTGAACGGTCCAGCGCCGACTACATGGGCATGATCGGCACAATCTTGAATGCCCTCGCCCTCCAAAACTCTCTGGAAGCGATCGGTGTCACCACCCGGGTGATGAGCAGCCTCAACATCCCCGAAGTCGCCGAACCCTACATCCGCCGGAAAGCAATCAGCCATCTCGAGAAGAACTACATCGTGATTTTCGGTGGCGGCACCGGCAACCCCTATTTCAGCACCGACACCACCGCCGCGCTCAGAGCCGCCGAGCTCGGGGCGAGCATCATCTACATGGCCAAGAACGGAACTGACGGCGTCTACGACAAAGACCCGAAGATCCATGAGGATTCCTGCAAATACCGGTCCCTGACCCACCACGAAGTCCTCAACAAACAGCTTCAGGTGATGGACTCGACCGCCGCGGCCTTGTGTCACGACAACAACATCGCGATCTACGTCTTCGACATGAACGTCGACGGCAACATCAAACGGGCGATCATGGGCGAGGACATCGGCACGATGATCAATAACGGCAAGGAGGAGTGAATTATGCCGGAAACAGTACTATTGAATGGTGAAGAGCGCATGGAACAAACCCTTGTGGCATTGCACAAGGAATTTGCGACCGTCCGCAGCGGCCGCGCGAACCCGAAAATGCTCGAGCGCGTCAGCGTCGATTATTACGGCGTCTTGAGCCCGATCAACCAGGTGGCCTCCATCCAAGTCCCCGAAGCGACGCAAATCTACATCAAGCCCTACGACAAGTCGCTGCTCCCCAAGATCGAGCGCGCGATCTTCGGCGCCAATCTTGGCGTCACCCCGACCAACGACGGCACCGGGATCAGGATCAGCCTGCCACCGCTCACCGAGGAGAACCGCCGGGATGCGGTCAAGATCATCCACCGGATGGCCGAGGAGAACAAGGTCGCGATCCGCAACATCCGCCGCGACATGATCGCCGACTTCAAGAAGATGGAGAAGGACAAACAGCTGACCGAGGATGATCTTCGGTTTTATCAGGACGAATCGCAAAAACTCACCGACAAGTACATCGAGAAGATCGACGAGATCTTCAAAGACAAAGAAAAGGATATCATGAGCATCTAATAAGACTAGCGATAGTCTTATTTTTTTATCTTGGCAAGCGTTGATGTCGGTCAATAATCATGGCCATATTCGAAGAAATGGTGTATAATTGTTATGATAGGAACGGTGATGGCGATGCCCCCAGCAAAAAGCGATGAATCGAGAAAAATCCCCCGGCACGTTGCCATCATCCTCGATGGCAACGGCAGATGGGCCAAGCGCCGCGGACTTCCCCGCACCGCCGGCCACCAGGCCGGCGTCGAAAATATCAGAACGATCGCCATCAGCGCCCAAAAGCACGGCATCAAGGCTTTGAGCGTCTTCGCCTTCTCCACCGAGAACTGGCGTCGGCCACAAGCCGAAGTCGACTTCCTGATGACGATGCCCGCCCAGTTTGAGGAGAAATTCAAGGATGAATTCACCAAACATGATATCAAGGTCGTCTTTTCCGGCCGCAAGGAACGCCTTTCCCCGGAAAACCGGGAGATTCTCGAACGCATCACCCGGGAAACAAGCAACAGGAACGGCCTGATCCTGAATATCTGCTTCGACTACGGCGCCAAAGAGGAACTTCTCCAGGCAATGCGGATCCTCGCCGAAAAAGTGCAAAGCGGCGAACTCGCCCCGGGAGCGATCGGCGAGGAACAGATCGAAGCGCTTCTCTATACCAAGGACCTGCCGGCGTTGGACCTCCTGATCAGACCGAGCGGTGAGGTGCGCCTCAGCAACTTTCTGCTGTGGCAGGCAGCCTACAGCGAACTCTACTTTTGCAAAACCTTTTGGCCGAGTTTCACGGAAAAGGACTTGAAAAAAGCGATTCACGCCTATCAGAAACGCGACCGCCGCTATGGCGGCTTGAAAGGATAGACCGATGCGACAACGGACGATAACAGCGCTGATCATGGCGGTTGTGTTTGTGCCGATCCTCATCTTCGGCGATCATTACCGCATCTTCGCCGTTTTCTGCGGCTTGCTTGCGATGCTCGCCGCCTATGAGATCATGAATGTCATCAGGAAGAATCGCGTGTTTCCGTTTTCCTTCGTGATCGTCACTGTGCTTTTCACGGGCGGACTCTACCTCACTGCCTATCTCGCTTTTTCCGGTCTCGTCCCCGCGCTTTCCTTGGGTGTTTATCTGCTGGCCGTCGTCTTTGCGGTCATGTTCGCGAATGTGTTTGTTTCGGGAGTTCACACCCTTGACGTGGGAGACGCCCTCCTGACAATGCTCTATTCCGGTTTCAGTTTTCTCGCCTTGGCGCTGATCAGGGATCAAAGTCTGATGCTGGTTATCTATGTGCTGCTCACGGCGATGCTTACAGACAACTTTGCCTATCTATTCGGCACCAAATACGGCAAACACAAACTTGCACCCTTGATCAGTCCGAAGAAAAGCGTCGAAGGCGCGGTCAGCGGCCTCGTGATCGGGGGTGCGCTCGCCGCCTTGTTCGCGATCTGGCAAAACCTCTTCGCGATGCATTGGTCGCTCACAATCCTGCTCACCTTCGGACTATCCATCGTCGCCCAGATCGGCGATCTGGTCGCCTCGAAGATCAAGCGCGACTACGGCGTCAAGGATTTTTCCAAGCTGTTTCCCGGCCACGGGGGGATCATGGACCGGTTTGATTCCTGGACTTTCACGGCCATCGGTTTTCTCGTGCTTGCCGATGTCGTTGATCTTGTTCTCCTTGCGATGGTGTTCTAGATGAAGAGCCTCTATATCCTTGGTTCGACCGGTTCGATCGGCACCCAGACCCTGGATGTCGTCCGCAACCACCCGGAGGCCTTCAAAGTCCTGGCGCTTTCCTGCGGGAAAAACATCGACCTGCTCATCCGGCAGATCGAGGAGTTTGGGCCGCACTATGTGTCCGTGGCTGAGCAAAAAGACGCCGAAGCCTTGAAGGCGGCTTATCCGACGCTTGCCGTCGGTTATGGTGAAGGCGGCTTGCGCGAGGCCGCGATATGCGCCCCCAACGCGGCAAATCCCCTCGTCGTCAACGCGTTGGTGGGGATCAACGGCCTGGTGCCGACGATCGCCGCGCTGGAGGCTGGGCGGGACGTCGCCCTGGCCAACAAGGAGACCCTGGTCGCCGGCGGAACGCTCGTCCGCAAGGCTATGCGGGAACATGGCGCCCGGCTGTTGCCGATCGATTCGGAACATTCCGGATTGTGGCAACTGCTGCGGGGGGAAGACCCCGCCAACATCCGCAAGGTCTATCTTACGGCCAGCGGCGGCGCTTTGCGCCACCTGGGTCGCGATGCGCTTCAAGGCGTCACCAAGGCGGAGACCTTGAAGCACCCGAACTGGCAGATGGGTCCCAAAGTCACGATCGATTCCGCAACGATGATGAACAAAGGTTTCGAGATCATCGAGGCGATGCACCTCTTCGAGCTTTCCCTGGACAAAATCGAACCCCTGATCCATCCGGAAAGCCTGATCCATGCGATCGTGGAGTTCACCGACGGCTCAAGCAAGGCGCAATTGTCGCTTCCCGACATGCGCGGACCCATCGCTTACGCCCTGTTTTATCCAAAACGGGCAGAGACGATAATCGCCGGCGTCCCGATCGCTAACTTGGGCAAACTCACGTTTTCGGCCATGGACTATGAGCGCTACCCGCTGCTCAAGACCGCCGTCAAGGCCGCGAGGAAGGGCGAAACCGCGACCTGCGTGCTCAATGCGGCCAACGAGGCCGCCGTCGCCCTGTTTCTGGAAGATCAGTTGAGTTTTCTCGCAATCGAGGCGATCGTCGACGAATACGTGGACAAGCATCAGCCCATTTACGATGCCACGCTGGCGGATATCATCGCCCTCGACAAGGAAATCAAACGGTCGGTCCGTGCGCGATTCGACCGCCGACAAGGAGAATAAGCATGCCGTTTCTGACAATCCTCTTGAACATCATCCTGTTTCTGCTCGTTTTGAGCGTCGTCATCTGCATCCATGAGCTCGGCCATTTCATCTTCGCCAAGAAAGCGGGAATCCTCTGTCACGAGTTCTCTTTCGGCATGGGTCCGAAACTGTGGAGCCGCAAGAAAGGCGAAACGACCTTTTCGATCCGGGCGATCCCCTTCGGCGGGTTTGTGGCGATGGCCGGCGAGGAGGTCGAAGCCGACCTCATCAAGATCGGGCAGAAGATCCGGGTCGGTTTCGACTCGGAAGGACAGATCAAGCGGATCGTGCTCAATCCCAACAATCTCGCCTACCACGACTTTATGGAACTGACGGTCGAGGAATTCGACCTCAAAGGCGTCGACGGCGGCGAGCTTTACATCAACGAATATGCCGTCAGACGCGACGCGTTCTACGTTTTCGACAAGAAGATCCTGCAGATCGCGCCGTATGACCGCGTCTACGGCTCCAAAACCAAATGGCAGCGGTTCCTGGTCGCCTTCTCGGGACCGATGATGAACTTCGTACTCGCTTTCTTCGTCTTCTTGCTCATGTTCATGATCGGCGGCGTCGCCGACGAAAGATCGACGACGGTGAGCGCCGTCGCCGAAGGCTCACCGGCAGCGACGATCATCAATCCCGGCGATCGGATCGTCGCCATCAACGGCGTCGATGTCGCATCCTGGGCAATCCTGGACGGCAATCCGTCGGTGCGCACCGAACTCGCCAAATACAACAATGCCGACCCCTTTGTCCTGATCGTCGAGCGAAACGGCACTTTGGTGACCCTCGATCCGATCTATCCCCAGTATTTCTTCATCAGCCTCAATTTCGCGAGTCTCCCCGGCACCGAGGAACTTTTGATCCACATCGCCACCGCCAACGAGGCCAATACGGATCTGCGCTCAGGCGACAAGATCATCTCGATCGACGGCGTCACCTTCGCCGACTGGAATGAGCTGATCGCCTTTCAAAAAGCCTATGTCGAAGGCTCGACGAGGGAGAATCCCACCGTTTTGGTCTATGAGCGCGACGGCATCCAGTACGAATACAGTTTCATGGCTTATTCCGAAGCCGTCCTCTCCTCGCAAGGTTATGAGTTGTTCACCTCCCGGATCGGCATTTCGGGCTCGTCCAAGTTCAGCCTGCTCGGTTCGCTCCAGGGGGCCGTGACCCGGTTCGTGGACGCCTCGCTCTCGATCTACAAGACGCTCGGCCTCTTGTTTTCCAGCAATCAAGTAGGAGTCGGCGACCTGTCCGGTTTCATCGGCATCTACACGATCACCTCCAGCGCCGCCAGCCAGGGCTTTCTGACCCTGCTCAACTGGATCGGATTCCTGAGCGTCAACCTCGGCATCATCAACCTTCTGCCGATCCCCGCCCTCGACGGCGGCCGCATCGCCTTCATCGGTTATGAGGCGATCACGAAGAAGAAACCGAACCAGAAATTCGAAAACGCGCTCCACACGATCGTCTTCTTCCTGCTGATCGCCCTGCTCATCTTCATCACCTACAATGACATCATGCGGCTGATCGGTCTCAACTAGTCCTCAAAGCATGTGGCCGGGTCCTTGGGATCCGGCCTTTTTTTGGCCAGATTTGGCACATTTTCTTTTTCGCGGGCTTTTCTCGCAAATGCCAAAAACGCGGTAATTTATAGTTGACTTTGAAAAATGTGTATGATAAAATAATAAAGCACGTGAGAAATCACAAGGCAAGGGAACAGGTCTTTGAAAACTGAACAGATTAGGAAACGAACGACAAAAAAAGGACACAAAGAAGAGCAAATTAAACAAACCATAAATGAATGGAGAGTTTGATCCTGGCTCAGGATAAACGCTGGCGGCATGCCTAATACATGCAAGTCGAACGGACCGGGTCAAACCGGTCAGTGGCGAACGGGTGAGTAACACGTAAGTAACCTAACCCAAAGACGAGGATAACCACTGGAAACGGTGGCTAAAACTGGATAGGACGCGGACACGGAGGTGACTGCGTTTAAAGGCGCTTTCGGGCGACGCTATGGGAAGGGCTTGCGGCGCATTAGATAGTTGGTGAGGGTAACGGCCCACCAAGTCAACGATGCGTAGCTGAGCTGAGAGGCTGAACAGCCACACTGGGACTGAGACACGGCCCAGACTCCTACGGGAGGCAGCAGTAGGGAA